>NZ_WKDV01000052.1:0-42468 GCF_021605825.1 Pseudomonas sp. PA-6-3C
GGTAGTGACTGAGGAGCTGGCCCTGCTGGCGTTGGTGTTCGCGGCCGGTTTTGAACAGGTGGGAGGTGAGGGTTTCGCCATTCAGCTCGACGGTGGAAAGGTGGCCGCCTTTGTCGTGGTTGAAGGTAAGGCGGTTGTTGTCTGGCAGGCGCAGTTTGTGCAGTTGGCCGCAGGCGTCATAGCCGTAGCGCAAGGTGCCCCAGCCTTGGTGTTCGGCGGTGAGGCGGTTTTGTGGGTCGTATTCGTAGGCCAGCGCCCAGTGGCCGTCGTCGACGCTTAGGAGGTTGCCTTGGCGGTCGTAGGCATAGTCGACAACATTGCCGTCTGGCAGGGTTTTTCTTACGAGGCGGCCGGCGTGGTCTCGCTTGTAACGGGTAACGAGCTGACTGCCGTCGTCGCCGTGTTCGGTTTTTTCCGCCAGATTGCCGTTGAGGTCATACACGTAAGTCGTGCGCTGGCCGTCAAAGCCGATTTCCTGCTGGATCAGGCCATTGGGGTGGTAAGCGAGTCGGTAGGTTTCGCCCACCTCGTTTTCGATCGAGGTCAGCAGCAGGCGCGCATTGTCGTAGCGGTACTTGACGTGGGTGCCATCGGCGTTGATACGGCGGCTGATCAGGTGCAGGCCGTCGGCGTATTCGTAGCGGGTGACGTGGGTAAGTTCGTCGTGTTCGGCGGTGATTTTTCCGTAGGCGTTGTAGCTGTATTCGCGCGTTGCGCCGCCTGGCAATACGACACGAATCAACCGACCCACACTGTCCCACTGAAACTGGGTCAGCGCTCCCTGTTCATCCTCGCGGGCAACCTGCCGACCAAGATCGTCATAGCGATAACGCTTGCTACCCCCATTGGGCAGCAACTCCTCAAGCAACTGCCCCCGCTCATTCCAAACCAGCCGATGGCAACTGTTGTCGGGAAACCAAACCCCCGTCAGTTGTCCGTATTTGTTGTAGCTATAGTCCGTGATATTGCCGTCAGGATCCGTCTTACGCGTGACGTCGCCCTGATCATTGCGCTCATATTTCCAGACGGCGAGACCACGCCTTACGACCCGTACGAACCCGTTGTCATGCTCGTAGGACGTCGGCTCATCATCCCCCGGAAACAACGCCACCAAGCGTCCGGCTTCGTCGTACTGATACGCCGTCACCGCTCCAAGCGGATCCTGCTCGACCGTCAGCCGGCCCTTGTCGTCATAGGATTTGAAGTGTTCAGCGCCGTCCGGATCAATGCGCTGCACCAGACGTGCGCGGTCATCGTGGACATACACTTCCCGGCTGCCATCAGCGTTATGCACCGTGACACGGCCGTCATCGCCCCAGGCATACCGCGTATCCATCTGCGAAAAGCTGGCCCAGTGCCGAACACACCGCGAAGCCTTACCAGCCCCATCCCACTCCCAAAAGAAACTCGCCCCACCGGCCAACCCACGCTCAAGAATGACGTGCTGCTCGTCGTACCGATAAACCTCGCTTTCACCTACAGCATTGGTCGCAGAAACCAGTCGGCCAAGTTCGTCATAGGCGTAGGAAACAACCTTCTGCTCGGTGACCCATTCAAACGGTTCGTGCCCCTTGGCGCGGTGAACCTGATAGTCCACCGCCACAATGCGGCCCAATTCATAACGCAGAAACAGCGAGCGGCCTACGCCATTATCCAGCCGTTCAACCCGCCCCAAACGATCGCGGAAAACCCGCAACCGGTTGTCATACGCATCGCTGATGGCAACCAGCGCGCCATTGTGGAAGTGATAAAAACGCGACGCCTGAGCCAGCACTAATTCATCGGGCAACTCACCCAAATAAATCGCCGCTTCAGCCAAGCTGTTGGTAATCGCCGGTCGAGCTGCGGTGGGCAGCACAAACTCGGTACGACGATTCTCATGATCCGTCCACACCACCGAATCACCCGAAACCACCAACCGTTGCGCCAGCGAATGGCTCCAGCCAAACCCCAACCCGCAATCGACTTCCACCGCACTGGTGCGATACAGCCGCGTCCACTCAAACGGCAAAACCCCATCCAGCGTGCCGTCTGTGAGGGTCAGCAATTCCTCGCCGGTGACCATCGACACCGGGCAGCCGTTGGTAACGGTTCTGTCGGCCGCAGCCGCCGCATCGCCATTGAGGTTCTTGCCCGAAGCCGGCACATCATCCACAGGTTCCTGGCGCACCAACGCGGTCTGCTGCGTCTTGCCGCGCACCGCCGGCACCGGGTTGGCAACCAACTGGTCCCCAGCCTTCAGCGGCGCAACCGGCACGGTCTTGATCGGCGTCGGGGCACTGCCCAGCAAGATCGGCTTGGCCGCCTCGACATGCTCACCCAAGCGAGATTTACCAAATTGCCCGGCCAGTTGCTCCAACCACCGGCGCGCACGCCGAGACTTGATGCCGCCCAGCACCTGGGCGCTCATGCGTATCGCAATCCCCATGCCGCCCGTGGCCAGGGCCAGCACCAGGTTAATCAGCACGTCGGCGCTGATCTCACCCAGCAACTCGTTCATGTATGCAGGCGGCAACAACCGCATCCAACTGACCATGGCCGACAGGTAGATAAACAGCAGCGGCTCATCGCTGAGCACCAACAGGCCTTTTTCAAGCGCCTCGGCGCTGGCATTCAGCAGCTGTTCAAACTCGGCCTGGGACAGATAACTCAGCAGCTTTTCAGCGTTATCCAACGGGTGTGCAAGCCACTCAAACAGCTGCTTGAGGCTGTCCCATAGTGAGTACAGCGCCTCGCCAAACCCTTTGGCGTAAGCCTGGTCCAGCATGAGATAACGCTTGAGGACATTGGCCTCGGAGTAGTCCTGCCACAGTGGCGCAAATGTGCCGCTCCACTCGCTGCGCAGCCAGCCTTCCAGCGGTTCGATGACCGACTGATAGGAGGCATACAACGCCTTGAAATGCGCAGGCGAAACGTCGGGGTAAAAGTTGACCCGGTACTGCTGGTTGCGATCACATTCGGTGATTTCGAGAATGCCGCTGGGGCCAATAGTTTTGCGGATCGGCTCGCCCAGTGGGCCGCCATTGGGGTCTACGCGTTGCAGCACCACCGGCGTATTGCCGATGGGCACAAAGCGTGTGCTCTGGAACATATGCACCAGGGTCAACGTGCCGCTGGCCTGGCAGGTGGCGACGGTGGTGCTGGGAATGATCGAGCGGTCGATCGGCGCGACCAGCGCCACTTCGTTGCCGACCTTGAACACCTGCTCGACGTCCAGCGCCGAAAAGCTCAAGAAGCTCTGCGCCCAGCTGTCGTATGAACTCAAGCAACGCCGGAAATCGCCAAGCACGGCCTCGACGTCCCGCGTCTTCGAATCCATGGCGGCTAGCACCAACAGGCCAATAGTCTGGCCGGTGGCGGCGATCAAAACCAAGCCCCGACAACCGAGGCCTTAACCAGAAAAACCATCTGCAATCCCTCGCACTGTGTGATCAGGCGAAGGACTTTGCAGAGATTTTCAGGACAACTCTGTAGAGCTTATCCGGTGGTTACGTGGGAAGTTTCAACGGCCTTCGTGCGCTCCCGCCCAAGCACCAGGCTGCACAGCGCCGGCAGGAACAACAGCGTCAACACGGTGCCTACCAGCACCCCGCCAATCAGCACGTAGGCCAGGGACGACCAGAACACCGACAGCGTCAACGGAATAAACGCCAGCGCCGCCGCCAATGCGGTCAGGATCACCGGCCGCGCCCGGCGCACGGTGGCTTCGATAATCGCCTCGCGCACTGCCATGCCATGGTCCTGGTTCTGGCGGATCTGGTCGGTAAAGATCAGCGTGTTGCGCATCAGAATGCCGCCAATCCCGATCAGGCCCAGAATCGCATTAAACCCGAACGGCTGGTTGAACAGCAGCAAGGTCGGCACTGCGCCAATCAAGCCCAGCGGCGCCGTGGCGAAGACCATGAACATCACGCCAAACGAGCGCACCTGGAACATGATCACCGTGAGGGTCAGCAAAATCATGATCGGGAACAGTGCCGCCAGCGCCACGTTGGCCTTGGCGCTTTCTTCCACTGGGCCGCCGATCTCGATCTGGTAACCGGCGGGCAGCTTGGCGATCAAGGGTTGCAGGTCTTTGTATACGGCCATTTCCACGTCGGGCGGTTGCACGCCGTCGATGATGTCGGCGCGCACTTCCACGGTGCTTGCACGGTTGCGCCGCTTGAGGATCGGCTCTTCCATCACCGCCTGGAAGTGCCCGACCTGGGCCAGCGGCACCGAGGTGCCGGCGCTGTTGGTGAGGGTCATGTTGTTGAGGTTGCCGAGGTTCTCGCGCTGGTTGCCCTGGGCACGCGCGACCACCGACACGGTGCGGTTGCCTTCGCGCACTTCGGTGATCGGGTTGCCGCTGAGCAAGGCGTTGAGCTGGGATTTGACCTCGTTGGGCGTGAAGCCCAGCAGGCGCAGGCGGTCCTGGTCCAGCACCAGCCGATAACCGCTGGTGCGTTCGCCCCAGTCGAGGAAAGCGTCCTTGGTCAACGTGTTGGCCGCCACGACGCGGCGCACGTCTTCGGACACCCCGCGCAGCACATCCAGGTTCGGCCCGGACACACGAAACACCACCGGGAACGGCACCGGCGGGCCAAACAGCAATTGCGTGACGCGCACCCGCGCTGCCGGGAATTCACCGGCGGCAATGCGTTCACGCATGCGCACTTTCAATGCGTCACGGGCATGGGAGTCCGGGGTTTGCACAATCAGTTTGGCAAACGCCGGGTCGGGCAGTTCGGGGTTCAGCGACAGGAAAAAGCGTGGCGCACCGCCGCCCACATAGGTGTCGACCAGGCTGGTTTGCGGTTCTTGCAGCAAGGCTTTTTCCAGCTGCGCCGCCACCGCTTCGGTGCTTTTGAAGGCGCTGCCGGGCGGCATGTACACCTCAAGGATCAGCTCGGAACGGTCGGAGTTGGGGAAAAACTGCTTCTTCACCACGCCCATGCCCAGCACGCACAGTACAAAGGCACCGACCACCAGGCCAGTGACCAGCCAGCGTTGGCGCACACAGGCTTCGACCAGGCTGCGCAGTTTCTGGTAATAACGGCCGGCGTAAATCGCGTCATGACCGCCTGGCACCGGTTTGATCTGCGGCAGCAACTTCACGCCCAGGTACGGCGTGAACACCACGGCCACCAGCCAGGACGAGATCAGCGCAAAGCCGACGATCCAGAAGATATTGCCGGCATATTCGCCGGCGCCGGAGCGGGCAAAACCCACCGGCAGAAAGCCGATGATGGTCACCAAGGTGCCGGTGAGCATCGGCGCCGCAGTGGAACTCCAGGCAAACGTGGCGGCGTGAATCCGGTCAAACCCTTCTTCGAGTTTTACCACCATCATCTCGATGGCGATGATCGCATCGTCCACCAGCAAACCCAGGGAAATAATCAGCGCGCCCAAGGTAATGCGGTCAAATTCACGCCCGGTGAGCAGCATGATCACAAACACCACCGACAAGGTCAGCGGCACCGCGGCGGCCACCACCAGCCCGACGCGAAAGCCCAGGGCCAACAGGCTGATTACCATCACTACGGCCAGGGCGACGAAGAATTTGAGCATGAACTCATTCACCGCCAGGCTGATGTTTTTCGCCTGGTCGGAGACCTTGGCGAAGTTCACGCCCAGCGGCAGGTCCGCCTGGATTCTGGCTTCCTGGGCCTTGAGGCTTTTGTCCAGTTCCAGGCCGTTCCAGTGCTTCTCCATGATCACGCCAAGCATCAGCGCCGGGTCGCCCTGATGGCGGATGCGATAGCTGGGCGGGTCTTCATAACCACGGCTCACGGTCGCCACATCGGCAATGCGCAGTACGCGGCCGTTGACTTCCAGCGGTACGTTTTCGATCAGCGCCAGGCTGTCGAAGGCGCCGTCGATGCGAATATAGGCACGCGCGCCAGCGGTTTCGACAAAGCCCGACGGCGCCACGGCGTTCTGTGCGGCGAGGGCGGCGAAGATCTGGTCCGGCTTGATGCCCAGCGTGGCCAGGCGCTCATAAGAGAACTCGACAAATATCCGCTGCGCCTGCTCGCCGAGGATATTGACCTTCTTCACGCCCGGCAGGTTGAGCAAGCCCTGGCGCAAGTCTTCGGCCATCTGCACTTGCTGGCGATGGGGCAGATGCTCGGCTTCCAGCGCATACAGGGCGAAATACACATCGGAATATTCGTCATTGAAGAACGGCCCGATCACGCCTTTGGGCAGTTTCGCCGCTTCGTCGCTGAGCTTTTTGCGGGTCTGGTAGAACAGGTCCTGGATCTCACTGGGGCGCGTGGATTCCTTGTAGGTCATGCGCATCGACACAAAACCCGGCTGGGCGATGGTCTCGACGCGGTCGTAGTAGTCCAGTTCCTGCAGGCGTTTTTCCAGGCGGTCGGCGACCTGTTCCTGCATCTCCTGGGCGGTGGCGCCGGGCCAGGCGGCGGTGATGGTCATGACCTTGACGGTAAACGACGGGTCTTCAGCGCGCCCCAGCTTGCCGAACGAGAAGATCCCGGCGGCGAGGATCGCAATGATCAGAAACAGCGTGACGGCGCGGTGCTTTACCGCCAGTTCGGAGAGGTTGATGCCGCGCATGCTCAGTGGTCCTGTTTACGGTTGAGGGCCAGTGTCTGGGCCGGCAGCAGGCGCACCGTGTCGCCGCTGTGCAGCAAGTGCGCGCCGAGGGCGACGACGATCTGGCCGGGCGTTACGCCTCTGTCGAGCAGCGCGTCTTCCTGGCCGAGGCTGGCGACGTTGACGGGGGCGAAGCTGACCTTGTCGTCCGCGCCAATCACCCACACGCCGGTGCCTTGCCCCGCATCCTGCAACGCGCCGATGGGCACGCGGGTTTGCTGGGCCTGGCCGTTGCCTTGCAGGCGTACGGTGATGGTGGAGCCGAGGGCAAAACGGTCGACGGCGCCATGCAGCACGTAGCGTGCGCGGTAGGTGCGGGTGGTGGGGTCGGCGCTGGCCGACAGCTCGCGCAGCGTGGCTGTCACGGCCTGGTCCTGTGCGCCGAACGGGAAGGCCAGGGCTTTTTGCGCGGCTCGGTCGCGCTGGTTTTCCGGCAGGTTGACGATGGCTTCGCGGGCGCCGTCATGGGCCAGGCGCGCCACGATCTGGCCCTCGGCGACCACTTGGCCGCGATCCACGCGCACATCGGTGATGATGCCGTCGCCGTCGGCCTTGAGCACCGAGTAAGTGCGGCGGTTTTCGATCTGGCTGGCATCCGATTGCGCCGCGGCCAGTTCGGCTTCGGCCACGCGCAGGTTGGTCGCCGACTGGTCGAAGATCTGCCGCGACACGGCGCCGGTGCTGGCCAGGCGCTGGTAACGGTTTTCGTCATCACGGCGCTGGCGCAATTGCGCCTGGGCAGCGTTGACGCGGTTTTTGGCCGAGCGCAGGGCCAGTTCGAAGTCGCCGATGTCCAGCACCAGCAAGGTGTCACCACGGGCGACGTGCTGGCCGGGGTCGACCTTGCGTTCGATGACTTTGCCGCTGACCCGGAAGCCCAAATCGCTTTCGGTGCGCGCCGCGACCACGCCGGTGTAGGCGCTTTGTTGGGTGCCGGCGGCTTCTACCTTGGCGGCCAGAACGGGACGCGGCAGCGGCACTTCGGCGGCGGTGTCGGCCTTGCTGTTGCAGCCGCTGAGGATAATCAACAGGCCCAGGGGCGTGAGAAGACGCAGGGGAAGAGGGTGCATGACGGGCTCCAGGGGTGGCCAATGGATAAAAAATTATGGACATAATTTTTTGCTCATATTATGGTCGAAATATAAATTAATCCAGCCCCCGGATATTCCTTATGTCGAACGCCCCGGCCCCCTCGCGAAGCCTGTTGTTTTTACTGATGGCGCTCACCGCACTCGGTGAAGTCTCGACCCAATTGCTCATCCCCGGCCTGGGCGCCATCGAGCAGGCACTGGCGGCGCCAGCGGGTTCGGCGTTGATGGCGTTGTCGGCATTTGTGGCTGCATTTGGCCTTGGGCAATTGCTGTTCGGGCCGCTGTCGGACCGCATCGGCCGTCGCCCCGTGCTACTTGGCGGCCTGGCGCTGTATGTGCTGGCAACCCTGTCGATGCTGCTGGTCAGCGACATTCAACAGTTCATTGCCGCCCGCGTGCTGCAAGGCCTGGGCGCCTGCGCCGCGCTGGTGCTGGCGCGCACGGTGGTGCGTGATGTGTGGAAGGCCGAAGCGGGGCCGGCGCTGGCGTTGACCATGATCGGCATGCTCTACGCCATCGTTGTGGCGCCGATGATTGGCGGGTTGCTGATCAAGCTGCTGGGCTGGCAGGCGCCGATCCTGCTGGCGCTGGTGATCGGCAGCGTGGTGCTGGTGTTGGCGCTGTTGTTCTTTCGCGAGAGCAATCACTTTCTGGACCCCAAGGCCGGGCATTGGCGCCCCCTCGGCGGGCAATACCTGGATCTGCTCAAGGGCGGCCAGTATCGGGCGTACGCGGTTGCGTTGGCCTGCACCTACGGCGCGATGTTCGCGGTGATCGCGGGTTCATCGGCGGTGTTTATCAACTTGCTGGGGTTCAGCAGCCTGGAGTACGGGCTTAATTTTGGCCTGATCGTGTCGATGCTGATCGTGGGTTCTACCTACACCCGGCGCAATATCCTGCGCCTGGGGCCGCAACGCATTGTGTCGATAGGCGTGACGCTGGTCGCCATCGGCGGGATTCTAGCGGTGGTGATTTACGAGCTGTTCGGCCTGTCGGCGCTGGGCCTGGATATTCCGGTGGCATTGGTCACCCTTGGCGGCGGCCTGGTGTTGCCGGGCTCTGTCACGGGCGGGGTGATGCCCAACGCCCATCGTGCGGGGTTGGCGGCGGGGTTGATGGGCTTTTCGCAGATGTTTGGCGCGACGTGCAGTGGCCTGTTGCTGAGCCATCTGCGTGATGGCAGTGCCACGCCGATGATCATGATCCAGGCGAGCTTTGCGGTTTCGGCGTTTGTGGCGTTCCACCTGCTGCGCCAGCGCCGGGCGGTGCTGGCCGCGGCTTGATCGTTCCCACGCTCTGCGTGGGAATGCCGCCCCGGACGCTCCGCGTCCCGCTCTGGCAGTCGTGACGCAGAGCGTCACTGGATGCATTCCCACGCGGAGCGTGGGAACGATCAGCGGTCAGGCCATGTCGCTGTGCGCGAATTCCTCGCCTAGAAAATCAATCAACGTGCGCACCGACGGCAACAGTCCACGGCGCGAAGGGAAAATCGCGTGCACGATCCCGGTCCTTGGCGACCAACCCGGGATCAAGTTGACCAGGCGCCCGGCAGCAATGTCCTCGCGCACCACCACACTCGGCAGGTGCGCAATACCCACCCCGGCACACACCGCGTGGCGCAACGCCAACAGGTCATCGGTGATCATCCGTGGGAAATGCCGGATCACCGCGCTGGCACCGTTCTCGCCAAACAACTCCCACTGGTATTCGCGCTGCGCCGAGCCCCAATACACGCTCGGCAACCCATTCAAGTCCCCCGGCAACGGCGGGTTGGACAGGCGCGACACAAACGCCGGGCTGCCCACCAGGCACTGCGTGCTGTTGCCAAGCACCTTCATCACCAGATCGGTGTCTTCCAATGGCGGAAAGCGAATGCGCAGGGCGATGTCAAAGCCTTCGTGAATCACATCCACGCGCCGGTTGGTGCTCTCCAGGTGCAACTCCACCAGCGGGAATTTGAGCATATAGCGGGTCAGCATCGGCCCGACCCAGGAGTTGAGCAGGGCGGTGGGGCAACTCAAACGCACAATGCCCTGGGGCTCGGAACGGTTGCGCTCGATCACTTCGGCGGCGGCTTCGGCCTCTACCCGCATGGCCAGGCAGCGCTGGTAATAGACCTGGCCAATTTCGGTGAGCGAACAATGCCGGCTGGTGCGGTTGATCAGGCGCACACCCAGGCGCTCTTCGAGCTCGCTGATACGCCGGCTGAGCTTCGACTTGGGCATGTCCAGCGCGCGGCCCGCGGCGGCAAAACCACGGTGCTCGACCACTTGGGTGAAGTAATAGAGGGTGTTGAGGTCTTCCACTATCGTTCTCCAAATAGAACGCTAAGGGTTATTTTTGCCGTCTAGCGCGGTAAAGGTAGCGGATTTAAGCTGTGTACATGCACTGCTTTCACGCCTTTGGAGAAACGCCATGAAAAATATCATCGGTATCTACACCAGCCCACGCAGCCATTGGGTAGGCGACGGCTTTCCGGTTCGTACGCTGTTTTCCTACGACACCATGGGCAAACACATCAGCCCGTTCCTGTTGCTGGACCACGCCGGGCCGGCCGATTTCACCCCGACCCAAGCACGTCGTGGCGTAGGCCAGCACCCGCATCGCGGCTTTGAAACCGTGACCATCGTCTATAAGGGCGAAGTCGAGCACCGCGATTCCACCGGCGCTGGCGGCACCATCGGCCCAGGCGATGTGCAATGGATGACGGCGGCCAAAGGCATCCTGCATGAGGAGTTCCACTCCGCAGCGTTTGCCCAAAAGGGCGGCGCGCTGGAAATGGTGCAGTTGTGGGTCAACCTGCCGGCCAAGGACAAAATGACCGATGCCGGCTACCAGACCATCCTCGACGGCGATATCCCGTCGTTACCGCTGGCCGACAACGCCGGCAGCCTGCGCCTGATTGCCGGTGAGTTTGCCGGTAAACAAGGCCCGGCCCGCACCTTCACACCGATCGACGTGTGGGATGTGCGCCTCAATGCCGGTAAGTCTGTGACCCTCGACCTGCACGCCGGGCGCAACACCGCACTGGTAGTGCTCAAAGGCACGGTGCAGGTCAATGGCCAGGAACTGGTGCGCGAAGGGCAACTGGCGTTGTTCGAACGCGACGGCGACCAACTCGCCCTGGAGTCGAACAACGATGCGATGTTCCTGCTGCTCAGCGGCGAACCCATCGATGAGCCTATCGTCGGCCACGGCCCGTTCGTGATGAACACCGAGCAAGAGATCCACCAGGCTTTTGCCGACTTCCAGTCCGGCCAGTTCGGCCAGATGCATCACTGATTCACCCCCGCAACACCCAACCCAGATGGCCAGGCCGGTTTACCGGCCAAGGATGGCTGTCGCCCATGGAAAAGAGGAAGCACTCATGACTACTCCCTACAAGCGTCTGGACAAGGACAACGCCGCCGTTCTGCTGGTTGATCATCAGGCTGGCCTGCTGTCTCTGGTGCGAGATATCGAACCAGACAAGTTCAAGAACAACGTGCTGGCCCTGGCCGACCTGGCCAAGTACTTCAAGTTGCCGACCATCCTCACCACCAGCTTCGAAACCGGCCCCAATGGCCCGCTGGTGCCGGAACTCAAGGCATTGTTCCCGGACGCGCCCTACATTGCGCGCCCTGGCCAGATCAATGCCTGGGACAACGAAGATTTCGTCAAGGCGATCAAGGCCACCGGCAAGAAACAACTGATCATCGCCGGCGTGGTGACCGAGGTTTGCGTGGCGTTCCCTGCGTTGTCGGCTCTGGCTGAAGGGTTTGAGGTGTTCGTGGTGACGGACGCGTCCGGCACCTTCAACGAAATCACCCGTGATTCGGCCTGGGACCGCATGTCGGCCAACGGCGCGCAACTGATGACCTGGTTCGGCCTGGCCTGTGAGCTGCACCGCGACTGGCGCAACGATATCGAAGGCCTGGGCACCTTGTTTGCCAACCATATCCCGGACTATCGCAACCTGTTTACCAGCTATAACGCGTTGACTGGCGCTAAATAAACCCAGACCTCGTGATTGGCACATAACCCCTTTGGGAGCGAGCCTGTGTGGGAGCTGGCTTGCCTGCGATGGCATCACCTCGATTCATCAGTCATACCGAGGTGTCCGCATCGCAGGCAAGCCAGCTCCCACACAAAGCCTGCTTCCACATTAAGCCTGTTCCCACATTTTGTTATTCAGTATTGCCGATTCATGCGATCTTCTCGCCACACACCCTGGAGTCGCCTGGATGCCCTCATTTATCGCTGATCACCCGATGCTGTGCGCCGTGGCGCTGATCTTTATCGACATCGCCGTGTGGCGGCTTATTTCCGCCAACCTCGCCAACTGGAAACTGGCGGCGCGCCTGGCGATCTTTGCGGTGTTCAGCGCCGTGCTGTTCAACGACGGCATGAACCCCATGCAGCTTGCGCCCTATGGCGACAACACCGCCTTGCACCTGGCGGCCACGGCGTTGCAGATCGGCTGGTGGCTGTTCGCAGCGCGCACCCTCACGGTATTGCTCGGCACGGTCATGATGAATCGCGTCGGGCACGGCGGGCGCTTGCTGCAAGACCTGCTGGGCGCAGTGATCTTCCTGATCGCGATCATCGCCGCCATGGCCTATGTGCTCGACTTGCCGGTCAAGGGCGTGCTCGCCACCTCCGGCGCGGTGGCGATCATCGTCGGCCTGGCGTTGCAAAGCACCTTGAGCGACGTGTTTTCCGGGATCGTGCTCAACACCACCAAGCCGTATCAGGTGGATGACTGGATCTCCATCGACGGCACCGAGGGGCGCGTCACCGACATCGACTGGCGCGCCACGCGCCTGCAAACCTCCCAGGGCAGCATGGCGGTGATCCCCAACTCCCTGGCGGCCAAGGCCAAGATCATCAACTTCTCACGCCCGGCGGACATGTTCGGCCTGGCGGTCAGCCTGCAAGTCAGCCCGCATGCGCGCCCGCAAACCGTGATCGAAGCGCTGGAGCGTGCGATGCAAGGTTGCCGACCATTGCTGGCCAAACCCGCGCCCAGCGTGGCGTTCAAGACTTCGGCCAGTGGCGGCGTGGAATACGAGATCAGCGGGTTCGTGCCGGCCATGGGCCAAAAGCGGGAAGTGCGTAACCAGCTTTACGACCTGGCGTTCCGTCACCTGCAAGCAGCGGGCGTGGGCCTGCTGTCGGCCACCGAAAGCAGCGCGCCGCCGGTGATGTCCCACGCACGGGCATTGCTGGAGCGTTCGTCGATTTTCTCCACGTTGCGCCAAGAGGAAAAAGACACCTTCAGCCAGAACATGACCCTGCACACCTATCGTGCCGGCGAGATGATCCTGCCGGCGGGGGAGGTCAGCGACCATTTGTTTATCGTCGAGTCCGGCGTGGTCTCGGTGATGTTGATCAAGGATGGCCACACGTTCGAAGCCGGGCGTATGGGGCCGGGCGAGGTGATTGGCGAGTCGGGGATTTTGTCCGATCAAGCGGCGCTGGCGGACTTCACCGCCAAGACCTTCTGCACGCTGTACCGCATCGAGAATGAGTACCTCAAACCCTGCCTGGACGCGCGCCACGACATCAGCGAAGCGATGAAGGCGCTGCTGGATTTCCGCCTGCACGCCGCGCAGGTCCTGACCCAGGACGCGCCGGTGGTGCCGGTCAAGAAAGGCTTTTTGCAATGGCTGCGTAACCGCGGGTTGTGAGGCCATTACGCCTCAAATCAAAAGCAAAACCTGTGGGAGCTGGCTTGCCTGGAAGCTGACTAGTGTGGGAGCAGGCAAGCCAGCTCCCACATTCAGACCGTTGGGCAGTGTGCGCTTGCTCAATGACTCAAATACACCGGGCTGTCGGTGGACAGCGAAGCTTTTACCGCGTGGGTCATGTCGGTGATCAGCGCTTCTTCGCGGTCCTCACTTAATGCCTTGAGGGTAATGGCCACCACTTCCTGCGGGGTGCTTTTTGGCGCCTGCACATCCGCCACCATGTCAGTGTCGATATAGGCCGGGTGTACGCCGATCACCAAGGTGTTCTGCTCGCGCAATTCACCACGCAGGCCATTGGTAAGACCCCATTGCGCCGACTTGGAGGTGCTGTAGCCGCCGGAGCCGGGAGGGCTCAGCCAGCTCAGTACCGAAAGGATATTGATCAACGCGCCGCCACCGTGCCGGGCCAGGATCGGCGCAAAAGCGCGGCTCAGGCGCAAGGTGCCGAAGGTGTTCACCTCAAAGTGCTGCTGCAGGTTTTCGATGCTGTCTTCGGCCAGCAACGAGCCGTACTTGAGCCAGCCCGCGTTGTTGATCAACACACTCACATCGCCGCACTGCTCGGCGGCGCGCTGCACGCTGGCCGGGTCGGTAATGTCCAGGGCAATCGGCGTGCTGCCGGGGATATCCACACTGGCCGGGTCACGTGCACCGGCATACACCTTGGCCGCACCCGCTGCCAGCAGCGCGGTGACAAACGCTTTGCCCAGGCCACGATTGGCACCGGTAACCAACACCACTTTTCCACGAATATCCATGATGAACTCCAGGCGACGAATTAGGTTTAATAATGAAACCGTTTTTATCTTGAGCCTGTTGGTCCTATAATGCAACCTAATATTTATGCATGCCTGGAGGCCCGACGATGAAACGCAAATGCCTGGAAGGCGACTGTTGCCCGGTCGCCCGCGCGCTCGACGTGGTGGGGGATTGGTGGACGCTGTTGATCATCCGCGACGCCTACGCCGGGGTGACGCGCTTTGGCGACTTTCAAAAACGCCTGGGCGTAGCGAAAAACATCCTCGCCACGCGCCTCAAGGACATGGTCGAACAAGGCCTGTTGCAAACCAGTGAAGTGGGCGCGCGCAGCGAATATCAACTCACCGACAAAGGCCGCGCGCTGATGCCGGTACTGGTAACCCTGGCGCAATGGGGCGAAACCTTCACTCAGCCGGCCGATGGCGCCACCCACTTGCTGGATGCGCGCTTGCTCAAGCCGCTGCGCAAGGTTGAGATCGTGTCCGAGGATGGCCGGGTGCTGGGCCTGGAAGACATCATCACCCAGATGCCAGCGGCATAACGACTGGGCCATTGTGGCGAGCAGGCTGTTGTGGCAAACAGGCTTGTTATGGAAAACAGGCTTGTTGTGGCGAGCAGGCTTGCCCTGCGTTGGGCTGCGAAGCAGCCCCAGCTCTTTCTGCCTGACTCACCGCGCCGCCTGGATTGGGGCGGCTTCGCCACCCAACGCAGGGCAAGCCTGCTCGCCACAAAGGGAACATGGCGACCTGAAACGCTCTCAGGCAAAGCCTCCAAGACCTCAGGGGCATTTTCTTCAATACCACCGCCGTTCAGCCCTTTACCGTGAAGCCATCGTCACTCGGCATCACCAAAAGGAACTGCAATGAGTTTGATCATCTCCATGGCCGCCTTCGCTTTGGCCACGTCCATCACCCCCGGCCCGGTCAATGTGGTGGCGCTCAGCTCCGGCGCGCGCTTTGGCTTTGCCGCCAGCCAGAAACACGTAGTCGGCGCCGCCGTCGGTTTTACCTTGCTGCTGGTGCTGATCGGCCTGGGCCTGCATGAAGTACTGGTGCGCTGGCCGATCCTCACCCAGTTGATCCAGTGGGGCGGGGTGGCGTTTTTGCTGTACATGGCCTGGAAACTCGCGGTCGACGATGGCCGACTCGACGCCGAAGGCACTGCCACCGCGCCATCGATGCTCTACGGCGCGATCATGCAATGGCTCAACCCCAAAGCCTGGCTGGCCTGTGTGGCGGGCATGGGCTTGTTCGTGGCCGATGGCGATGCGCGCCAAGTGTGGCTGTTTGCGGCGCTGTACCTGGTGATCTGCTACCTGTCGGTGGCGTGCTGGGCCTACGCCGGCACGTTTTTGCGGCGCTACCTGAGCAACCCGCAAGGCGTGCAGCTGTTCAACCGCTCAATGGCCGCGTTGCTGGTGGCCAGTGTGGGTTATTTGCTGATGGCTTGAGCAAGTCGCGGTACTGGCCCGGCGTAGCGGCGAAATGCAGTTTGAAGGTGCGCTGAAAATGCGCTTGGTCGGCAAACCCGGCAGCCAGCGCCACATCGGCGATTAGCTCGCCATTGCGCAATTGCGTGCGGGCAAACTGAATGCGCCGGTTGACCAGAAACGCATGGGGCGTGAGCCCGTAATACTGCTTGAACGCACGAATCAAATACGAAGGCGACAGCTCGGCCGCCAGGCAAATATCCTCCAGCTTCAACGCCTCGGTGCAGTGCGCGCGGATGTACTCCGCGGCGCGCTCCAGCTTGTGGTTGACCTCACGCAGCGGCGTCAGCGACGGGTTCAGGCGCTGCTGCACTTCGGTGAAATAACTCACCAGCGCACTCTCTTTTTGCAGCAGCTCGGCCTGCTCATCCAGCAGAATGCCGTACAGCTCGATCAGGCCGTTATACAACACCGTGTCGGGGGTATGCGGCGTATTGAACGGCCGATAACCCTGCTCGGTACTGAAACCCAGCTGGTATTGCAGGTCCGTCAGCCACGGTGTGTCGAGGTAAATCATGTGATACGACCAATGCTGGTCGTGGATCGGGTTGCACGCGTGCACATCACCGGGGTTCATCAACACCACCGTGCCGGCGCTGATCTCGAAGGTCTGCGCGCCATAGTGGTAATAACTGCGCCCGCGGGTGATGGCGCCGATGGAAAAATGCTCGTGGGCGTGACGGGTGTAAGTGACCTTGCGCCCGTCGGCGATGGTGCGCGCCTCGATGAACGGCAAGCGCTCGTCACGCCAGAAGCGTGGCGCGTGCGCGAGGTGAGGCGGGGTGTTCAGCGACATGGCGGTGGCTCCATCCCTTGAGGCGAGTTGCGATCATTGCACAGACCGCCGGAGGCGTCAGCTTCAAAGCTGCTTGGACAAAAACACCCGGCTGCTGCCTTCGGGCTGGCAGGGTATTTCACCCAACCGCACCCACCCCTGTTTCTCGTAAAACCCCGGTGCCTGAAAACTCAGGGTGTACAGCACCGCATGCTGGCAGCCCCGGCGCCGCGCCTCGTCTTCGAAGGCCTGCAGCAATTGGCTGCCCAGGCCCGAACCGCGCAGGGCGTCGGGCAAGTGGAACAGGTCGAGGAAGGCCATGCCCAAGGTGGTTTTGCCCGTGATGCCACCGAGCAGCTGCTGAGTGTCCGGGTCTTTGAGCAACACCATCAACGGCCGACGATCATTGCCGCCGGTGACGGCCTCATTGAACGCGGCAAGGCCATCGCCCAGCAGGCGCTCGGCGTCGGGGTTGGGT
This sequence comes from Pseudomonas sp. PA-6-3C, assembly GCF_021605825.1. NCBI lineage: Bacteria > Pseudomonadati > Pseudomonadota > Gammaproteobacteria > Pseudomonadales > Pseudomonadaceae > Pseudomonas > Pseudomonas sp. PA-6-3C. The sequence continues at coordinate 16,922 of NZ_WKDV01000052.1, forward strand.
TGGTCGCTGATTTCAATCATGCTCATGCGTTCTCGCTCCTCAAAGCCGCTGGCGCACCATATGCAGCAGCCGTTCACCCACCTGATCAAACCCTTTGTTTTGCGCCACAACCTGTGCGCCTTCCATCAGCAGAGACAGCTCCTGCGAGCGGCCGAAGGTGTGGGCCGGGTTCGTCTAGCGCTTAGAACACCCTCCACGGAGCCTAACACCGTCAGCGACTCACACTCGCTGCCAGCCGCCCATGTTGTCGGCCTTGATTTCGAAATCGATGGCTTCGCGGTAAGCGTCGCCAAGATTGGCGTGCAGCCCCCCGCCGAGTGCTTGGGTAGGCTGCCATGTTTGCGTCTCTGGATCGAACACTTCGGCATCGTCACCGGCAGTGTCATCCATCTTGTTGCGCAAGGGCGTGTCGCTATCAATTCGGTGTTCGAGGCTGGCCCAGAGTTTGGTATTCGAATTGACCAGCGGGAAATCTGCCTGGTTTTCCGTCTTGCCCCTTGGGGACATGATTGTATGCAAGGCCTGGGGCTCGCGATCCAAGGGAGCACGGTGAGCTGCCTCATGCATGTGTTGGATGTGCGAAGGGGGAGTGTAGGGCGTACGGGTGATTGGAAACATGGACGTACCTCGGCGACCTTTAAGAAAACGTATCGCCAGAACCTGATCCGGCGATTCCTTTCGAAAACTACAGAGCCCTGCCAAGGCATTCAATAAGGTGATTTTTTGCAGATGTAACTGCTCAAAACTGCTGGTGACTGCGCTCATGTAACGATGGGTGCGGTCTATAGGCCGTGGCTCAAAACCGCGTATGACGTTTCAACTTGGCTGTCAGAAAAGGCAATAGAGGCGAGCTTCTTACCTGTTGCAACACAGCTGCCCGTTCAATGATGGCTGGCGGGCGTAAATCCCGTTACATAAACACGACCAGAAAGTTAACGGCCTAAAGGCCCATCACCATCTCATGCCACGCCATCCCGCCATGCTCCGACGGCGACGGCTGCACATAGCCGTAACCCATGCGCGTATACAACGGCACATGCTGCTCCTTGCACATCAAATGAATCGTTTGCTTGCCCATCGCGCGCATGCGCTGCACAAACTCAGTCATCAGCAGTTTGGAATAGCCCTTACCCTGCTGCGCCGGGTCGACCACCACCGACATGATCACCACATTCGGCGCCTCGGCCGCATGCCCCACCAACTCCTTGAACGCCTCATCCGACATCACCACCTGATGGGCGCAGCCACAATTGATAAACCCCACCACCGCGCCATCCGCCTCCAGAATCAAAAAGCCCTCGGGGTACTGCGCAATACGCGTGGCGATTTTCTCCAGCGTCGCGGCTTCGTCGCCTTCGTAGGCGCTGGTTTCGATTTCAAAGCAACGCGCGGCGTCGGCGGGCAGGGCGTTGCGGAAGGTGAGGGCGGGCATGGGAGGTTCCTGGGGCATTAAGCGAAAGGCCACATCATAAAGAAACATCCAGTGCCTGACACAGATTGTGATGATGGCAAACAAGCCCACTGTGGCGAGCGGGCTTGCGCTAATGCCAGTCAGTTAAGGCATAGCCGGTAATTGTGGCGAGGGAGCTTGCTCCCGCTGGACTGCGTAGCAGCCCCATGGTGGGGGCCGCTGCGCGCCCCAGCGGGAGCAAGCTCCCTCGCCACAGAAGCCGGGGTTTCCAACAGCCATTTCCGCCAATAAAAGAGGGGCGTGTGAATCAAGCATCACGCCTATCACCGCGTACCTTAGTCGAGAATACAAGCGCCAGTTTGGCGAGCCGCCTAGAAAAAACGTTGTGACCATCAAGACCGCCAGGCAGTAGCCGCCCCAAAAACCAGAAAACCCGCCAAAGCGGGTTTCCTCACAGCTCACATCACGTCAACTCACAGCAGGCACATCAAAACCGCGCCGCTCCATCACCGTAAACACATCCGACACGTCCTGGATCATGATCCGCGCGGTATTGGCCACGGTATTAACGTCATGCTCGGCGTAGTCGGACACATTGGAACAGGCCATCAGGTGCAGGTAGGCGAGGGCAGCATTGAGACGCTCGCTGGCGCAGGCATGGAGCTCGCTGAGCGGGGCGTCGCTGTCGATGAGCAGGACAGGGTATTCGGTTGCGGTTTGGGACATGGGGGTGAAGCGGCGGGGCGGGTGTTGAGTAGTCATGGTAATAGTCCTTAAAAAAGAAAAATTGCCACCTTTTGCTGCGAAACAAACGGGTGGCAGCTGTGCGCGGGTTCGCAGACCGGAGGACTATTACCAGACCCGGCAGACCCGAAGGTCTCCCACGCACAACCGCCATAAAACGAGAGACAGCTGTGAATCGGCTGCGTCGAGTTTGACGGTACAGGTAATAGTTTTTAGGGCTGCGAAACCCTGTCGCTGGCCAAGGCTGGCGACGGGGCGAACTATAAGGTGTGGGTAGCCAGGGTGCAACTGAGAGGATGTATCAACCTCAGTCATTAACTTTTCCATCCCTAGGTCAGGAAGATCTGGCTAGTTTCACAGGCCAGCGCAGTCAAGTGCGTTCGGCCTGCACAGTCGTTTGCAGCGGGAGCCTCAGTAGGTCTGCGTGCATAGCTGGCAGAAATCTCCTGATTGGCTACTAGCGTTACCTGGTGCAAATAGCTTAGATCCATCGAAGGTGAACGGCGGCAAACGGCCAGAACCGGTCATTCATACGCGTCTACCAAGTTGGCATTCAGAACGGCGCGACAGGCTAGAACCTACTATTCAGTGCAGTCGTCCTGTAAATCGCTCTTCAGGGGATCCGGCAGCTAAAACGGCTTCGGCTTTTATCAGCGTGCTATCGAAATCTGCCGGCTTATCCAGCCCTATCCGTGCGCTGGTGCAGTAAAGCGTTTTATAACCAGGTCCCGCTAACACCGGGCAAGTTGTCTGAATACACGGGGAGTCGATCACGCTGTCAACTTTGCCGTCAGTCGCGTAACGCACGACTCTGCTACCGCCCCATTCCGCATTCCAGAGAAAGCCCTGCGCATCAATACAAGAACCGTCTGGAGCACCCTGACCGTTGACTGTAGTGAATACACGCTGGTTTTCTAGCGACGGGTAATCGCAGCAGAAAATGCATTCTTGCAGGGAGTCTGCGTAGTACATGGTGGAACCGTCCGGGCTAAAACAGATGCTGTTCGGGATCGCCACTTCGGGAAGGTCCAGCGTTTCAGTCTTGAGCGTCGCGGCATTGAACCGGTGAAATCGCCCTATAGTTTGCACCGGCTCACCGGCATCCATAGTGCTAAACACAAAGTTGCCCATACGGTCGCAGCGGCCATCATTGATCCGGGTTCCTGCCACGCCAGGGGTGGCTGTGATTTTGCTGAAACGACCAGTGCTCAGGTTGTAGTAGCCCAGGCAGGATGCCAGTCCCATCAGCAATATGTCTTCGTCTGCCGTGAGGGCAAATGACCCTAGCGGCTCTGGCAGGGACCAACGCTGCACTTCGCCGTTTTCGGGGTCCAGAGCACGCAACTCGCAACCGGAGATGTCGGTCCAGAACAGGCGTTCGGTTCTTTCACACCAGATAGGGCACTCGCCAAGAAGACTTGTGGTGCCGGTTAGGGTTTTAAACATGGTTGCGTCCTACGAAACAGGATGGGGCAAACAAGGCAGTCAGTTGGAGAAAAGCGCTGACCACCTATCACCGAACAAGGCGATTGCCAGGCCTGCGAGCATCACCATCGCCCCGGCCAACTTGACGAGAGACACCGGCCTTTCCGATGCCCCCATCAATCCGAAATGATCGATAACCAGTGAAGAGATAATCTGACCTGCGATAGCGAGGCCCAGCAGGGCTGACAGACCGATTTTTGGCGCAAGCACCACATAACTAAGCAAGGCACCGGCACCCAGCAGACCGCCCAACAGGCTCCACCAGGGCTGGGCAGGTATAGCCGCCAGTGAGGCCACTATCCCGCCGCGCATCAATGAAAAGAAGCCCAGGCATACCGCACCTGCAGTAAATGAGAACAGCGCCGCCGCTACGGAATCTCCACCCACACCTTTAGCGAGTTGACCATTCAGCGTGGTCTGCAGGGTAATGCCAAGCCCCGCGGCGATGGCCAGCAGGTAGTAAGCTGCGTTCATCTCGCGCCCCCTTACTTGGCTGACTCAAGCGGCATGAATGTCTCGGCAAAAATATCGGGCTGGTAGCCTGCGGCAGCAAACAGATGCTCACGGGACTCGTCGATTGCTGCACGCAGCCTTGCGCTGTCCACGCCCAGCACCTTGCCGCCGCGTTTGACGATGCACCCGCCAATCATGACTGTGTCGACATTGCTGCGTTCGGCCGCGTGTACCACGGTGCCGAATGCGTTGCCTGACGGGTAAAGGTTGATGTCCTGCGTGTTTATAAGGATCAAGTCGGCCTGTTTGCCGGGGGCCAGGCTGCCGACTTTCTCCTGCAATCCGGCGCAGGCAGCGCCGTCGAGAGTGGCGGCTTTGAGCAGGCCATGAGCAGGCAGGGTCACCGGATGATGTTCTGCGCCGCAGCAGCGCTGCTGATGCATGCCCATGACGCGCTGCAGGTAGAAAGCCACCCTCATCTCCATGAACATGTCACCGCTGTAGGAGGTTTCGTTATCGACACTCAGCCCCGGGCTGATGCCGTGGCGCTGGGCCGACTGCATGGCGAACATTCCATCTTCAATGCCGTAGTGGGCATCTGAACGCGGGCATACGTTGACCCGCACGCCAGCCTCGCTAAGGATTTTCCAGCCGGCGTCCGGCAGCGAGGTGCAGTGGTTGAAGATGTTATCGGGACGCAGCAGGCCCTCGCGATGCAAACCCTCCAACTCAGCTGCCATGTCCCCGCCAAAAAATTCGGTGATGATCGGCAGCCCCAGACGCCTGGCCTCAGCCCACAGCTCAGGTTCAAGCTGTGCCATCACCGCCAGCGAGAGCAGCGGGTTGTCACCGTTATTGACGTATTTTTCCTGGAGACGCTCCAGGTTGCCGGGCCAGTGGGCTTTGTCCCACTCACCGGAAACTGGCGCACCGGAGGCGTGTACAGATCGGATACCAGCATCAAGCAGCGCCTCTACCGCAGCATCGGAGTGCGCGCCGGTACGGCTGTTGTGCGAGTTATCGACCACGGTCGTGATGCCCGCATCGATGCAGCCCAATGCAGTCAGCAGGTTGCCGATATACATGTCAGCCGGGCGATAGTATTTGGCGAACGAGAAGTGCGTGGCGTTGCAGTAGTCTTCCAGGGTTTCGGCATTCGGATTGATTCGACGCAGTTGGCCCTCCCATGAGTGACGATGCGTATCGACCATGCCAGGCATGGCAATCATACCGGATGCCTCGATAACAACGGCGTCGCCAGCCTCGATGTTTTCACCTATGGCCGTGATGGTGCTGCCTTCGATAAGGATATCGCCGCGCGCCAGATTGCCAATATCGCCATCCATGCTCAGCACAGTGGCGCCGCGGATAAGGGTGCGGGCGGCCGGAGCGGCCGGGGCCTGCACAATGCTGCGGTTATATTTAGCCATTTTCTGTACACCTCTTCAAATTTCGTTGGAAGCAATGTACGCAATGCGGTACCGCGGGAAAAAGATGGTTAAACTGTTTTTATTATTCAATATTTACGAATAATAACGACTTCCCCCGATCACTGCTTTGAGGTTGCTAACAGTCATGGACCGTATTCAAGCGATGCAGGTTTTCGTACGTGTGGCTGAAGCAGGAAGCTTTATCCAGGCGGCGCAGACGCTCTCACTGCCGGCCTCGACAGTTACCAGCAGCGTTAAAAGTCTTGAGAAGTACTTGCAGGTACGCCTGCTGAACAGAACAACGCGGCGTGTCAGCCTGACCTCTGAGGGCGCACAATATTTGGCGCAATGCCGGGAAATATTGGAGCTGATCGAACACACAGAGACCAGCCTGACGGATTCCGTAAAACGGCCACAGGGGCGTTTGCGTGTCGATATGCCGGGTGGCATTGCACACTTCATCGTCATGCCAAACCTGCAAGACTTCTACAGGCGCTACCCAGATATCTACCTGATGATAGGCGTCAACGATCGGCAGGTTGATCTGGTTCAAGAGGGTGTCGATTGCGTTATTCGTACAGGCGAGCTCGATGACTCAACGCTCGTTGCGCGCCCACTCGGTCGGTTTCGCTGGGTAACCTGTGCGTCTGCCGCCTATCTCGAAGAGAACGGCACTCCGCAAAATCCGCAAGATTTGTCTCACCACCGGGCCATCCATTACTTCTCGGGCCGCGCAAGGCAAGCAGGTGAAATGCGTTTTGCCCGTGGTACCGAAAAAATCTCAGTCCCGGTGAACGGCACAGCGGCCGTCAACGAGACTGGGCTTTACATCAAAATGTGCCTTGAAGGCTTCGGGCTGGTGCAGCTCGCTGAGAATGTGGTCAGCGAGCATCTGCGAGAAGGGCGACTGGTCGAAGTGCTTGCTGACTGGCAGCCCGCATCGGTTCCTGTGCACCTGCTATACCCGCATCAGCGCTTTTTATCGCCAACTGTGAGCGCATTCGCTGACTGGATTGCTGGGCTTGTTCGCGACGATGATTCAGCAGATTCAAGTTGAACGTTGCGCCCGGCCAGCATGCCGGTGAATGCGCCGGCTACGGAGATTGCGGCTGTGATCAGCAGCGGTGCTGTCCAGCCACCGGTCCAGTCGTGCAGTTGGCCCAGCAGCAAGGGGCCTGCGGCTGCCATCAGGTAGCCGACGCACTGCGCCATTCCTGAAAGTGCCGCCGTGTCACCGGCATTTTTTGTGCGCAAGCCGATGAAGGTCAGGCCGAGCATCATGCTGGCACCAGAGCCGAAGCCCAGGACCGCGGCCCACAACATGGCGTAGTCTGGCGCGTAAATGAGCCCGATCAGGGATGAGGCGGTTAACAGGCTGACGGTAGCGGCTGCCAGTTTCTGGTCTTTGAGACGACGAAGCGTGGCCGCCAGAATCAAGCCGGGAATGGCCGTGGTCAGTTGAAGCGTGCCGTGTACCGTGCCTGCTTGCTCCGGGGATATGCCATGGTCCATCAGAATGGTCGGCAGCCAGCCGACGGCGACATAAAAAGGCATCGCGTTCAGCCCCATGAACAGCGTGACCTGCCATGCCAGCGGCGAACGCCAGACGGCCACGGTTGGCGCTTGTTTCGGACCGGACAGATTTACGTGTTCGTGTTTTTTCAACTGCGGAAGCCACACCACCATCGCCAACAGAGGGGCTGCGACCAACAAACTCAGGGCAATCGGCCATTCCCATGATTGGGTCAGCGGAATTATCACAGCTGAACCGACAGCGCCTGCTGCGCCCATTGTGATGGAGTAAGCGCCGGTCATGGACGCCATTTTTGTTGAAAAGTCGCGTTTGATCAGGCCGGGCAGCAGCACGTTGCCCAGGGCGATCCCGGTGCCTATCAATACCGCACCGGCGTACAACGCCCAGGCACTGCCTGCGGAGCGGAGCAGGATGCCCGCTGAAATGACCAACAGTGCACCGAAAAGCGTGCGCTCGATGCCGAACCTGCGGGCGACCGATGCGCTGAGCGGGGAGAAGGCTGCAAAGGCAAGTAATGGCAGTGAAGTAAGCAGGCCTAGAGCTGAGGCGCTCAAGCCAAAATCATTCTGGATCAGCGGCAAAACGGGCGCGATGCTGGTAAAGGGAACGCGCAGGTTCACGGCGATAAGCAGAATGCCTGCGACGAGCGCGATGGCATGCCACTTGTTTTTTGTATCTGACATATTCTTTATCTGTCCTCTTAAAAGAAGACAAATGTAGAGAACTTCAGAATCGTCTAATATAGATATCAAGACACCTGATATCTAAATTATGCCAAGCTCAAAAAATGTCGTTTCCTCGCCGGAAGATTTCGATTCAGACCTTTTCGCCCAGGCAGCGATTGCGCTCAAGGTTGCGCCTGACCTCAATGGTTCGGGTGCCCGTCCGCATGATCATCGCAAAGGCCAGCTGATCCTGTCTTTGCATGGCGCAGTGAGCTGTGAGGTGCAAAATGCACTCTGGCTTGTCCCTCCCCAGCACGCCGTATGGATCCCGGGCGGCACGCCGCACAGTTGCCGAGTGACCGAAAACGCCCGGACCTGCTTTCTGTTCGTTGAGCCCGGTGCGGCAGCCATGCCTGAAGAATGCTGCACGGTTGCCATTACGCCCCTTGTTCGGGAGATGATCCTGCATCTCGCTGAACAGGAACCTGCTTACGATTCCGAGGGCAAGACAGCGCGGCTGGTTGCAGTGCTGCTTGAGCAGCTTTCCGATGCTCCGCTGAAAGAGCTGCATTTGCCGATATCAGACCACCCCAAGATCAAACAAATCGCGGATATGCTCTTCTCCGATCCAGGCGACCGAACCACGTTGCGCGAGTGGGCCACTCGGCTTGCAACCAGTGAGCGAACGCTGGCCAGGCTTGTAGAAAGCACGACCGGGCTGAGCTTCGGACGCTGGCGTCAACAATTGCATTTGATGATCGCACTGAGTCATTTGGCGGAGGGGGTATCCGTGCAACGTGTGGCGGGCATCCTGGGATATGACTCTGTTAATGCATTCATCACTATGTTCAAGAAAGCACTGGGTAAACCGCCTACTCAGTATTTTTCCTCTCTGCGCTAGTGCTCTGCTGGCTGATACAAAGCGCCGAGGCTGTAGAACGATCTGTCTGCTATTGGCCGATTGCTGACTGTAAAGAAGGGCTGCAAGCGGCTATCAGCGACATTACCGCTTTTTGCCTTACGCCCACTGCACGCAGCCTACCTCGTCGGCGTTAACCCTATTTTTAGCTTGCTGAAACGTTTCATCAAGTTTATAAAAATGGCACAACTCCAAGAAAGGCTGCCGCCATGACCCCGCTCAAACTCTTCGTTGCCCTCAGCGCACTGTCCGCTGCCTCCCACGCCATGGCCTGGGATTACGTTCTGCTCGACACCGACAAAGCCGCCCAGAGCTGGCAGATCACCAGCCAGCAACTCGGGATAAAAACCGACAAGCCCTTCAGCGTTGCCCTGCGCACCTTGCACGGCGGTCGCCAGGAGGGCGTCAGCATCGTCGACATCGATAACGGCACGATGAAACTCTCGGTAGTGCCGACTCGCGGCATGAACGTCTTGCAGGCCTCGGTCGGCAGTGTGCGCATGGGCTGGGATTCTCCGGTCAAGGAAGTGGTCAATCCGTCCTTCATCGAACTCAATGGCCGTGGTGGTCTGGGCTGGTTGGAAGGTTTTAATGAACTGGTCGCCCGCTGCGGCTACGAATGGGTCGGCCACCCCGGCGTCGACAACGGCGAACTGCTGACCCTGCACGGTCGGGCCGCCAACATTCCTGCGAACAAAGTCACCCTGCATATCGATGAAAAACCACCGTACGCCATCACCCTGCGCGGCGAATTGAAAGAGCAGGCGTTCAAGAAGGTCGACTTCTCGGTCGCGACCGAACTGGTCACCGAACCCGGCAGCGTCGTGTTCGCCCTCAATGACACCCTGACCAACAACGGCGACTATCCGAAGGAATACCAGGCGCTGTATCACAGCAACTTCAGCACCCCGTTCCTGGAGCAGGGCGCTCGTTTCGTCGCGCCGGTGAAACAGGTGTCGCCGTTCAACGACAAGGCCAAGGGCGATCTGCCCGACTGGCAAACCTACCGCGCACCGACCAAGGACTACGACGAAACGGTGTACAACGTGGTGCCGTATGCCGATGCCAAGGGCGATACGTTGACCGTGTTGCATAACAAGGCCGGCAGCCTGGGCGTTTCGGTCGGCTTCAATACCCAGACACTGCCGGTGTTTTCCCTGTGGAAAAACACCGATACCCAAGGCCAGGGCTATGTCACGGGGTTGGAGCCGGGGACAAGTTTTTCCTACAACCGCCGTTACCAGCGGCCACTGAACCTGGTACCGACAATTGGGCCCAAGGAACACAAGCAGTTCCGCATCAGCTACAGCTTGTTAGCGGACAAGGCAGCGGTGGATAAGGCCTTGAAGCAGGTGAGCGAGATTCAGGATGGGCGGGAGACTGAAGTGCGGCAGACGCCGTTGGTTGATCTGACCAAGGAGTGACACCGGCTGGAACATTGTGGGCCGATATTGCGGCCCTTCGGCCAAGTGTTCGCGTCTGATTCCGTTGGCTTGTTCAAGGTCCGCCCGCGAGCGCGTGACCTTGGGCCTGCGACTGGCAGCAATAGATCAATGCCCTGCGGATGTCACCGGACAGCGCTCACTGATGCTCTGGATATATACAGTCTGACTGTATATATTTGAGATTCTACGCATTCAAGCATCAGGTGGCGTTATGTCAGCAGTGAACAAGGCTATCGTCCGTCGTTTCAATCAGAAGGTTATTGAGAACTGCGACCGCCACGAATTTGAAGTGCTCGTGGCGCAAGATTTCATAAACCATTCAGCGGCGGCGGGGCAAGACGGCGGTCGGGAAGGTCTATGGCATACCTTTCACAATGTTCTGCATCCGGGCTTGTCCGACCTTGAGGTCGAGGTGCTGGATCAGGTTGCTGAAGACGACAAGGTGACGACCCGAAAGCGCATTACCGGCCGCCACTCCGGGGTGATTGCCGGGATACAGGCAACGGGACGTGCAGTGTCTATTGATATCATCGACATCGTTCGCATCCGCAACGGCCAATATGTCGAGCACTGGGGCGTCAATTCGTTGCCGAGTGTGCTGGCGGCTTTGCGCTCAGGTTGATTGATCGTTTGGGGCGGCGGCAATCAATTGCTCCAGGATTCTGACCGCAGCTTCGAGTGTTTGCAGCTGTGACGCGGTGGTTTTTTCCTTAAGCTGGCGTGCCAGCCAGTCACTGCGCTGAAGACGACTGTGTTCAAGCGCAGCTCGACCAGCGTGCGTCAGCTCAAAAAGCTGCTTTCGTGCATCGCTCGGATCAGGACCTCGTGTAACCCGCAGCTGCTGCTCCAACTGGGCGATAACCAGCCGCATGCTTTGATGCTTGACGTGACGATGTGCAGCAAGCGCGCTTATGCTCGCGGGGCCATGACGGTCAAGCAAACCTAGCGTTTCAGATTGTGCCGAGGACGGTGTGTCCGACCCACTGCGCACTTCCCGGACAAGATTGCCGACTACTCTTCGCAGATCTTCGGCTAACTGTTCAACGGCCTCTTCAAAAGAAGCAGAGTGATGATTGGGAGATTCTGAAGGGGAGGACAATGGGCTTTCTCAGGTGTGGTTGAGCAGACGAGCATACATGAGTTCAGAATGACCGCTTCTGATCAGGAGCTGTCCATCGTCAACGACTGCTTTTGGGCCGGTTTCAGCCAGTCACAATGGGCCGTAACCGACCGAGGCGTAATCACCGATTGTTGGAGGCTGCCGACATTGCCGAGTGAATTGACGTTGCCGAAGACCTCCCGCAGTCGCTCCTGCACTAGCCTTCCAGCGTTCGCAGTTTTTCCTCGAAGTAGCGAATTTGCGCAGCATCATCGGGGTCGACCTGCCTGAGTAGCTGAAGCGCTTTTGTATACGCATCGCGCGCCTTGGCGGTGTCGCCTTGAGCCTCATAAACTCTTGCAAGGTTGAAGTAGCGCAAAATCACCTTGGGGTGGTTCTCTCCGAACGTTGCGCGGTCACTGTTCAGGGCCTTAGTCAAAAAGGCTTCAGCTTTGTCGTACTGGCCCAGGCCGCGATAGGCGTCGCCGAGGTTGTTCCAGCGGATGGCGACCGTTGGATGGTTGGGGCCACGCAGGGCCATGTCGATATCCAGTGCTTGTTGAAAAAGCGGCAACGCGGCCTTGTGGTTGCCCTGGACGTTATAGGCGTTTCCCAGATTGTTCAGGGCGGTGGCTACCGAAGCGTCGTGTTCTCCCAGCCGCTTTCTTAACGCGATATTTTTGCGCAGGTTTTCGAAACCCTCTTCATACCTGCCCAATTTGCTCTGCGCGGTACCGATGTTGTTGTAGCTGTCGGCAATCTGCAGGTCATCTGCGGCGAGTACCGCGAGGCGCATTTTCAAGGCTTTTTCATAGTAGCCAAGAGCAATTTCGAGATTGCGTTGTCGTTCGTGAAAATAGCCGAGGTTGTTCCAGTAGGTCGCCTGTTGCGCGATGGATGCCTGCCCGTTTTGTTTGGCCGCCTCTATTGCCTGGGTGACCAGGTGGATCGCGGTGCGGTCATCGCCCAGCACGTAGACTGCCAGCGCCTTGATATTCAATACCTCGGAGTTGTCGGGGTCGGTTTCAAGCACGCGGTCCGCTTCCTCAATGGTCGCCTGGTATTGTTCCGCCTCGAAAAGGCTTACTACTTTGTCGCTCGCCACTACTGAGGCAGCTTCAGCACAAAACATGATGAAGAGCAGTGGTAACGCTAATAGCGCTTTGAGCCCACGAATGTGCATGGAAGTCCTTTTGTTTGAAGCGGAGAACGGGCACAACCAACCCATCACTGACAAAAAATGATGCTGGCCGTGCCCGGCCGTAAAAGTCACAAGTCCAGGGCCAACGCTGCAAGCTTTGCCACGCCAATGGGGGTATCCAGCTCCATGTTGTCCTCGAGCATCCAGGCTGCTGACAATCCGGCCCAGGCAAGCACCCATTGCAATAACCGGTGTCGATCAATGTTGGAGGCTTGTGTCACGATACCGATCCGGCGCGCGAAACAACTTGGCGCCAAAGCACTTTTGCTATCGGGATTGCAGAAAATATTCGCGTAATCGAAGCCGCGCTCACCGTAGAGTCCCTTAGGGTCGATAGCGAGCCACCCCTTAGCTCCGAAGTCCAACACATTGCCGTGGTGGATATCCCCATGCAATACCCTGATGTCACGCGGGGCATCCAGAAGTTCGCGAGCCGTTTTGGCGCATTGTTCAAAGACCCCTCGGTGCGTTGCCGCCGCGCTCCATAAGGCTTCGAACCGTAGCTCCAGTGGGACTAAAGCAGGAGCCGGTTTTGCAAGGGGTGTGTGAAGGCGGCCAGCCACAGCACAGAGTATGCGAGTAGCCTCGTCGTCCTCGCCGCAGTTCACCATCTGCGTAAGTGAGACCGGGCTGGTCGCGCGCTCCATCAATAAGGCCTCGCCATCATGTGCCAGCACGGGTGCCGCCCCTTCACCGTCCCACCAAGCCATGAGTAGATTGCCTGCTTGCTCCTCCGGCTCTTGCGAGATTTTGAGCATGGCTGGCATGCCATGGTGACGAACAGGCAGTAGGTTGCCATTCAATGAGCCGAAAGCATCACCGTCGATCGTCAACGCCCATCGTTTCAAGTATTGATCAAACATCAGCGCTTAATTCTCGCTCTTACTGGAACAATCATTATGAATGACGGGGGCATAAGGCTAAATGTCTTCTTTTGGCCGATTCTGCCCAATTACGCTCCCCATCCACATCACTCGAACTGAGCCCTTACGTACTTTCGATTATTGCGTAACCGTGAACCGAAACGCCTGTTCTTGCAGCCCCGCCTTAATCAAAGCAGCCAATTGTCGGGCCGCCGCAGTGGGCTCGCTGCCACCGCTGTGCAGCACATAACCGAGGCTTGGCACGACGGGTAAGCCAGAAACCACACTGAGATGGCTCGGCAGCCCAATGCGGGTACGCAGCGTCACGCCCAACCCGGCGGCTACGGCTGCCCAGATACCCGCCACGCTGGGGCTGGTGAGGGCGATGCGCCAGGGTATTTGCGCGGCGTCCAGCGCCTGGGTGGCGGCGCTGCGGAGTACGCAAGGCGCGTCGAACATTATCAAGGGCAGCGGTGAGTCGTCAGCGGCGGTCAGCAATGGCGTATCGCGCGGCCCGATCCAGTGCATCGGTGTTTCGCCCAGTCGCGTGGCATAAGGCGACAGGTGCCCGGTGTCCCAGGTCAGGGCCAGGTCCAGGGCTGCACTTTCGACCAGCGTCAGCAGCTCGGCATTACGGGCGATCCTGACTTCGAGGCTCACCCTCGGGTAAGTCTGTACAAAGCGTCGCAGGATATCGCTCAGGAAATGTTCGCCAAAGTCCTCTTGAAGCCCCAGGCGCAGGGTTCCGGCGGTCTGGCTTTGATGCACGCTGTGGAAAATGCTGTCGTTCAACTCCAGTAACCGGCGGGCATGGCTCAGCAGTGATTCGCCTGTGGGGGTCAAGACCAGCCCGCGCCCGGACTTAGCCAGTACCGGCGTGCCTATCTGCTCCTCAAGTTTCTTTAACTGAGCACTCACGGCAGACGTCGACCGACCGAGACGATCCGCAGCTTTGGCAAAGCTGTTGAACTCCACACCCGTGACGAAGGTGCGCAATACATCAAGGTCGAAGGTGGGGCGGCGCATTCAATAGTCCACTAATTCCGGATGGTCGACGCTATTAAATCTGATATTCGGAAGGGTTGCGACTTGATAATTTTCATCCTTCAGATCGGGACAACGGAGGGGAAAACATCATGAATACAGCTATGGCCGCTGGGCGAGAGCCCCAGGACAACTATCCGCAGAAGTTTGCCGAGTTGACCGAAAACGTATTGTTCGGCGACATGTGGACGCGTACGCAGCTCAAGGCCCGTGAACGCAGTTTGGTGACGGTGGCTGCGCTCGTGGCGATGTACCGTCTGGAGCAACTGCCGTTTCATTTGCAACGTGCGCTGGATAACGGCGCGTGTGCCGACGAACTGGCCGAAGTCATCACCCATCTGGCGTTTTATTCAGGTTGGCCGACGGCTGCTTCGGCGCTGAATGTGCTGAGCGAATTGCAGGTTGGCCTTTCAGAGCGACAGGAGTAACCGTTGATGCCGTTTGCACGAATTTCACTGCACCGAGGCAAGTCGGCCGAGTATTTACAGGCGTTGTCTCAGGGGTTGCACGACGCCCTGGTCGAGAGCTTCGAAGTGCCGAAGACAGATCGCTTCCAGGTCATTCACCAGCATGAGGTCGGCGAGCTGATATTCGATCCCCACTACCTGGGTGGGCCGCGTAGCCATGACTTTGTGCTGATCGCGATTACCGCTGGGCGTGCTCGAAGTGTTACGACTAAACAGCATTTTTACCGTGATCTGGTCGAGAAATTGGGGCGGGCGACGGGGTTGAACGCGGAAGACGTCATGGTGGTGATCACCACGACGGCCAGTGATGAGTGGTCGTTTGGAGGAGGGCGGGGCAACTAGGCTTTAAGTAAAACGGGGTCATACCCCAGTTAAATATGATCCCGTTTTTACGCTACAGCGCCGGCAGCCGATCCAACGCACAAATGCGTTCTATTTTCGGCTCTTTGGCCGTGGGCACGCGCACGCCCGTGTCGACATTGAATATGCCGATGTAATAACGGCTCAACGAGCCCGGGACGTCGCCAATCCTCCCTTGATCACATAGCGTGCGCCTGAACCTAGGCTCGTCCAGATTGTTGGCGTAATGCCAAGGCCGCTACACCACACAAGATCAGTGCGATACAGGACACATAGAACGCATCGCTGTAGGCCATCAGGTACGCCTCACGACGCACGGTATGGACCAGGCTTTCAAGGACCTGCTGTTGGGCGGGTAACAGTTGGTTGAATAGGAAGTCTTCGCTGTCTGCCATGCTGGCGCGCAGGCGCTCCTGCAAGGGAAAGGAAAACAGCGTGATTGACTCTCCCACCCGCTCTGAGTGAAAGCGCTCGCGCATGGCGACGATTTGCGTCAGCCCTGCAGTACCCACGGCCCCGCCAAGGTTTCGCAGCATGGAAAACAACGCGGATGCGGAACCGGCTTCAGTTTTGGCCAGCCCGGAAACCGCCAGAACAGAAAGCGCCACCATGATCAGCGGCTGTCCGATACCCCGTACCACGGTGGAAGGAATGATCACGTTGGCGGCACTATCGACGTCCAGGTGCGCGCCGAGGTAGCAGCCCAGCGCCATGATGAAAAAGCCGCTGGCGACCATCAGTTTCGGGCTGAGGCACTTCATCAAGTGCGGCATGAACGGTGCCAGCACCAATTGCACCATGCCGTAGGCGATCAGGCTGATGCCGATTTCCCGGGCGTTGTACCCCTGCAGTTGGGAAAGGTAATTGGGCACCAGGAACACCAGGCCGAAGGTAGCCCCGCCGAAAATGAACATCGCCGCACTGGCCACTCCGAAGTTGTAGCTCTTGAGCAGGCGCAGGTTGATGAATGAACGCCTGCCGTACAACTGCGACAGCACGAAGTACACCAGGGCGACGCCGGCGATCAACGACACCCACACAATGAAATCGGAGCCGAACCAGTCCTTGCGACCACCTTCCTCCAGCACGATCTGCAAGCCCCCCAGGCCGACGATCATGGCCAGGATGCCGCCCCAATCACCGCTTTTGAGCAAGCTCAACTGCATGGGCTTGGCATCGATGGACCATGCCACCGCCAGCAACAAGAGAATGCCCGGTGCCAGTTGCAGGTAAAAAATCCAGCGCCACGAGTAAGCATCGGTCAACCAGCCACCAATGGATGGCCCGGCAGCCTGGGCAACGCTGTTGGACAAGGCGAACAAGGCCATGCCCATTGCGATTTTGCTGGGCGGGAGCTCGGTGATGATCAGCTGGAATGACAGAGGGATCAGCACCGCGCCGGCAGCACCCTGGATCACCCGAATGATGATCATCACTTCCAGGTTGGGCGCCCAGGAGCAAGCAATGGATGCCACCAGGAACACAAACGAGCCCGCCAACATCACCCGCCGCAGCGAGAACACCTGGACCAGCCAGGCCGTCAGAGGAATCATCACGATTTCCGCGACCAGGTAAGCCGTGGAAATCCACGAGCCCTCCTCGAAGGTAGCCCCCAGGGAGCCCTCGATTTCAGGCAGCGCGGCGCTGGTCACATGCACGTTCATACCGGCCATGAAACAGCCGAAAAGCCCGCCGATCACCGCCACCCAGGCGCGAAAGGAGACAGTTTTTTCAACGGACTCAGTCATGCGTCGCGCCCTTTGTGCCAGGCCGGGTGTCAACGGTGGTGATCACCGACATGCCCGGCAGAATAGGCCCGCCCTCGTCATGTTCATCGATGGCGATTTTCACCGGGAAGCGCTGCACGATCTTGGTGAAGTTGCCGGTGGCATTATCCGACGGCAGCAGTGCGAACACGGCCCCGGAACCTGGCGAAAAGCTCACCACATGGCCCTTGAGCTGGCGTCCCGAATAGCTGTCGACGCTGATATCCACCGGTTGACCGGCGCGCATATCGCGCAACTGGGTTTCCTTGTAGTTGGCCACCACATAGGCCTGCTGCAGGGGCACCACCGCCAGCAACGGCAAGCCCGGCGCGACGTATTGGCGAATACGCACTTTGCGCTGCCCCACAACCCCGTCGATGGGCGAGCGGATCAAGGTGTCTTCCAGCGCATGAGACGCAAGGCTCAACTGCGCCTCGGCCTGGCTGCGCCGGGCAATCTGTTGTTGGAGCGAGGCTTGGGCCAGCTGGCGCCGGCTAATGGCGACGGTCAACCTGGTTTGCTGTTGACGCTGCATGGCCTTGGCGATTTCCACCGCGGCGTTAGCCTGGGTGTAGCTGGCAGCCGCCGTTTCCAGACGCTGGGCACTGGCCGCGTGTTCGCGCACCAGGCCCTGGTAGCGGCGCTGGTCAAGGCTCGCGCGGCGCAACTCGGCCGCCACGCTGCGGGTGTGGGCCTCAGCCTGGTTTACCCCGGCCTTTTGCTGGGCGATCAGGCTGTCGGTCACTTGCAGGTTGGCCTGTTGGGCCGCGACCGAGGCCTGGGTTTGCGCCAATTGCGCACGCGCCTGCGCCAACCGCGCCTGGTAATCGCGGTCCTCGATGCGCACCAACACATCCCCGGCCTTGACGGGCTGATCATCCTCCACCAGCACCTGGGCCACATACCCGGAGACCTTCGGGCTGATGGGGACCCAGTCGGTACGCACATAGGCATCATCGGTCTGTTCCAGGTAACGGCCAACCGTCATCCAGTACACCCCGAACCCTACCGCCGCGATCGACAGCACAACGCATCCCAGCAGGATAAGGTTACGTTTGCGGCGTTGCTTGCGCGCATGCATGAGCTGCTCGTCCTGGACAACGGTTTTTTCATCGACAGCAATATTCATGGCTGGGTACCGGAAAAATTGACGGAAGTGTGGCTGAGGGCAGCGGTCGCAGAGGCAGAAGACTGCCAACCGCCGCCAAGCGCGCGAAACAGGCCGATCTGGCGCTGCAACAGCTGGCCGTCGGCATCGGCAAGCGTGGCCTGCAGGCGGATCAGCTCACGCTCGCTGTCCAGCACGTCGAGAAAGTCGATAGACCCGGCGTCGTAATTGAACTGGGCCAATTTGTAGGCTTGGCGACTGCTGACAAGGGCCTGGTTCAACGCGGCGTGGCGCCGGCGCTCGCCGTCGTATAGCGCAAGCGCCTGGCGTACCTCCTTGAGGGCGTTGAGAACACTGGCCTCGAATTGCGCCACTTGCATGCGCTCCAACGCCCTGGCCTGGTTGACCCGTGCGCGATTGACACGCCAGTTGGGGAATTGCCAGGTAATCAGCGGCCCAACGCCGAACACCAGCGCGCTACTGTCTCCCAACTCATGGGGTTTGTTGGCGGATGAGGACACTGAAGCGCCAAAGGTCACCTTCGGATACAGGTCGGACTGGACGATATCCACTTGCAGCGTGGCCGCTTGCAGCGCGCGCTCGGCCTGACGGATATCGGGGCGGCGCGCCAGTAATTGCCAGCCATCACCCACCGGCAGCTCGGCATTGAGTTGCGGCACGACCTCACAGGTCACCGCGCCAATGCCTTGTTCCAGGTCCGCCACGCCGGTCAGCATTGCCAGCTCGTACAGGGCAGCTTGCCGGCGTGCTTCCAACATCGGCAGCAGCGCCAGGGTTTCAGCCTGTAGGGCCTGCATCCGGGTGTATTCGAGATCTGTCACCACACCGGCCTGACGCTGCCGGTCGATCAACGCCAAGCTGTGCCCGACCACATCCATCGAATGGCGCTGAATCCTGGCGCGTGCGCCCATGGCGCAGGCATTGACATAAGCGCGAGTGGTTTGCGCCACCACCGTGATGCGCAACAAGTCTTCGGCGTCCTGCGCTGCAGCCGTCTGGACCCGAGCCCGCTCGATACTGCGCTGAACCTGGCCCCAGATATCCACCTGATAAGCCAGCTCGAAGCCTGGGTTGAACGCCCACTGTGACGGAGCATGGCTGTCCGTGGCTTTGGCCAGGGTCTGATCATCGGCTGTCTTGCCGTACTCGGCGCCCAGTGAGGCCTGGGTCGACGGCCAGCGCCCGGCATCGGCCCGCATGATCCCGGCCAACATCGCCTGCACATGTGACTGAGCTGCAGCCAGGTCGCGGTTATGCATCAATGCCTGCTGCACCAGCGCGTCAAGTTTCGGATCGTTATACAACTGCCACCAATGGTCGGGTAACGCTTGGGCCGAAACACCCTGCGGCAGGCGGCTCAGGGCATTAAAGCGCTCCGGCTGCGGCTGCACGGGTATATGGGCGACCCAAGAGGAACAACCCGCCAACAATACGACCGCCACACCCAGGAGTGAGAGACGACCATGCCATGCACAGAAAAAAGGCGGACCCATCGAAATAACCCAGAATGCCAAGTAGACGCACAGGTTAAGAGAGCACTGGGCCGCGCATCTCCCGAGTTCCAGACAACCATCGTTTCGATTTGGACAATGTGCCTGTAGACCGCCTTATCGCAGGCGCTCACGGGCCGGGCACGCGCAAAGACATGGCCCTGCCTGTAGGCGGGGCCATGGACGCTTGGGGTTGCGCGCTCGCCGGGGTGTCAGACCAGGCGGCAGGTGCTCGGGGTGTAGCCCATTGTGCGTTTGAACATTGCAGTAAACGCGCTCGGGCTCTGGTAACCGTGCTCCAATGCCACCTCCAGGATCGATACGCCGCAGGCCAGCCGTTGCATGCTGAGTAGCAGCCGGGTGCGCTTGCGCCACTCCCCGTAACTCATGCCCAACTCTTTCTGGAACAGCCGCGCCAGGGTGCGCGAACTCATATTGAGCTGCACCGCCCAACTCTCCAGTTTCGACTCCTGTGAAGGGTTGTCGATAAACTCGGCACACAGCGACTTGAGCCTTGGCTCATCAGGGATCGGCACATGCGCCAGCACCCTCTGCGCAATGTCGAGCTCCGAGAAAATCAGCTCGACAATCTGCACATGGCGCAACAGAGCGGGTTCAGTGTCATGTTCATCGGCCGCGGCGATGATCAACTCCCGCAGCAACGGCGAAACCTTGAGAACGTGGCATTCCTCCGTCAACGCCCGGTGTGCGCCCGGCGAGATCAACAGGGTGCGCATGCGCACCTCGCCGGTCATGCGGATCTGGTGCTCCGCCCCCGCAGGGACCCAGAGCGCATGCCCGGAAGGCACCACCCAAGTGGTCCCGACGACCGATACCAGCATCACACCGTTAATGGCATAAACCAGTTGACCTTCTTCATGCCGATGCGAGGCCACTATGTCGCCATGACCATAGTCACCAGCGAGCGCCGCCAATGCGGTGTGCGCGATCATCGCAGGAAGGTACCTCGGGCAGGCAAGTCCACGGTATTAAAATGGCGATATGTGC
Organism: Pseudomonas sp. PA-6-3C; assembly: GCF_021605825.1. Lineage (NCBI taxonomy): Bacteria > Pseudomonadati > Pseudomonadota > Gammaproteobacteria > Pseudomonadales > Pseudomonadaceae > Pseudomonas > Pseudomonas sp. PA-6-3C. Next base: position 37,435 of record NZ_WKDV01000052.1, read on the forward strand.
TGGACGGATCCTTGAGCATCATGACGGTTTCTCCTTTTTTCGACAGTTACGACAGTGGGCCGCAGAAGCTGCCGTTAACGCTCGCTCGCTAGATCAAACACTAAACGAAACAGACAAAAACCAATTGCAAAGTATCTCAAAAAAATCATTATTTTCAGCATAAAAAACTAACAAATATGATTTTACTGGTTATTTAACTGGCTCATATATAATTAACTGCAATCGCACCAGCAACAATATATCGGCGCTGGTACTGGCCAGCGGGCCGAACCGAGTGAACGAGAAGACCATTTCGCGTCTAGTGGCGACATAAAATCCGAACGGTAGAAACTGGCCGATAACTGACTTTCTGATTGGAAAGGCCGAGCTGGAAGGGCTGATAGGCAGCTAGTACGCTTGAGTCCCTCTAATGATAGGAACCTGACATGGGACATGATTCCTCGTTGCAGATCGAATGCGCCGCTTATGAGGAGTTCGTCCGGCTTTGGAGTCAAGGAAGCTTCGAGCATCAGCGACTGGGCCAAGCGTTTTACAACCACTTCAATCTACACAAACTCACCGATCAGGCCGGATTACACGGTCTATATGAGGCCGACGGTGATAAAGCCTCACGCTTGATCTTGAGGCTTTTCCACCTTCACTGAGTTGCAACTATCGACCCAAAGCGGACCGTCGAGACAATCAAGTCTTGGCTTGCTGCCTGTTGACGGAGTAGGAGGTTGACGTAAAATCGCCGCCCCCAAAAAATAGCGCGTATGGCGAGAAGGAGCTTAGATGCGGCGGGTGATGATTATTGGTCAACCTGGGTCGGGCAAAAGCACTTTGGCGCGTGAGCTTGGTCTGCGCACGGGCTTACCTGTCGTTCATATCGACACTATCCACTGGCAGCCAGGGTGGGTTGAACGAAGCCGGGACGAGAAAACGCGCCTGTGTTCCGAGGTCGAGGCTCGTGATCGCTGGATATTCGAAGGCGGCCATTCCGTTACTTGGAAGAATCGGGTAGCGCGCGCAGATCTTTTGATCTGGATTGATCGTTCGGCGACGCTTCGATTTTGGCGTGTGCTGCGAAGAACGCTGCTCCAGCGCGGCAGCTCTCGGCCCGATTTGCCGGACAACTGCCCCGAACTGCTGGCGAATCTGCCAGAGTTTTTGAGATTTATGTGGCGGACGAAAAAAACAGCGCGGGTGAATATGCAGCAGCTGGTGGCGACAGCGCCATCAACATGCCGCGTCGTTCGCCTGCGCTCTAATCGAGATACCAGCGTGTTTCTTTCGAGCATTGCCTATTTGAGCGGTCAGATTCCACGAGATTGATCGACGGCTGCGGTATGGAAGCTACCGATTGCGAGCGGCTGCTTCTGGCCGATAGCTGTCGGTCACAAACGGCGGATTCCGGCCCAGCTTTTTAAGACAAACGGGAGCAAGTATTCAGCTTACTGTCTGTGACGTTCAACCCGCAGCAGTCGGCCGCTGAGGCGCAGGCCGTCACGCATATTCAGCCCCATTAATGCAAGATTGGTGGCCCCTGCGATCAGTTCGATTAACTGTACGAAGTAAAAACGCGTATCGAAGATTCCCGCCGACGCCCATTGGTTAAGCACAATGGCGCACGGCATCAGAACCAACAGGCCATTGGCGGCAATGAATGGCATGCGTTTGTTCTTCAAGGCGACCAGTCGTCCTTGTCGTTTCCGACTCATTAGCACTCCACTTGCACCGGTCGCAATCATTGTCGGTACCAGTATCCAAAGCCCGGGACTCACGATCAGGTGCTTGAGTGAGGCTATCGAGCGTCCGGATCCGATGAGTTCGACAAAAATAGTCGACAGAAAGAAGGTGGCGATGCACATCAGTGCCAGCGTGCTGGAGATCAAATGTAATCGTCTAAGCATTTATCTAATACCGTCAGACAGTTGGTTAATACTCAGGCCGTGCAGATATTCGGCACAGCTACCTTGGTGAACAGATGCGGCATGGCCAAGGCACTTGAGGGATACCGCGCCAAGGCATTGGTGAATTCCGGATGATTGAAAGCATCGCGAAACCGCTCTACCGATTCCCATACGGCGTAATTCAAGAACATGTTGCTGCCACCGATGGCCTGATGAAGCTGCGTGGAGATGAAACCGGCACGTTGTTTCATCCAGTTGGCATCCAGCTCCCATGCGCAAAGGAGGTCAGGTATATCGTCTGCGTCGACAGTGAAGAGGTTGATCAATACCACTGGAGCTTCGCTGCAATGCAGCTGTTGAGTGATGGGGACGATCGGATCAAGGGGGCGAATAGAAAGCATGGCGACCTCTACATTGTAATCATGATGACAATTTGGGTTTCACGCTCCAAACCTACTGTGATTGACATCATGGTGTCAACGTGGAAGGATTCGCGCCATGAAAAAGACAAACTACACCCCCGCAGGACGCGCCATGAGCGATCTGGTTCTTGAGATCTTTCGAGCAAGTGCGCGTCTGCTTAATGCAGGCGATCGACTCGTCGCAGAGCTAGGTCTGACAAGCGCCCGCTGGCAACTACTGGGTACTATTGTGTACGCCGAACGAGCACAACCGGTTTCATGGATTGCTCGCGACATGGGGGCAAATCGGCAAAACGTTCAGCGGATCGTTAACGATCTGGTGAATGATGGACTGCTGGAGTTTCAGCCAAACCCACACCACCGCAGAGCGCAGTTGGTTGTCCTGACTGAAGCTGGAAGAGAAGCATTCGATCTGGCGATGAATCTTCAGACGCCCTGGATTAATGAGCTGGCGGAGGGGGCGGACATCGATGCTATCCAGACTACCCATCAGGTTCTAAACCACCTGCGCAATAGGCTTGAGGATGACCAGGCCGACTGACGCGGCCAGCCTCAGCATAATCCAGCGTGTCAGAATCCCTGAGGGTCTGACCCCGTTTTATGCCCAGTGCGTAGGCATGTACTTAGAGTGAAGTAGTCCGTTTCTGAAACGTTAAAAACACCCCGATACACGTCTTACCTCCGCTGTGGCGCCTTCTTATAGTCGTGCGCCTCAGCCACTTGGAGGTGCACGCATGCAGGGACCCTACGCATTTATCAATGAATATCCCCAGCCTTATCCATTGCTTAAACTAAGCTTGGCGCTTGATCCGTATTCACACACCAAGTTCGACACCCTCAACCAGCACATCCGCAACACGGTGGTGTTGCCGGGGCAATTGGTGATCATCGGGGATAGCCGAACCGCCGCTTGCACCGCTGAAGAGGCACAGCTGATGCGCTCGGCGCAAAATATAAAGCTCGCCCTGTTGGCGCACTCCGCAACTGACCAATTTCTGATCAAAAACTATGATCAGTTGCAGGCCATCTTGACCTATTCGTCCCTTGGCATCGGCAGTGCCAGCAGTGCATGGAGCAAGCATTTGGCGCAAGTCGAGAAGACCCTTATCGAAATCGAGAGTTTGCATAAGCAGTACTTGAGCAAAGGCACCACTGGGGCAAGGGAGGAGTTTTTGGTTAAGCGAAGGGCGCTGTTTGCCAAGTTGGATAGCCAAATCTCGGGCATGGCGCGCTTTGGTACGGGGTTGAGAAACGAAGGTTCGATTAAAAAGATGTTAGGGATTTCCAGTAAAAGCTATTGGCACCATGGAGACATTCGTGGGTATGAGGAAAGGGTTAAACGTTTAGCCAAGGCCTCGCAAATATTGAAGAAGGGGACTTACATTGGCATAGCGTTGGATGTTGGGGCGACGGCGCTGGAGATAACGGAGGCGTGTTCCACAGGGCGTGAGCAAGAGTGTACGCAGGCGAAGTATGTTGAAGGGGGAAAATTGGTGTTGGGGGTGGGTGGTGCATCTGTGGGCGCGGCGTTTGGGGCGCCTATCGGTGTCGGCGCCTGCATGATTGTTTTTGGCATACCCACAGCGGGTGCCGGAGCGTTGGCATGTGCCATTGTCGGCGGTGCCGCAGGTGGATTTGCCGCAGGTAAAGCCGGAAGCGTCTTGGGAGAAGGCACAGGGAAATTTCTCTATAGGACGGTGGGGGATTAAATGGTCTTTGAATATATCGGCATGTGCGCTGGGGTCGTCATGATATTAAGCCTCCCGCTGGTTTTTTGTGCCATGTTCAAAAAGCTCGACGCTGCAGAGCGCTACGTGGAGGGCAGTGCTTACATCACTGTGCACAGGGATATTTTTCGTCATGCACCCTTTGATGGAAGGCCCCAGCGGCTGGTTGCCATGGCTATCATCATTCTTATTCCAAGAATATTTGAATGGAGGCGTTTAGTACGGGTTGAGGACGTTGAAAAAATCCCACGACATCTCAAGTACTGGATGGTCATTCCGACACTGATTGCTTTCACATCCGTTACCGTCATGTGTATCAGTTGGCTATTGATATCACGCTAATTCCCCTCGGATGTGGCGGCTCATGCCAGGCTCTCTATACTGGCCGTCCCAGGATCCTAGTTCGAGCGCAGACTATGCCGGTCACACCCGATCAAAATTCCCCAATCATGTTGGTCCAGGCTCAAGAAAGTGACTTGGATGATCTGGTAGCCATTCGAATTGAGGCCATGCGCGAAAGCCTGGAGCGTGTTGGGCGATTTGATCCAGTGCGTGCGCGCGAGCGGTTTGTTAGCGGTTTTGAAGCTCGCACCACACGCCACATCGAGGCATCTGGCGAGAGGGTCGGTTTCGTAGTGGTCAAGCATCACCACAATGAACTCTTGCTCGACCATTTGTATGTGAGGCCGGGCGCGCAAGGATCAGGTGTAGGGTCTGCGGTGCTCACTCAAATTTTCAAAGAGGCGGATGCAGCTGCACTCCCCATTAAAGTGGGTGCTCTCAAGGACAGTGCGTCGAATCGCTTTTACATCCGCCATGGTTTCCAATTCATCGAAAGCAGTGAATTCGACCATTATTATGTTCGCCGGAGTGTTCCGGCGATTGGCCCAGCTGGCTAGCTGGATGCCTAATTGACGGCTAACACCCCCCTTGCCCTCGACCGCCAAGCAAACCCCACCACCATCAACAACCCCAACCCGGCCATCCCCGCGC
>NZ_WKDV01000053.1:0-40647 GCF_021605825.1 Pseudomonas sp. PA-6-3C
GGCGATGCGGTGTATCTGTTAAAACCGAGTTGCCAGTAACAGGGGCCGCTTCGCGCCCCAACGCGGGGCAAGCCCGCTCGCCACAAAATCAGCAGGCGGTCAGGTGTAGATAAACCGGTTGACCACGCCTTCGAGCATCTCCTGACGGCCGCTCACAGCCTGCGGGTTCAGCTCATGGGCAAACGCGTGCTCGGCCAACGATGCCAGGCTGAACTCACCGGCCAGCACCGCCTGGCCCAAGGGCTGCTGCCACCCGGCATAACGCTGGTCCTTGAACTGCTGCAATCGGTCGTTTTGCACCATGGCCGCCGCACGCTCCAGAGACAGGGCCAGCACATCCATGGCGGCGACATGCCCGTGGAACAGGTCAACCTCATCCAGGCTCTGGCGGCGCACCTTGGAATCAAAATTGTAGCCGCCGTTCTTGAAGCCCCCGGCCTTGAGGATTTCATAGGTGGCCAGGGTCATCTCCTCGACACTGTTGGGGAACTGGTCGGTGTCCCAGCCGTTCTGCGGGTCGCCGCGGTTGGCGTCGATGCTGCCGAAAATCCCCAGGGACACGGCGGTCGCAATTTCATGGTGAAAACTGTGCCCGGCCAGGGTGGCGTGGTTGGCCTCGATATTCACTTTTATCTCGTGTTCCAGGCCGAACTCATGCAGGAAGCCGAACACCGTGGCGCTGTCGTAATCGTACTGGTGTTTGGTCGGCTCCTGGGGCTTGGGTTCGATCAGCAGGTCACCCTTAAAGCCGATCTTGTACTTGTGCTCCACCACCATGCGCATAAAACGCCCGAGTTGTTCGCGCTCGCGCTTGAGGTCGGTGTTGAGCAGGGTTTCATAGCCTTCGCGACCGCCCCACAGCACGTAGTTGGCACCTTTGAGGCGTTGGGTGGCGTTCATCGCGCTGAACACTTGAGCGGCCGCGTAGGCGAATACCTCCGGGTCCGGGTTGCTGGCGGCGCCAGCGGCAAAACGCGGGTTGCTGAAACAGTTGGCGGTGCCCCACAGCAACTGGATGCCGGTCTGTTCCTGGTGGCGCTCCAGGTGGTCGACCATCTGCGCGAAGTGGTTGCGGTATTCCTTGAGCGAGCTGCCTTCGGGTGCCACATCGGTGTCGTGAAAGCTGTAGTAATCAATGCCCAGCTTGGAGAAAAACTCGAACGCCGCTTCAGCCTTGCCGATGGCCACGTCCATCGGCTCGCCGCTGCGCTGCCACGGGCGCTTGAAGGTGCCCATGCCGAACATGTCCGCCCCCGGCCACACGAAGGTGTGCCAGTAGCAGGCGGCCATGCGCAGGTGTTCACGCATGGGCTTGCCGAGGATCAGTTTGTTGGCATTGTAATGGCGAAAGGCGAGAGGGGCGTCGCTGCTGGGGCCTTCGAAGCGAACCTTCTCGACACCTGGGAAGTACGGCATGGTGTTTTCCTTATTGTTCTTGGTGGTGCCCCGATACTAGCAACGGCATCGGGACTGCCGATTATGAAAATCACCAAGACGTAGTGCGATTTTGACCAGCCAGGGCTAGTCTGTAGCGACCGGCCCCAGGATAAAAACAATGAAAACCCTACCGCCCGTGCACCGCATTGCCCTGTTGTTCAACGGCAGCAAAATCTACGATCGCGGCATCATTACCGGCATCGGCAATTACCTGAGCAGCACGCGTGTGTCCTGGGACTTGTTCCTGGAGGAAGATTTTTTGTGCCGCTTAAGAGGCATCGAGCGCTGGCAGGGCGACGGCATCATTGCCGACTTCGATGACCCGCTGATCGGCGAGGCGCTGGCCGATATTCATTTGCCGGTGGTGGCAGTGGGCGGCTCCTATCAGGATGCACGCGCCTACCCCAAGGGCATTCCCTATGTGGCCACCGATAACCATGCACTGATCAAGTTGGCGTACGAACATTTGATTGAGGCGGGGCTGACCCGCTTTGCCTGCTTCAGCTTGCCCGAAGCCCAGGCCAACCGCTGGGCGCAGGAGCGCGAGAAAGCCTTTCGCCGCCTGATGCAACGCGATGGTTTGCAGGTTGAGGTTTACCGTGGGCTGGGCACCAGTGCGCCGCTGTGGGACAGCGCGGTGGAGCAGCAGATCGCCTGGCTGCAAGCCTTGCCCAAGCCCATCGGTATCATCGCCGTCACCGACGCCCGCGCCCGGCAATTGCTGCAAGCCTGCCTCACCGCCGGCATCGCCGTGCCGGAACAGGTCGCGTTGATCGGCATCGACAACGACCCGCTGACCCGCACCCTTACGCGCGTGCCGCTCAGCTCGGTCATCCAGGGTACCGAAACCATGGGCCGCACGGCCGCCGCGCTGCTGCACCAGATGTTGCACGGCAAACCCTGCGCGGGCACGCAGATTTTGGTGCCGCCGGATGCAATCAATGTGCAGGCCTCCAGCCTGCATCAACCTTTGGGCAATCCGTATGTGATGCAGGCGTTGCTGTTTATTCGCCAATACGCCTGCCAGGGCATCAAGACCGCGCAGGTGGCGGCGTATGTGGGGGTGTCGCGTTCATCCCTGGAGTCGCACTTTCGCAAGGTGCGTGGGTGCAGCGTGCATGACGAGATTCTGCGCTTCAAACTTGCGGCGGCGGCCAAGGGCCTGGAAAACCACGCCCTGGCGATCGCCGACATTGCCCAGGGTTGCGGCTTCAAATCGGCGCAGTACCTGCATACAGTGTTTCGGCGAGAGTTTGGCTGTACGCCGCGCGAGTACCAGCATGGCGCAAGTACACCGTAGAACAACTGTGAGATCGTTCCCACGTTCCACGTGGGAATGCATCCCGTGACGCTCCGCGTCACACAGGCGCAGGTGGCGGGACGCGGAGCGTCCCATGATGCATTCCCACGCGGAGCGTGGGAACGATCCTCATTTCATGCTTTTAGAATACGGCTTTGACCTGCAACCCCAGTACCAGCGCGTTATCGATGCTCTCACCGGAAAACGCCCCAGGCTCGATGATGTATTGCACATCCGGGCGCAGCGTCAGCCACGGCGTGGCCTGGTAGCCATAACTGAGTTCGATCAATTGCTCGGCATTGTTCAGGTTGGGGTAGTCCGTCCCCGCATTGAACGCCGCCAACTCCTGCACGTCACGGCTGCGTGGGTTGGGCACCGCACGGCCATAACCCAAGGCGATTGTGTCGCGTGGGCGGCCTTCAAACGGCTTGTACAGCACCACGCCCGCGCCATACCACTTGCTGAACGGCGAGGCGGCTTCGCTGGCGGCCGAGTATTGGCCGAAAGCGTGCAGCACACGGCCTGCGGATGTGCTGGAGGCCCAGACGGCCTGGTCGATCAGCAGGTAGTGACCGCCGCGACCGTTCACGTCTTTGTTGCTGCCGATGCGCTTCACATCGGAGCTGTCGTAGTAATAACCCAGCTTGTACTCACCCGGCAGCGTGCCCGCGTGTTTGTACACCAGCTCGATCGGCACCACCGTGCCGGTGGTGTGTTTGGGGTCCAGGCGCCAGGCGCGGCTGGAGTTGCCGTTGCTGTCGGGGTCGACATTGAATGCCGCCACACGCAGCTGCCAGTTTGGCGAAAAGTCGTATTTCACCCGCGCACCCAGGCGTGCATTCGGGTAGTTGGTCCAGCCGCTGCCGCCGGACATGTTCAGCGGGTGCCCGCAGAAACCGGCGTTCATGAAGTTGCACAGGATGCCGCTGTCGAGGCCGCCGAGGTCGTTGCCCATCGCCATGTAACCGAGCTTGATGTTCAGCGCGGGCGTGAACAGCGTGCGCTCGTAGCTCAGCTCGGTAAGGCGGGTGTAGAGGCCGCCATAGTTTTCCTGGATCGGCAGGCGGTTGCCTACCAGGTCTTCGGAGGCGCTGTTGCCGCGCCGGTCGTTGATGGTCAGCTGAATGCGGTCGCCGTTGGTGAAGCCGTAGAGCTTGCCGAGGTCGAACTGCACACCGAGCTTGATGTTTTGCGAGTAGCGCGCCGAGCGGTGTTGACCGCCGTCGGCGTTGTAGGCGGTCTCGCCGCTGTAGTCGCCGGTGAAGCGGATGCCTTGCTCGTCGAGTTCACGGCGCAGGCCGCCCCAGTCGCCGGTCAGGGTAGTGTCGTCGGCTTGAACGGGCAGGGCGGCAGCCAAAGCCAGGCCCAGCGCCAGGCGGCCGAAGGGCATAGGAGAAGTGAGGGTCATGCGGGGTCTTCCAAACGGCATGTATAGAAAGGCGCGCGCGGTGCAGGAGAGCACCGCGCGAACAGAGGGGCGTTACGGCAGGGCGTAGGCGATTACGTAGTCGCCACGGTCAGTGGACTGGCGAGCACCGCCGGCGGTGATGACGATGTACTGCTTGCCGGTTTTTGGCGACACATAGGTCATCGGGCCGCCCTGGCTGCCCACTGGCAGGCGGGCTTTCCAGACTTCATCACCGTTGCCGCTGTTGAAGGCGCGCAGGTAGAAGTCCTGGGTGCCGGCGATAAAAATCAGCCCGCCCTGGGTCGACAAGGTGCCGCCCAGCGTCGGCAGGCCGACCTTGATCGGCAGGTGCATGCGGATGCCCAGCGGGCCGGTGTCCTCAACAGTGCCCACCGGCACTTGCCAGGCGATCTGCTGAGTCTTCATGTCGATGGCCGTCAGTGTGCCGAACGGCGGTGCCTGGCACGGGATGCCAGCCACGGACAGGAAGCGGTTTTTGTTCACCGCATACGGCGTGCCCTTGAGCGGCACGGCGCCCATGCCGGTGTTCAGCGCTTCACCACCGGACGCGGCCTGGGCCTTGTTCTGCGATGGCACCATCTGGATCCACAGGCCCAGGCGCATGTCATTGACGAAGATAAAGCCGTGCACCGGGTCGGTGGAAATACTGCCCCAGTTCATGCCGCCCAGAGAGCCCGGGAAACTCAGCGATTTATCCGTGCCCGGCGCGGTGTACAGGCCTTCGTAGCGCATGCCCTTGAAGTCGATACGGCACAGCAATTGGTCGAACGGCGTGGCGCCCCACATGTCCGATTCGGTCAGCGTCTGCGCGCCGATCTGCGGCATGCCCACCGATTTAGGCTGGGTCAGCGAGTAAGGCTCGTTGGGAATGTTGGCGGCCTTGACCGGTACTTCCTTCACGTCGGTCAGCGGCTTGCCGGTGGCGCGGTCGAGCACATAGATCTGCCCGGCCTTGGTGCCGATCACCACCGCCGGCACGGCCTTGTCGCTGCCCGGTGGGGTGAAGTCGATCAGGCTCGGCTGCATCGGCAGGTCGAAGTCCCACAGGTCATTGTGGACGGTCTGGTACACCCACTTTTCTGCACCGGTAGAGGCGTCCAGCGCCAGCACCGAAGCGCCGTATTTGTGGTTCAGTTGGGTACGTTCAACGCCGTAGATGTCGGTGGACGAGCTGCCCATCGGCAGGAAGACTGTGTTCATCAGCGGGTCATAAGACATCGGTGCCCAGCTGTTCGGCGTGCTGCGTACATAAGTGCTGCCGGCTGCCGGGGCCTGCTTGTCTTCGGGGTTGCCCGGGTCGAAGGCCCAGCGCATCTGGCCGCTGATCACGTCGAAGCCGCGGATCACACCGCCGGGCATATCGGTTTGCACGTTATCTGCCACGCGGCCGCCGACCACTACGGTGGTGCCGGCGATCAAGGGCGCAGAGGAGAGCTGGTAGTAGCTGTCGGGCACATTGCCCAGGCCGGCTTTGAGGTCCACCTGGCCGTGGGTGCCGAAGTCTTCGCAGAACTTGCCGGTGTCGGCATCCACCGCGATCAGGCGCGCATCAATGGTGTTGGTCAGCAAGCGGCGTTGGCATTGCGCCCCGGCCGGTACGCTGGCAGCAATGATCGGCGAGCTGTTTGGCTGGGTTGGCTGGGCAATCGGCGCAGTGGCATCGAAATACGCCATGCCACGGCAACGCTGCCAGACCGCCGATTTGGCGTTGACTTCGTTCTTCCACAGCTCTTTGCCGGTGTCGGCATCCAGGGCGATCAGGTTGTTGTGCGGGGTGCAGATGAATACCTTGTTGCCGATCTGCAGGGGCGTCAGTTGGTCTTCGGCACCGTTGCCGTCGCTGATCGCCACGTCGCCGGTGTGGTAGGTCCACGCCACTTTGAGCTTATTGACCGTGTCGCGGTTGATCTGGTCCAGCGCCGCAAAACGGCTGCCGCCTTCGGTGTTGCCGTAATGCGCCCAGTCCTTCTGCGCATCGGCGGCGGCCACTGGCGTGACGCCAGGGCCTTTGCCGGTGGGCGCAACGCTTGGGTGTGCAACGAACATATTGCCCGCCGCCACCGCCACGCCGACTGCCAGCACGGCGGCAACGCCATAGGCGCCACGCGCCGGTCGGCCGGCCAGCAGCGGATACACCAGCGCCACCACCAGGCCGATCACGGCAAACATGAACAGCCGCGAGAACAGCGGCCAGTACACCAGGCCCACGTCCGCAATCGCCCACACGGCGGTGCCAACCAGGAACGCGGCGAACAGCCAGGCGCCCGCCGGCTTGCGCCGCGCGATCAACATGCCGGAAACGGCCATGGCCACGCCACCGACCAGGAAGTACCAGGAACCGCCCAGGCTGACCAGCTTGGCGCCGCCCACAGCCAGCGCTACGCCGAGCAGGGCGATAACCACGCCCAGGCCCAGCAGGAGAAATCTAGAGGCGCCAGCGGCGCGCGATGCTCTTTTCATGTCGACAGGACTCGAAGGTGAGAGGGCAAAGACGCGATTTTAGCAATATAAGTAACCAGTTAGTACATTGTGCTGCGTAATAGTCTTTTACAAATGTGTGTACAACAGCAAAACCCCGGTTCGCAGGGCGCCGATGCGAACACAGATGTCCCCAGCGACAAAAACCAACTGTGGGAGCTGGCTTGCCTGCGATGCAGACACCTCGGTACATCAGGTACACCCAGTTGATGTCATCGCAGGCAAGCCAGCTCCCACACCAGCCCCATTCCACATTGGCTTTAGTGTAGAGCGTCAGCGACAAAGCTCAATTTGGCTATTGCTCCACGTGCGCCAGAAACGCCCCCACACACGCCATGCACGCCTCACGTTCTTCGACATGCGGCATATGGCTCGACTGCTCAAAAATCTGCCAGCGCACGTCGCGGATGCCATCGGCAAACGGCTGTACCGTGGCGGGTGTGGCTTCATCAAAGCGCCCGGAGATCAACAACGTCGGCACCTGGATGCGTGGCAGTCGCTCGATGATGCTCCAGTTGCGCAGGCTGCCGATCACGTGGAATTCAGTGGGGCCGTTCATGGTGTGATAAACGGTCGGGTCGTCTTCGATGGCGGCATTGGTGCGCAGCACTTCGGCGGGCTCCGGCTGGACGCGGCAGACGTGGCGGGCGTAATACACATCCGAGGCTGCGCGGTACTCGGCGCTGTCAGTGGTGCCTGCCGCCTCATGGCGCAGCAGGGTGGCCTGCACTTCGGTGGGCAATGCCTGGCGCAGCTCATTCGCGGCGGCGCACCACAGGTCCATGGAGGCGGGCGAATTGGCGATGATCAATGCCTTTAAGCCGGCGGGTTGGCGTACCGCGTGTTCAGCCCCAAGCATGCCGCCCCAGGACTGGCCCAGCAGCGCGTAGTCGCTGATGTCCAAATGCTCGATCAGGTTGTCCAGTTCCGCCAGGAACAATGCCACGTTCCAGAAGTCAGCAGATGCGTCGCGCAGGTGAGTGGAGCGGCCATTGCCCAACTGGTCGTAGTGCACCACCGCGCGCCCTGTGTCGGCCAGGTCCTTGAAACTGTCGACGTAGTCATGGGTGCAGCCGGGGCCGCCGTGCGCGACGATCAAGGGCAAGCGCCCGGAACTCAAATCGCCAGTGACCCGGAACCATGTCCGGTAGCCACGGAAATCGGCATAACCTTCGCGAACCTGCATGCTGTGTGCCTCCTTGGATAGATGCGCTACAGGCTAGTCAAAACCGCGCGTCAGGGGCACTGGTAAAAATGATAGGTTCTTGAATTAAAAGCACCCTGGGCTTAAGCCAGCGCATCACGCTGCATCGACTGCAGGTTCTTCTCGATGGTTTCGCAGATGGTTTCCATCTGGATCTGATGTTCGCTGGAATGAAACGGGCTTTGCAGGTCGGTGCCGATGCGTTCGATTGCCAGCAGCATAAAGCCCACCACGGTCGAGGCCAGCGGGGTGAACCAGCCCAGGGACTCCACCAGGCCCACTGGTACGATCAGGCAGAACAGCGAGATAAACAGCCGCGGGAAATATACGTAAGGGTAGGGCAGCGGCGTATTGGCGATTCGCTCCATGCCGCCTTGGGCGTTGGACAGGTCCACCAGTGTCGACTCCAGCCGCGCCAGGCGAATACTGTCCAGGTGCCCGGCCTTGTATTCGCGGGCCAACAACGTCGCTGAACCGGTGAGGATGTCATTGGCAAAGTTGTTGGTGGCGCCATTGCGCGCAAACTCTTCGGCGGGGATAAACGCACGTACTTCATCCGGGCACGGGCGGCCCTTGAGGTGCGCCGCCAGGCAATTCACATAGGCCACATGGCGGCGCAACAGGGTGGCCTTGACCGGGTTTACCTCGCCCTCGGGGTCATCCAGCAGTGTCAGCACCTGGCGGGCGAAACTGCGCGAGTTATTCACCATCGCGCCCCACAACGTGCGTGCTTCCCACCAGCGGTTATAGGCGCTGCTGTTACGAAAGCTGATCAACACCACCAGCGCCGACCCCAGCAGGGTCAGCGGCATCAGCGGCAAGTTGATCTTGGTGGTGAGGAACAACATGAAATCGACCGTGACGGCCACATCCCACAACAACAGCCAGAACAAGGCCCAACCCACATAGCCCATGGTTTTGATAATCAGGCGGTACTTTTTGATGATGGCGGCTTTCAAGCGAGGACCTCACGGCGAGCAATGGGCAATAAATACCCTAGCTCGGACGCCCGGGGGCGGTGAAAGGTTCGCGGTCATATTTCTGGCGCCATTTATTGGCTCTGCTTCACACGCAATCTTTGCACTGCTATTTCAAGCAAGTTCACCGCTTGCGCGTTAGCAAATAGCCCAGGAAGTGCAGTTGGAACAACTTTGGTAATGATGCTGTGCCACGCGGCAATCACTGTACATTGACCCCAAAGGCAAAGCGCCATCAGGGGCCGTTTTACGACGTGATTTGTTTTGGGACCTGACTACGTGAACTTTGTAGTCTAGATCAGTGGGATGAAGTTGGTTGATCAGGGTTCTTTCATGCGTGTCAGTTCGTTAAAGTTGGATATCGGTAATACTGCACAAGCACTTGAACGTCATGAGGACTTTGAATCTTGTATTCGGGCACATTATCAGGTGCTTCTTGGCCCTTACTCGAAACGCCCGTTTTTCTACAAAAGTGCAATGAAATACAGCCGTTTGATGGTCTCATTTGCACTGTTCAGCGAGTACTTTTCCAAACCGACAGCCTTGCTTTGCGAGGTGAAAGCCTTTTGTGTGGCGCGGGGGTATTGCTCAAGAAACAGCCTGGAGTCGATCTTCCTGCTGTTTCGGGCGCTGGGGTTCATGGTGGTCGACGCACACCCGGAGGACAGCCGGTTCAGGGTGTATGCGCCCTCGGATGAAGCCTGCCGGGAAGTGCGGCTGATGCTGACGTCCATTACCGACTCACTGGCGCTGATGTGCCCTGAGAAGGAGCGTTTTCGCACAATGCGCGAGATGGACGACCGCAGTTTTCTAGCCCTTTATTTCAAAGGCTTCGCTCAGATCCTGGCCGACGAAATGACCGTTGATGTGTTGCTGCCCGACTGTTTTTGGCTGGTGAAGAAAGATGCAGGCCATTTGTTGATGCTGGCGATATATAACGATGCCTTTTCACCGGAAAACGAGCGCATGACCTTCAAATCGTCATCTTATCTTGCGCTCGCCCAGCAGCTGTCGGTATCAAAAACCCATATTATTAGAATGGTCCGGGAGGGTGTCGAGAAGGGCTATTTCAAAGTGCATGCGAAAAAACAGCTGGAAGTGCTGCCGGCTTTTGTTTGCCTGGTAAGACGGTTTATGGCGTTTTCATTTGCGGTTGGCCTGCACGCGGTTGAAAGAGGGGAAAGGGATGCCTGCTAATTTGAAGTTAAGGCCACGGATGCGCCGGTTACTGTCGCCAGCGGTCACCCAGGCCGAGTTAATCGGGATTATTGCCTGGCTCGGGGTGTTGTTGATTCATCCGGACATGCAGCTGGATATATATTTGTCAGCGATCACCCTGTGCCTGTTGGCGGTGTGTCGACTGCACCACATGACCATCCACTTTTACCTGTGGCGCACGCTCGGGGTTGTGTATGTCGTGCTGCTGTCCGTGGGGTTTGCCTATGTCATCAGCGCGCATGGGGAGTTGCGCCTGTTTGGCTTGCCGCTGGCGGTTATCCTGGTGATCAGCAGCGCCATCCTGTTTATCAGTGTGCAGGATTACCTGGTCTGCGCCACGTTGGTCTGGTTGATTTTATGGCCGTGCATCCAGGCGGACATTTACGGCGATGCCCAGGTCTATCTGTATATTTTTTGCGTTGCGTCGGTGGCCATCGGTTTTATCCTGAGTTTTTCCTATTTGAAGAACCTGCGCTCGGTGTTGCTGGTAGAAAGTGAGTTTCGCGAGCTGGCAGAGACGGATTACCTGACCTCCATTCTCAACCGGCGCGCCTTCATGCAGGGCTTTGACGCGTTGATCGCCAGCGGCCACAGCGGCTATTTCATGATGTTGGATATCGACAGTTTCAAACTCAAAAATGACCGGTATGGCCACGATGTGGGCGACAGCATTCTTTGCGCCATGGCCACCTGCCTGAAAACCGCCAAAGGCAGCCACAGTTTCGGCAGGATCGGCGGCGAAGAATTCGGCGTGCTGCTGTTGGGCGACGACCCGGCTGTCGCCTGCGAGTTCGCACGGGATTTGTTGCAGGCTATCCGGCACAGTGTGGCGGCGCCGCACAATTACACGTGCAGCGCGGGAATGGCGCGGTTTTCGGCGGGGGACGAGATGTCGGCAGTGCTTAAGGACGCTGACCGCAACCTGTATGGCGCCAAGCAAAATGGCAAGGACCGGGCCTATCTGGAGGGCAGGCCGATTAATCCGCAGGGGTGTGCAGTCGCCCAATGAGTGCTCAGCGCGGCTGGATCAACGCTGGCCCATGGTTGCGTGTGTTGCCCACGGCACTGTCGACCTTGAACCATTCGAACACGTCTGCCGGGTCGCCCTGCAACAGCACCATCTGCTCGGCGCGACTTCGGGAGGTGGCCGGGTCCAGCCACTCACGGGCCAGTTCCGGAGTGAACACCACGGGCCTGCGGTCATGGATGTCGAGCATGCCACCGGCGCTGTCGGCGGTGATGATCACGAAGCCATCGTGCGCGTGCGCGCCCTCATCGGCGTCGGGCAGTTGGCCTATGGCGGCACAGAATACCGGCGCACCGTCGCGGCGACGAATCAGGTAGGGCTGTTTTTTCGCGTCGCCTTCATCCACCCATTCAAACCAGTTGTCCACTGGGGCAATTGCGCGATGCGGCCAGATCGCGCGAAAGAACGCGCCGTGCGCGACCTTCTCGACACGCGCGTTGATCGCCAGCAGGCGTTCTTTGCTCCAGTGCGGGCGCCAGCCCCAGCGCACCGGGTCAGCGTGCAAAAGATCATTGTCCAGGTGCAGCAACGCCACGGGGGTGGTTGGCGCCACGTTGTAGCGCTCAAGCGGCTGGTCGCCCACGCTATTGGCCAGTGCATTGGGCATGCTCAGCGCCGCCACAAAGTCATGAATACCGCGGTACTGCGAAAGTCGTCCGCACATGGCCGGTTCCTCGAACTGACTCCCTGAGCGTAGACGATCAATTTACAGCGGCGTGAGCACGTTCATCACCGTGTCCAGCGCCACCCGCGTGTCATCCAGTTGCACCAGCGAGGCGTGCCGGGCGCCGAGGGCGTCACGGTTCTGGATGGCGGTGAGGATCGCTTTGTGGCGGGGCAGGCTCAGGCCCTGGATGTCAGGACGGCGGTTGGTGATGTTGATCGACTCGCGCAGCGGCAACGACAGCATGTTGCACATGTAGGCGAGCAAGTCGTTGCGGGTCGCGTCGGCGATGGCGCGGTGGAAGTCCAGGTCGGCCTGCAGCAGGTCATCGTGGGTCTTGGCGGTTTCCATGCCCCGGTAGGCGGTTTCGATGGTGGCGATGTCTTCGGCGGTGGCCGTGGTCGCGGCCATGGCGGCGATTTCCGGTTCGAGGATGCGCCGCACGCCGGCCAGGGTGTTGAAGAATTCGCTGTGGGGCGTGGACTGCATCAGCCAGGACAGCACGTCCGGGTCAAGCAAATGCCATTTCACCCGTGGGCGCACCACCGCGCCCACCCGTGGTTTGGAGTACACCAGGCCCTTGGCGCTGAGCACGCGGGTCGCCTCACGCAACACCGAGCGGCTGACCTGGTATTCCTCGCACAGCGTGGCTTCCATGGGCAGGCGTTCTTCGGGCTTGAAGCGACCGGAAACGATGTGCATGCCCAAGTCCTGAACGATCTGGGCATGCTGGCTCTTGCGCGGCTTGGGCGGCTGGTGATCCATAACGACGGGGAGGCTCTGGCTTAGGTTCGCGGCATCATAGCATCCCAATTAGTGGGAATGCCGGGGGACTTCAGCGCCACGGCAGCCCACCAGGAAGTCGAAGTCGCAGCCTTGATCGGCCTGCAGCACGTGATCGATATACAGCTGGCGGTAGCCGCCGACGATCAGGTTTTGCGCTGGCGCAAGGTCAGCCATGCGCGCCGCCAGTTCGGCGTCGGGGATATCCAGGTGCAACCGGCCGTTGGCGCAGTCGAGCTCGATCCAGTCACCTTCCTGCACCGTGGCCAGCGGCCCACCGGCGGCAGCTTCCGGTGCCACGTGCAGCACCACCGTGCCGTAGGCGGTGCCGCTCATGCGTGCATCGGAAATGCGCACCATGTCAGTCACGCCCTGGGCCAGCAGCTTGGCGGGCAGGCCCATGTTGCCGACTTCGGCCATGCCGGGGTAACCCTTGGGGCCACAGTTTTTCATGACCAGAATCGAGTTGGCATCCACGTCCAGCGCCGGGTCATTGATGCGTGCCTTGTACATGTCGAAGTTCTCGAACACCACCGCGCGGCCACGGTGCTGCATCAACTCGGGGCTGGCGGCGGAAGGCTTGAGCACGGCGCCCAGCGGCGCCAGGTTGCCGCGCAATACGCAAATACCGCCATCGGCGCGGATCGGGTTATCGAGGGTGCGGATCACCTCATCCTGGCCGTAGATCGGCGAGTCCTGGGTGTTCTCGCCCAACGACTTGCCATTGACCGTCAAGGCATTCGGATGCGGGATCAGGTTGGCTTCGCCCAGGCGACGCAGCACGGCCGGCAGGCCGCCGGCGTAGTAGAACTCTTCCATCAGGAAACGGCCTGACGGCTGCAGGTCGACGATGGTCGGCACGCCACGGCCCATGCGGGTCCAATCGTCGAGGTCGAGCTCGACACCGATACGCCCGGCGATGGCTTTGAGGTGGATCACCGCGTTGGTCGAACCGCCGATGGCCGCATTCACCCGGATCGCGTTTTCAAACGCCTCCTTGGTAAGGATTTTCGACAGTTTCAAATCCTCACGCACCATCTCGACCGCGCGCATGCCAGACATATGCGCCAGCACATAGCGCCGCGCGTCCACCGCCGGAATCGCCGCGTTGTGGGGCAGGGAAGTGCCGAGTGCTTCGGCCATGCAGGCCATGGTCGACGCGGTGCCCATGGTGTTGCAGGTACCCGCCGAGCGCGACATGCCGCCTTCGGCCGCAAGGAAATCGTCAAGGGTGATGGTGCCGGCCTTGACCTGCTCGCTCAGTTGCCACACCACCGTACCCGAGCCGATGTCCTGGCCCTTGTGCTTGCCGTTGAGCATCGGCCCGCCGGTGACCACGATGGCCGGCACGTCACAACTGGCCGCGCCCATCAGCAGCGCCGGGGTGGTTTTGTCGCAGCCGGTCAGCAGCACCACGCCGTCGATGGGGTTGCCGCGAATGGCTTCCTCTACATCCATGCTCGCCAGGTTGCGGGTGAGCATGGCGGTGGGGCGCAGGTTGGATTCGCCATTGGAGAACACCGGGAATTCCACCGGGAAACCACCGGCCTCGATCACACCGCGTTTGACGTGCTCGGCGATCTGGCGGAAATGCGCGTTGCACGGGGTCAGTTCCGACCAGGTGTTGCAAATGCCAATGATCGGTTTGCCATGGAACTGATGGTCGGCAATGCCCTGGTTCTTCATCCAGCTGCGGTACATGAAACCGTTCTTGTCGGCGGTGCCAAACCACTGGGCGGAGCGGAGGGCGGGCTTTTTATCAGGCATGATCGACTCTCTTATTGTATGACTATATGTTCTATATGTGCTTAAACATAAGCGCAAAAACGCAGATTTGGAAGTATTGTTTTGCAAATAGTCATACTATATAGTCCGGCTTAATTGAGGTTTGACCCTGGCGGATTTTCGCGAGAGGCAGCCCCCGAGCTTCTATAAAAACAACAATCGGAGATCGACCCCATGAGCCAGGAATTGCGGCTTGTTCGGCGTATCACGCTGAAACTGATTCCCTTCCTGATCCTGCTGTACCTGATCGCCTACGTGGACCGCTCGGCGGTGGGGTTTGCCAAACTGCACATGGGCGCCGACGTCGGCATCGGCGATGCCGCCTATGGTCTGGGGGCGGGGTTGTTTTTTATTGGCTACTTCCTGTTTGAAATCCCCAGCAACCTGATGCTCGACCGCTTCGGCGCGCGGCGCTGGTTTGCACGGATCATGCTCACCTGGGGCGCCATCACCATCGGCATGGCCTTTGTGCAGGGGCCGCACAGTTTTTATGTGATGCGCTTTCTGCTTGGCGCGGCCGAAGCCGGGTTCTTTCCGGGCGTGCTGTACTACATCACCCAGTGGTTCCCGGTGCGCCATCGCGGCAAGATCCTGGGGCTGTTTATCCTCTCCCAGCCGATTGCCATGATGATCACCGGGCCCGTGTCCGGCGGCCTGCTGGGCATGGACGGCATCCTTGGTCTGCACGGCTGGCAATGGCTGTTTATCGTGATCGGCACGCCGGCGTTGTTGCTGACTTGGCCGGTGTTGCGCTTTCTGCCGGACGGCCCCAAGCAGGTCAACTGGATGAGCGAAGACGAAAAAGCCTGGCTGACCGCTGAGTTGGCCAAGGACCTGCAAGCCTACGGCCAGACCCGCCACGGCAACCCGCTGCATGCCCTCAAGGACAAGCGCGTGTTGTTGCTGGCGCTGTTCTATCTGCCGGTGACCTTGAGCATCTATGGCTTGGGCCTGTGGTTGCCGACCCTGATCAAACAGTTCGGCGGCACTGACTTGGTGACCGGCTTTATCTCGGCGGTACCCTACATTTTCGGCATCATCGGGCTGCTGATCATCCCGCGCAGTTCCGACCGTTTGAACGATCGTTATGGCCACCTTGCCGTGCTCTATGTGCTCGGCGCCATCGGCTTGTTTTGCAGTGCCTGGCTGAGCGTGCCGGTGCTGCAAATGGCGGCGCTGTGCCTGGCGGCATTCGCCTTGTTTTCCTGCACGGCGGTGTTCTGGACCTTGCCGGGGCGGTTCTTTGCCGGCGCCAGTGCGGCGGCGGGCATTGCCTTGATTAACTCGGTGGGCAACCTGGGCGGCTATATCGGCCCGTTCGTGATCGGCGCGCTCAAGGAATACACCGGCAACCTGGCTTCGGGCCTGTATTTTTTGGCTGGCGTCATGGTGTTCGGGCTGGTGTTGACCGCTGTGGTGTACCGCGTGCTGGAGCGCAAGCATGTGCTGCCCGCCGACCAGTTTGCCGCCAGCGCCCGAGGCGCCACACGTACTTAATCCTGGAGAAGTTTGATGCGTTTAGTTCAGTTCGAATTGCGTAACGGTGAGCGTCGTGTCGGCGTGGTGCAAGGCAACACACTGCGCGAAGTGCACACCGCGCGCAGCGTGCGTGAGTTGGCGCTGGCCGCCATCGATGCCGGTGTGGGCCTGGCGCAACAGGTCGACAGCCTCGGGCTGGGCGACAGTTACGACTACGCCGCGCTGTTGGCAGACCTCAAAGTCCTGCCGCCGCTCGACCATCCCGACCCCGCGCACATGCTGATCAGCGGCACTGGACTGACGCACCTGGGCAGCGCCTCGGCCCGCGATAAAATGCATCAGGCCGGTGACGACAGTGCCTTGACCGACACCATGCGTATCTTCAAATGGGGCGTGGAAGGCGGCAAACCGCCGGCCGGCCAGGCCGGCGTGCAACCGGAATGGTTCTATAAGGGCGATGGCAATATTGTCGTGCGCCCAGGCCAGGCATTCCCGGTGCCACCCTTTGCTGAAGACGCCGGTGAAGAGCCGGAAATCGGCGGGTTGTACGTGATCGGCCGTGACAGCAAACCCTACCGCCTGGGGTTTGCGGTGGGCAACGAGTTCTCCGACCACGTCATGGAGCGCAAGAATTACCTGTACCTGGCCCATTCCAAGTTGCGCAGTTGCAGCTATGGTCCGGAGTTGCGTGTGGGTGAGTTGCCCGAGCATCTGGCCGGCACCAGCCGCATCCGCCGAGACGGTCAAGTGATATGGGAAAGCGAATTTCTCAGTGGCGAGGCGAACATGTGCCACAGCCTGGAAAACCTCGAGTACCACCATTTCAAATACAGCCAGTTCCTGACCCCGGGCGACGTGCATATTCATTTCTTCGGCACCGCCACCTTGTCATTCGCCGACGGTATACGTACCCAGCCGGGGGATGTGTTCGAGATCAGCCAGGCCGAGTTCGGCGCGCCGCTGGTCAATCGGGTCGGCAGCGCCGAGGCGGCGTTCGCACCTGGCACTGTCATCAGCCTTTAAGGAGATCAGCATGAATCCGTTTCTCGGCCACAACTACATCGGCGGCCAGCGCAGCGCCCAGGGCAGCATCACCCTGAAAAGCGTCGACGCCAGCACCGGCGAGGCCTTGCCTCAGGATTTCTATCAGGCCACGCCCGCCGAGGTGGATGCCGCCGCCAAGGCCGCCGCTGCCGCCTATCCCGCGTACCGGGCATTAAGTGCATCGCGGCGGGCGCAGTTCCTGGAGACGGTGGCTGATGAGCTGGACGCGCTGGGGGATGATTTTATCGAGTTGGTGTGCCGCGAAACGGCATTACCTGCTGCGCGCATCAAAGGCGAGCGCGGGCGCACCAGCGGCCAGATGCGCCTGTTCGCTACGGTATTGCGTCGTGGTGATTTTTACGGCGCGCGTATCGACAGAGCCTTGCCCGACCGCCAACCCCTGCCGCGCCCGGACCTGCGCCAATACCGCATCGGCCTCGGCCCGGTGGCGGTGTTTGGTGCGAGCAACTTTCCCCTGGCATTTTCCACCGCCGGCGGCGACACCGCTGCCGCGCTGGCGGCCGGCTGCCCGGTGGTGTTCAAGGCGCACAGTGGGCATATGGCGACGGCTGAGCGGGTGGCCGATGCAATCATTCGGGCGGCCGAGGCCACCGAGATGCCGGCGGGGGTGTTCAACATGATCTTCGGTGGCGGCGTCGGTGAGGCGCTGGTCAAGCACCCGTCGATCCAGGCCGTGGGTTTTACCGGCTCGCTCAAGGGCGGCCGTGCCTTGTGTGATATGGCGGCGGCACGCCCGCAGCCGATCCCGGTATTTGCCGAGATGTCGAGCATCAACCCGGTGATTGTGCTGCCCCAGGCCTTGCACGCCAGGGCCGCGACCATCGCCCGCGACCTCACTGCCTCGGTGGTGCAAGGCTGTGGCCAGTTCTGCACCAACCCTGGCCTGGTGATCGGTATTGCCTCGCCACAGTTCACCGCGTTTACCCAACAGGTGGCGCAACTGATCGGTGAACAGCCGGCGCAAACCATGCTCAATGCCGGCACCCTGGGCAGTTATGGCAAAGGCTTGGAAAAGCTCTTGGCGCACCCTGGCATCCAACACCTGGCGGGCAGCGCTCAAGTGGGCAGTCAGGCGCAGCCGCAGCTGTTCAAGGCCGACGTGCGCTTGCTGATCGACGGTGATGAGGTGTTGCAGGAAGAGGTGTTCGGCCCTGCCACGGTGTTTGTCGAGGTCGCCGATCAGGCCCAGCTCAGCGACGCCTTGCACGGCCTGCACGGCCAGCTCACCGCGACGCTTATTGCTGAACCGGCCGACCTGCAGCACTTCACTGAACTGACGCCGCTGCTGGAGCAGAAAGTCGGGCGCATCCTGCTCAACGGCTACCCGACCGGCGTGGAAGTGTGTGATTCGATGGTTCACGGCGGGCCGTACCCGGCCACATCCGATGCCCGTGGCACCTCGGTCGGCACCCTGGCCATCGACCGTTTCCTGCGCCCGGTGTGCTTGCAGAATTACCCTGATAGCCTGCTGCCCGACGCGTTGAAAAACGCCAACCCGTTGCGTATCCAGCGGCTGGTGGATGGCACGCCATCGCGCGACCCGCTGTAACACCAGGAGGTTTTATGTCGTGTACCGCAGTCACTGCGCACCGTGCGCAGCTGGGCGAAGGCCCGTTCTGGGACGTGCCGACCCAGGCGCTGTATTGGGTGAATATCGCCGGCAAGCAGGCGCTGCGCCTGATGGGCGGGCAGTTGCAGATCTGGCAGTTGCCCGAGCACGTCTCGGCCTTCATCCCCTGTGAAAGCGGGGATGCACTGGTGACGCTGAGCAGCGGCGTGTACCGGCTGAACCTGGAAACCGAAGCCCTCACGCTGCTGTGCGTGGCCGACCCGCAACCGGGTAACCGTGGCAATGAAGCGCGCTGCGATGCCCAGGGCCGCCTGTGGTTGGGCACCATGCAGAACAACATTGGCGAGCAGGGTGAAGACCTGCCGATTACGCGGCGTTCCGGCGGCCTGTTTCGGATCGATGCCAACGCGCATGTCACGCCGCTGCTGCAAGGGCTGGGCATTCCCAACACCTTGGTGTGGAGCGATGACGGCGCGCACGTGCATTTTGGCGACAGCCTGGACGGCATTTTGTACCGGCATGCGGTCAAGCCAGAGGGTCAGCTCGAGCCTGCCCGGGTCTGGTTCGGCCCGCATGAGCGTGGTGGCCCGGATGGCTCGGCGATGGACGCGGATGGCTATATCTGGAATGCCCGTTGGGATGGCAGTTGCTTGCTGCGCCTGACGCCGGCGGGTGAGGTCGATCGCATTGTCGAGTTGCCCGTGAGCCGGCCCACCAGTTGCGTGTTCGGTGGCCCCAGCCTCACCACCCTCTACATCACCAGCGCCGCCAGCCCACTCGATCACCCGCTGGATGGCGCAGTGCTGGCCATCGAGGTCGATGTGCCGGGCACCCCCTGTCACCGCTTTGCCGGATAAACCCAAGACCTGAAAACAATAACAAGGAGTCACCCGTATGAATCGTCGTCGAGGTATGCGTTCCCTGTGCTGCGCCGCTGTGGCGGTGTCGGCCCTGAGCTTGGGCGGTCTGTTGCAGGCCGCTGAAGCCGTGAAGATTGGTTTTTTGGTCAAGCAGGCTGAAGAGCCGTGGTTCCAGACCGAATGGGCGTTTGCCGAAAAAGCCGGCAAGGAGCATGGCTTTACCGTGATCAAGATCGCCGTGCCCGATGGCGAGAAAACCCTCTCGGCCATCGACAGCCTGGCGGCCAACGGCGCCAAGGGCTTTGTGATCTGCCCGCCGGACGTATCACTCGGCCCGGCTATCGTCGCCAAGGCCAAGGCCAACGGCCTGAAAGTGATTGCGGTGGATGACCGTTTTGTCGACGCCAAAGGCAACTTCATGGAGGACGTGCCGTACCTGGGCATGGCCGCGTTTGAAGTGGGCCAGAAGCAGGGCGCGGCGATGGCGGCGGAGGCGAAAAAACGCGGTTGGGATTGGAAGGACACCTATGCGGTGATCAATACCTTTAACGAACTGGACACGGGTAAAAAGCGCACTGACGGTTCGGTTAAATCCCTGGAAGATGCCGGTTTTCCTAAAGACCACATTCTGTTCACCGCGGCCAAGACGCTCGATGTACCGGGCAGTATGGACGCCACCAACTCGGCACTGGTCAAGCTGCCCAGCGGTGCCAAGAACCTGATTATCGGTGGTATGAACGACAACACGGTGCTCGGTGGCGTGCGCGCAACCGAAACGGCTGGTTTTGCTGCGGCCAATGTGATTGGTATCGGCATCAATGGTACGGATGCCATTGGCGAACTGAAAAAGGCTGACAGTGGATTTTTCGGTTCGATGCTGCCTAGCCCGCATATCGAGGGCTACAACACGGCGCTGATGATGTATGAGTGGGTCACCAAGGGGACGGAGCCGCCCAAGTACACGGCCATGGACGAGGTGACGCTGATTACACGGGAGAACTTCAAGCAAGAGCTGACGAAGATTGGGTTGTGGCAGTGAGGTAGGCTTGGCGGGGGGGGATCGGACGGAGTACATATCCGTTGCTGCGGTAACGGCTACCTATGGTTCCGCCCTTACGGCGGGTCACTTTTGGCAAACGCCCCAAAAGTAACCAAAAGGTCTTCGCCCCACCACTCGGTGCCTCGCTTAGGCTCGGCATGCCCGCACTCCGGCTTGAATCCGTGGGCCGCCGCGATGGGCCATCCTTGGCCCAGCGCGGCTAACCCGGCGTCCTGCCGGGTTACCCACGGATTCAAGCCTGCGTTCGGCCATCGTGGTTAACGGGGCGCCTCAGATCAAGATCAAGATCTACAGCACGGCGGCCTGAAAGCCGACCTGAGTGGTTAGATCAAAAGCGAAAAGCGGATTTGCATACACCTGGGATCTGCTTTTCTGTGGGAGCTGGCTTGCCTGCGATGCAGACACCTTGGTGTATCAGGTGCACCGAGTTGATGCCATCGCAGGCAAGCCAGCTCCCACCTTAGACCGAGTATGGCTCTGCTGCTGCTGCTGCTGCTGCTGCTGTTGCTCCGGCCCTTACATCCTTTTCGATGACGAAGTCAGCGGTCTTTTGATCTGCGCTTTTGATCTTGATCTGAAATCGCCCCGTTAAACACGATGGCCGGAATCTGACAGTGATTTGGGGGGTAAACCGGCAGGGATGCCGGTTTAGCCGCGCTGGGCCAAGGATGGCCCATCGCGGCGGCCCCCCAAATCACTGGCGGATTGCGGGCATGCCGAGCCACAGCGAGGCACCGAGTGTTGGGGCGAGGGCTTTTTGCTTACTTTTTGCTGGGCCGGCATTCCGGTCCTTCAAAAAGTGACCCGCTGTAAGAGCGGAACCATAGGCAGCCGTTACCGCAGCAACGGATATGTACACCACCAAAAGACAACCCACAGCCTGATCTAGAGAGCCGTGGCGACGCCCTCATCACCCGCATACATCCACCGCAACAACGAATGCCGCCCGCTGATCCCCAGCTTGATCGCCGCCCGCTTGAGGTAACTTTCAATAGTGTTGACCTTCAACGCCAACTGCTCCGCCAACTCCGGTGCAGTCCGCCCGGCCAGCAAACCCACACACACATCCAGTTCTCGATTGGACAAGGTTAACCCCGATTGCACCAGACGTTCTTCAATGCGCCGACGCAAGGTTTCAAGCCCTTGATTTTCCGCGACCACAGGCGATCCGCCCTGGCGACAGGGCTGGATCGCAGTGATGTGTTTCTCGACCATGGGCAGAAGCAGCGTCGAAAAATCCTCCAGCATGCTGCGTTCCTGTGGCGAAAAACTTTCCGACTGATGCGAGCGATACACCGACAACACATAACGCACATCGTCCTTGCGGCGTGTGAGGTGCAATTGGGCAGCGGGTTGTTCTTCGCCCAGCGCCGTCACCGAGTCGGTGTAGACCGGGCTGATCCGGCGTCGGGTGTGCCCTTCGGCACTGACCTGCAGTTGGGTGATATGGGTAGCGTCCACTGCCAGCTGGGTCAGGATCAAGTCATGCAGCATGCGCGGGAAATGGCGGCTGCCGGTGCTGGCGATGACCTTGCCTATATGAGGAAACAGGTGTGAGTTCATCAGTTCGTCCATGAATGTTGAGTGCAGGTATTCATCCTTATAGCGACGGGGTTTAACAAGGTAACCAATGTGAATAACCTACAGTGATAATGCACCCGCCGAGCACCTATGCTAGTACAGCCAGGGAAATGCATGGGGATCCAATCGGCAAAAAAAACAGATTAAAAACGCATAACGGCGGTCGGACCAGTCCGACCACCGTCTGTAGGAAAGGATTACCTCAACCGTAGGCCCTATTTCACGGCGTGTTCTTCCACCACGGCGCGGCCCGGTGCCGCACGGGTGCATTTGACCAGGGCCTGGTGGATATCGGCCAACAGGTCGGCGATGTCCTCAAGCCCGACCGACAAGCGCACCAGGCCTTCGCTGATACCGTGTTGTGCGCGTTCTTCGGGGGTGTAGGTGGAGTGGGTCATGCTCGCCGGGTGCTGGGCGAGCGACTCGGCGTCACCCAGGCTGACGGCGCGGGTGAACAGGTTGAGGGCATTCATGAAGCGCCGGCCGGTGTCGATGCCGCCCTTGAGTTCAAACGCGATCATGCCGCCGGACTGCTTCATCTGCCGCGCCGCCAATGCGTATTGCGGGAAAGAGCGCAGGCCCGGGTAAGTGACCCACTGCACGGCAGGGTGGGCCTGCAAGGCTTCGGCCACCGCCTGGGCGTTGCTGCAATGGCGGTCCATGCGCAGGGCCAGGGTCTTGAGGCCGCGCATCAGCAAGGATGCGTCCTGCGGCGACATCACCGCGCCGGTCAGGTCCTTGAGGCCTTGCAGGCGAATACGTTGTGCCAGCGCCTGGTTGCTCACGGCGATACCGGCGGTGATATCGCCATGGCCGCTGAGGTACTTGGTGGCCGAGTGCACCACCACATCGGCCCCCAGTTCCAGTGGCCTTTGCAGGTAGGGGGTGCAGTAGGTGTTGTCGACCACCACGGTGACATTTGGCTGTTGGTGCGCCAGCTCGGCCACGGCGGCGATGTCCACCAGGCGCAGGTTGGGGTTGGCCGGGGTTTCGCAATAGACCATGCGGGTGGCAGGGGACAATGCCGCGCGCAGGGCGGCCAGGTCGGTGAGGTCGACGTGTCGCACCCGGATGCCGAACTCAGCAAGGCCATGGTGCAGCAGGGCAAAGGTGCAGCCATACAGGGTCTGGCTGACGATCACTTCATCGCCCGGGCGCAGCAGGGTCCAGAACGTTGCGGCAATCGCACCCATGCCGGAGCTGAAGGCCACGGCAGCTTCGCCGTTTTCCAGGGTTGCCATGCGTGATTCCAACAGTGCCAGGGTCGGGTTGGAAATGCGTGTGTAGAAGTGGCCGCTGGCTTCCCCGGCAAAACAGGCAGCGCCATATTCGGCGGTGGGGAACGCGAAGGTGGCAGATAAATAGATCGGCGGTACGAGGGCGCCGTGATGGTCCTTGGGGTCGTAACCATGGTGGATGGCGCGGGTAGAAAAGCCGAATGTATTGTGTTTGTTGTTCATGTCGGACGCTCCTTATTTCCTACAATGCTATGCTCATAACCAGAGTTGAACATTGCAAAAAACCCAGGAAAATCCCGGATTTCGGGGCGAATAATCGACAAAAACAACAAATAGAGGCACGTTATGCCCGTGAGTCTGGACCGCACCGACAAAGCCCTTTTAAACGCCTTGCAAGGCAATGCCCGCTTGACCGTGGCCGAGCTTGCCGACCGCGTAGCCCTGACCACCTCGCCGTGCTGGCGACGGGTGCGCAACCTGGAGGAGAGCGGGGTGATCAGCGGCTATCAGGCGATTCTGTCGCCCAAGGCGCTGGGGTATGGCGTGACGGCGTTTGTCAGCATCATGATGGAAAGCCACACCCAGGAAATCGCCCGGGCATTCGAGCAACGGCTGCTGGAGATTCCCGAAGTTGTCGCCTGCCACAACGTGTCGGGGCGCTATGACTTTTTGCTCGAGGTGGTGGCCAAAGACCTGGAGTCGTTTGGCGAGTTTGCGCGTGAGGTGTTGCAGACGCTGCCGTGTGTTAAAGAAATCTACTCAAGTTTTTCCTATAAGTCGGTGCGGCCTTTACGGGTGATTCCGCTACCGGGCTGAAGCGGCCTCATGCACGCCCTCAGTCGACTTTCAAATACCCGCGTGGCGTGCTGCCGGTCATGCTTTTGAAGAAGGCGATCAACGCGCTGTCGCTGGCAAAGCCCAACTCGAACGCGCAGTAGCCCAGGTTGCGTCCGATGGCAAGCAGTTCGATGGCCCGCATCAGGCGCCACTGCTGGCGCCATTGCTGATAGCCAAGGCCGGTTTCCCGCAGGAAAATCCGGCCGATGGTCTTGGTGCTGGCACCTATCTGTTTTTCCAGGGCTTGCAGGGTCGGCGGTAACCTTTCCAGATCGGCGAGCAAGGGCGCCAGGCGTTTGTCCTGGGGCAAGGGCAGGAGCATCGGTTGTGCGGTGGCCGCCTGGATTTCATCCAGGCACAGCGCCAGCAAATGCGCGTAGCGGCCCGTTTGCCAATCGGTGTCGAAGGGCGCCATCGCTATGGGTTCCAGCACTGCGCGCAGCAATGGGCTGACCTCGATCACCCCCACCTGTGCAGGCAATTGATCGGCCAGTGCCGGGCTCAGATACACCGAGCGATAGTCCACGGTTTTGTGCATCACCGCGCGATGCGGCACGCCGCACGGGATCCACGCTGCTCGCGAAGGCGGCAGCAGGCACAGCTGGTTGTCCAGGGTGATACGGGTGCAGCCTTGGCGCGTGAACAGCAGTTGCCCGCGCTGGTGGCGGTGCAGGCCGGAGTCGTGATCACCGAGCAGGGCGGCAATGCCGATGACCGGCGCTGCCAGGTGGTCGGGATCGAAAGTAGCGTCGTTGGCGAGCCAGGCCATAGGTTGTCCGATTTGATGGGTAAATTGTCAAAGTCTGGATAATACTCCAGTCGACAGTCCTTACACTTCTTGCGCTGTTTCAAGCAAAGGAGTTGGGGATGAAGGTTAAATTTTTTTTGCCACTGACGGTCGCGTTGCTGATGTTCCCGCAACTGGCCCAAACGCTCTACAGCCCAGCGCTGGAAGATATCGGCCGGGCGTTTGCGGTGGGGCCGGAGCGGGCCGGGCAGACGTTATCGGTGTATTTCCTGGCGTTCGCTTTTGGCGTGGTGGTGTGGGGCCGGCTGTGTGATCGTTGGGGGCGGCGGCCGGTGATGCTGGCCGGGTTGGCTCTGTACGTGGCTGCCTCGGTGCTGGCCTTGGGCATGACCAGCTTCAACGGTTTGTTGCTGGCCCAGGCGTTGGCGGCGTTTGGCGCGGCGGTCGGTTCGGTGGTGACGCAGACCGTGCTGCGTGACCGTTTCAAGGGCGTGCAATTGGCCCAGGTATTCTCGCTGATGGGCATTGCCCTGGCCGCCAGCCCGGCCGTGGGCCTGTTCACGGGCGCCAGCCTGGTGCAGTTCTTCGGTTATCGCGGTGTGCTCAGTGGTTTGTTGCTGCTCTCGCTGACCTTATGGGCGTGGTGCGTGTGGGCGTTGCCCGAGACCCGTCCAGCCTCGATGCCGACGGCCGCGCTGGGCCAGACGTTGCGGTTGCTGCTCAGGGATGCCGGGATCTGGCGTTCGGTGGGGCTGGTGGCGGCGTTCAATATTGCGCTGTTCAGCTATTACAGCGTGGGGCCATTCATCTTTTCGCGGCTGGGTTTGTCTGCCGCCGACTTCGGCTACAGCGGCGTCTTGCTGGCGCTGGGCTCCGGGTGTGGTGCGTGGCTGAACAAGCGACTGCTCAAGCGTGGGGTAAACGGCGAGCGATTAGTGCTGATCGCCGCCGGTGTCGCAGTGCTGGGTGGCTTGCTGGTCGTGCTGCTGCAACACAGCGGGTTATTTGTCTGGCCGATGCTGCTGGTGGTACTGGCATTCGGCATGGCCATCCCCAATGTGCTGGGGGCCGCGCTGGTGGCCTACCAAGATCGTCTGGGCACTGCCGCCGCGCTGTTTGGTTTGTTGTATTACCTGGTGATCGGCGCTGGGTTGACCCTGGTCGCCTGGGCCCAGGACCTGGGTTGGAGTCTGTTGGTCTGTGGTTTGGCGGCGCTGTGGCTGGCAGCGCCGCGCAGGCTCAGAAGTTAACCGAAGCACTCAGGCGCGCGGTCAAGGGCGCGCCCTGGAACAGGTAGTCGTCGCCCAGGTATTCACCCGCATCGCGCCAGTAGCGTTTGTCGAACAGGTTATCGACGCTGAGGCGGAACACGGTCTCATAGCCGTCGATTTTGGTGGTGTAGCGGCTGCCGACATTCACTACGGCGTAGTCGCCCACTTGCACATTGCCGGTGCGGTCGGCGTACTTCTTGGCGCTGTATTGCACGCCGCCCAGCACGGCCAGCCCATTCATCCACGGCAGGGCGTAATCGGCATACAGGCTGGCGCGCAGTTTGGGGACGTTGAGCGCCTGGTGGCCTTCGTAGTCTGGCGTGCCGCTGTTGTTCACGCGGGCACGAATCGCCGCGACGCTGGTGGCGATCTGCAGGCGGTCGGTGGCCCAGCCGTTGGCGGAGAGTTCCAGGCCGGTGTTTTTTTGTTCGCCTTGTTGGACGTAGGTGAATTGACCGGCGCCATCGGGCTTGGCGTATTGGTAGGCTTGACGGGTCTGGAATACGGCGGCGGTGAAACTGATGCGGCGCCAGTCGTATTTCACGCCGGCTTCGATTTGCCGGGACACGGTTGGGGCCAGGGTGTCACCGGAGTTGTTCGCTATCCACGGTGCCGTGCCGCCCAGAGACAGGCCTTTGCTGTAGCTGGTGTACAGCGAAATATTGTCCACCGGTTTGTAGATCAATGATGCCTGGGGCAGGAACACGTACTGCTGGGTGTGGCGATTTTCGTTGCCGGTTTTTTCATCGAACGCTTTTTCATCCAGACGCACTTCGCGCCCGCCAATGATGGTTTGCCATTGCTCGTTGAAGCGGATGCGGTCGGTGACGAACAGGCCGTATTGGCGGCTGTCGAGGTTGCGGTGGCTGGGGTACAGCGGCTTGTCGGTGGGTTTGAAGGTAGGCGCGTCTTCATTGATATTGCCGCTGCCGATGTAGTCGTTGACGGACTTGCGCTTGTCGATCACCCGGCGAAACGCGCTGGTGCCGAAAGTCAGTTCATGGCCCAGGCTGCCGGTGTCGAACAGGCCTGTTATTGCCGCCTGTACTTCATCATCACGGCGGGTGTCGTCGGGGCTGCGGTAGTCGTAGACGTCGTAGTCGCCTTCCGGGCTGAAGGTGTTGGCGTTGCAGCTACCGACGTAGTAACAGCCCCAGGCAAACGAGCTGTAATCATCAATCACCACTTTGCTGTGGGCGGCACTGAGGCTGCCTTTCCACTGATCACTGAAGCGGTATTCAAACTTGCCATTGAGGTTCAGCGAATCGATGCCGACCTGATGGGAACCACTCTGGTGCCCCAGCAATTTCTTCGGTGACGCGTCATGGGGCACTTCGGTGCCGCCCAGCAGTTGATAACCCGGCACGGAGCGCTGTTGCTTGTTCTGGTATTCCGCGTCCAGTTGCAGCACCGCGTCGGGGCTGATGTTCCAGTCGAAGGCCAGGGACACAAAATCGCGCTGGCCATCGGCGTGCTCGACATACGAATTGAGGTCTTCGTGGGCGACGTTGGCGCGCAGGCCGAATTGCTGCTCGCTGCCAAACCAGCCACCCACGTCGGTGGCTATGTAACCGCTGCCTCGGTCATCGGTGGACACGGTAACCGAGCGCACATCTTCCGGGCGTTTTGTCACGTAGTTGATCACGCCGCTGGGTTCGGAAATACCGCTTTGCAAACCCGCCAGGCCCTTGAGCACTTCGACCTGCTGCTTGTTTTCCAGGGCGACGTTTTGCTCGCCAGTGATGGTGCGGCCGTTGATTTTGTAGCTGCTCGCGGCGTTCAGTGAGAAGCCGCGGATCACGAAGTTTTCGTAGTAGCCGATGGGGGCGTAGCTGTCGCCTACCGAGGCGTCGTTGCGTAGCACTTCGCTGAGCAGCCGCGCCTGCTGGTCTTTGATCAGTTCGGCGTTGATCACGGTGATTGATGCCGGAGTGTCCAGCAACGGCGCTTCGTTGAAGCCGCCGACCGAGGCGCTGTTGGTGCGATAGCCGGAGTCTTCCTGGCCCTGGACGTTTACCGCCGGTAGTTCGATTTCAGCGGCCATGCTGTTGCCCAGGCTGCCGCTGAGTAGCAGGCCAAGGGCGAAACGTGAGGTAACGACGGGACGAAAACGCACAACCATGGGGGTAGGGCCTTAAAGCGCAGGGCGGGGGGCGCATAAGCTAGGGGGATGTGCTGGGATTTACAAGTTATTGAGAATGGTTGTGTTGTGTACATATCCGTTGCTGCGGTAACGGCTGAGTAGGGTTCCGCTCTTACAGCGGGTCACTTTTGGCAAACGCCCGGAATGCCGGCCCAGCCAAAAGTAACCAAAAGGTCTTCGCCCCACCACTCGGTGCCTCGCTTAGGCTCGGTGTGCCAGAACGAAGGCTTGAATCCGTGGTTAACGGGGCGCCTCAGATCAAGATCAAAATCTACAGCACGGCGGCCTAGTAGCCGACCTGAGTGGTTGAATCAAAAGCGAAAGGCGGATTTTCATACACTGAAGAGCTGCTTTTCTGTGGGAGCTGGCTTGCCTGCGATGCAGACACCTCGGTACATCAGGTACAACCGGTTGATGCCATCGCAGGCAAGCCAGCTCCCACCTTTGACCGAGTATGGCTCTGCTGTTGCTGCGGCTCTTACATCCTTTGGCCCCCAGGTCAGTATCAAAAACACCCGTCAACCCAAACGCCTGAGCGTCTCACTGGGCAACTCCCGAAACAACGCCCGATAACTCTGCGAAAACCGCCCCAAGTGCCAGAACGACCAGTTCATCGCCACCTCAGCCACCGTAGCCCGAGTCGAGCTCAACAACTCACGCCGCGCCCCGTTCAACCGGCGCAAGCGCAACCACTGCGCCGGGCTCATTCCGGTGTAGGTCTTAAAGCCTTGCTGCAATTGGCGTAACGGCACACCGGCGATCTGCGCCAGTTCCAGCAGGTTGGCGGTTTCATCCGGCGTATCCGCCGCCCATTCACCGATACGCGCCATCAACAGGCGCTCGTCACTGCGCCGCTGCAACGAGCTGCGGTCCAGGCACACACAAGCGTTGTCGAGAATAAACAGGCAGTCATCAAGCAATTGCTGGGTGAGGGCATCACGGCTGATAGGGTCAGTCAGCGCGGACAGCCGTGTCAGCGTGCCACTGAGCCATCGGGTGAACAGCGCGTTCTGCTGGCACGTCAGCGGTGCCATGAACAACCCCTCAAGTTTCGCCACATCCAAACCATGGCGCTGCACGAACTGCGGGCCGAATACCACCGCGACTTCGCGGTAGTTTTCCGGGGTGATCCAGGTGTTGCGGCTCTCGCCATTGAGCATGTACAGCGCGTTGTCGCTGCCATCGAAACAGAACGCCAGGGAGCCCGGTGGCGCATTGAAATGCTGCTCCACGCGAGTGTTCATGCACTCTTCGTAAACCTCGACGCCGTGCAGGTCGAGGTAGCGGATCTGCCCGGCAAAATGCCCTGGGGACATCTGCTGGTACTGCTGCACCCAACCGGGTGTCGCACTGCATTGAGCGGCCACATCACCGGTGGTGAAGGCCTGTACGCGCAAAGCTGTTGCCTGTGTCATGGGTAACCTGGGCGCACTCTATTGGTGCGTTATGGTTCGTGCAAAGTGGATAGATGCCGTTTGAAGGCTGGCCCAAGATAGACCTCAATGCGCCGGGAGTACAAGTCGGCGCGTGCAACCAACCCATGACGAGGTCCTTATGAACGCCCCCTTCGATCAGCTGTCCGCCTGGCTGAAAGAACACAAGATTACCGAAGTCGAGTGCGTGATCAGTGATTTGACTGGCATCGCACGCGGCAAAATTGCGCCCACCAACAAGTTCCTGCATGAGCGAGGCATGCGCCTGCCGGAGAGTGTGCTGCTGCAAACGGTGACCGGGGACTTTGTCGACGACGATATCTACTACGACCTGCTCGACCCTGCCGACATCGACATGATCTGCCGGCCGGTGTCCAACGCCACTTACGTGGTGCCGTGG
This sequence comes from Pseudomonas sp. PA-6-3C, assembly GCF_021605825.1. Lineage (NCBI taxonomy): Bacteria > Pseudomonadati > Pseudomonadota > Gammaproteobacteria > Pseudomonadales > Pseudomonadaceae > Pseudomonas > Pseudomonas sp. PA-6-3C. The sequence goes on from NZ_WKDV01000053.1 coordinate 29,988, forward strand.
GCGATCGAACCCACCGCCATCGTGATCCATGACACCTTCGACAAGCAGGGCAACCCCATCGAGTTGTCGCCGCGTAACGTGTTGAAAAAAGTCCTGCAACTGTACACCGACAAAGGTTGGCAGCCGATTGTCGCGCCAGAAATGGAGTTCTACCTGACCCAGCGCTGCGAAGACCCGGACCTGCCGCTGAAAACCCCGGTGGGCCGTTCGGGCCGGGCCGAAACCGGGCGCCAGTCGTTTTCCATCGACGCCGCCAACGAATTCGACCCGCTGTTCGAAGACGTCTATGACTGGTGTGAACTGCAGGGTCTGGACCTTGACACGCTGATCCACGAAGACGGCCCGGCACAGATGGAAATCAACTTCCGCCATGGCGACGCCCTCGACCTGGCCGACCAGATCACCGTGTTCAAACGCACCCTGCGTGAAGCCGCGCTCAAGCACAATGTGGCCGCGACCTTTATGGCCAAGCCAGTGGCCGACGAACCGGGCAGCGCCATGCACCTGCACCAGAGCGTGGTGGAGATCGCCACCGGCAAGCCGGTGTTCGTCGACGCCGACGGCAAGATGAGCCAGCTGTTCTTGCATCACATCGGCGGCTTGCAAAAGTACATTCCCAAACTGCTGCCGATGTTCGCGCCGAACGTGAACTCGTTCCGCCGCTTTTTGCCGGACACCTCGGCGCCGGTCAACGTGGAGTGGGGCGAAGAAAACCGCACCGTCGGCCTGCGTGTGCCGACCTCCAGCCCCGACGCGATGCGCGTGGAAAACCGCCTGCCGGGCGCGGATGCCAACCCCTACCTGGCGATTGCCGCGAGCTTGCTGTGCGGCTACCTGGGCATGATCGAGCAAATTGAGCCGAGCGCGCCGGTGGAAGGCCGCGCCTATGAGCGCCGCAACCTGCGCTTGCCGTTCACCCTCGAAGATGCCTTGGCGCGCATGGAGGACTGCGACACGGTCAAGCAGTACCTGGGCGATAAGTTCGTGCGTGGCTATGTGGCGGTCAAGCGCGCCGAGCACGAGAATTTCAAGCGAGTGATCAGTTCCTGGGAGCGTGAGTTCCTGCTGTTGAGCGTCTAAAAAACCAATAAAGGGGTGTCGATATGCGTCTTGTGAAAAAGCTTCTCCCGCTGGCTCTTGTCGCGGCGTTCAGCAGCAGCGGCCAGGCCGCCCAGACGGTCAGCGTCTATAACTGGACCGACTACATAGGCGAGACCACCTTGGCCGATTTCCAGGCCAAGACCGGGATCAAGGTGATCTATGACGTGTTCGACTCCAACGAAACCCTGGAAGGCAAGTTACTCGCCGGGCGCACCGGCTATGACGTGGTGGTGCCGTCCAACCACTTCCTGGCACGCCAGGTAAAAGCCGGCGCGTTCTTGAAACTCGACCGCTCGCAGTTGCCCAACTTCAAGAACCTCGATCCCAAACTGCTCAAGCTGCTGGAGAAAAACGACCCCGGTAACGCGCATTCGGTGCCGTACTTGTGGGGCACCAATGGCATCGGCTACAACGTCGACAAGGTCAAGCAGGTGCTGGGCATCGACCACATCGACTCATGGGCGGTGCTGTTTGAGCCCGAGAACATCAAGAAGCTGCACGAGTGCGGCGTGGCTTTTCTCGATTCAGCCGATGAGCTGTTCCCGGCAATCCTCAACTACATGGGCAAAGACCCGCGCAGCGAGAACCCCGAGGATTACAAACAGGCCGAAGCCAAGCTGCTGACGTTGCGCCCGTACATCACCTACTTCCATTCGTCCAAGTACATCTCGGACCTGGCCAACGGCGATATCTGCGTGGCCTTCGGCTATTCAGGCGACGTATTTCAAGCCGCCAACCGCGCCAAGGAAGCCAAGAACGGCGTGAACATCGCCTACTCGATTCCCAAGGAAGGCTCCAACCTGTGGTTCGACTTGCTGGCGATTCCTGCCGACGCCGGGAACCCGAAAGAGGCCCACGCCTTTATCAATTATTTGCTCGACCCAGAGGTGATCGCCAAGGTCAGTGCCGCGGTCGGTTATGCCAACGCCAACCCGGCGGCCAAGCCCTTTATGGCGCCGGAGCTGGTCAACAACCCTGAGGTGTACCCGTCCCAGGAAGTGCTCGACAAACTCTATATTTCCACCACGCCGACCCCGGCGACCATGCGCCTGATGACCCGCGCCTGGAGCAAAGTGAAGACCAACAAATGATCCAGTCCAATGACCACGCCCGGTCCTACTACCGGGCTTCGGCCAATACCATGCCGGAGCGCCCGTCACTGGGCGCCAACCTGAGCGCCGATGTGTGCGTGATCGGCGGCGGGTTCACCGGCGTCAACACCGCCATCGAACTGGCCCAGCGCGGGCTCTCGGTGATCCTGCTGGAGGCCCGGCGCATCGGCTGGGGCGCCAGTGGGCGTAATGGCGGGCAACTGATTCGCGGCATCGGCCATGACGTGTCGGGGTTTGCCAAGTATGTGGGTGAGGAGGGCGTGCGTTACCTGCAGCGCGCCGGGATCGACTCGGTGGCGCTGGTGGGCGAGCGTATCGCCCAGCACAACATTGACTGCGATTTGCGTTGGGGCTTTTGCGAACTGGCCAACACCCCGGCGCAGTTTGCCGCGTTCAAGGGCGAGCAGGCCGGCCTGGCAGCGCTGGGTTATGCCCCTGAAACCCGCCTGGTCGGCCCGCAAGACATGGCGCAGGTGGTGGGCTCCAGCGTCTACGCTGGCGGCCTGGTGGACATGGGCTCCGGGCACTTGCACCCGTTGAACCTGGTGCTGGGCGAGGCGCAGGTGGCCGAGTCGCTCGGGGTGAAGATTTTCGAACAGACCCAGGTGCTGGAGCTTGTACACGGCGATACGGTGCAGGTGCGTTGCGCCGGCGGCACGGTGCGCGCGGCTAATCTGGTACTGGCTTGTAACGCGCACTTGGAGGAACTGGAACCGCGCTTGAGCGGTAAGGTACTGCCGGCGGGCAGCTACATCATCGCCACCGAGCCGCTGTCGGTCGAATTGGCCCAGCAGTTGATTCCGCAAAACCTCGCCCTGTGCGATCAGAAAGTCGGGCTCGATTACTACCGGCTCTCGGCTGACCGGCGCCTGCTGTTCGGCGGCGCCTGCCATTACTCGGGGCGTGACCCTGCGGATATTGCCGCGTATATGCAGCCCAAGTTGCTCAAGGTGTTCCCGCAGTTGGCAGGCACCGCCATCGAGTTCCAGTGGGGCGGCAAGATCGGCATCACCGCCAACCGCTTTCCCCAGGTCGGGCGCCTCAAGCACTACCCGAATGTGTTCTATGCCCAGGGCTATTCCGGGCATGGCCTGAACGTGACGCACTGGTGCGCGCGCCTGCTTGCCGAAGGCATTCACGCCGGTGCAAGCCACGGCCTGGATATCTTCAGCCAAGTGCCGCACATGACCTTCCCCGGCGGCAAGGCCCTGCGCTCGCCGCTGCTGGCGTTGGGGATGCTGTGGTATCGGTTGCGAGAAATGCTCTGACTGGCAGCCGCGTTTAACCGGATGAGCCTGAGGGGGAAAGATTGAGGTAAGGGCGTGAGTGGCTGACATTGGACCGAGTATGTCCGGGGCGATGAGGTTACCCGTTGCCCTGGCCTTCACAGGCTTTCAGTCAGCACCTTCCTGAACGTTTCCACCAAAGGCCGCAAATTAACCCGGTGCCATGCCGCCCACAGCGGCGTGGTGTAGGTCAGCCATGGCAATTCACGCAACACCACCCCAGGCGGCGCATTGCGGCTCAGCCCCTTTTGCACCATCGCCACACCCAAACCCGAGGCCACCAACCCCAGGGCGGTAAACGGCTCACTGGCTTCCATAGGGATTTGCGGCGTAAAACCAGCACGAATGCACGCAGCCACAAAGTCATCCGCCGGGTTGGCGCCAGGCTTGCGTTGCACGCCGATCCACTCCTGATCAGCCAGATGCTCGGGTAACAACTCGCTGTGGCGCGCCAATGCATGATGTTCCGGCAGCGCCAGCAGCATCGGGTCGTCCAGCACCTGCAGCGCCGTCAGGTCCGGGTCATCGGTGGCCGGTGGCTCGCCGACCAGGGCAATGTCGAGGCTGCGTTGACGCAAGCCTTCGAGCTGTTCCAGCGACGGCAAGTTGTACAGCTTGATATGCACGGTAGGTCGGTCATCCCTCAATACGCGCAACGCATTGGGCAGCACGCCGGCATGCATGGCGTTTTCGATGTAGCCGATGCACAAACCGCCTTCTTCGCCGCGTCCCAGGCGTTTGCCGAGGGATTCCAAGCGATTGGCGTGGGTCAACAGCGCCTTGGTTTCCGCCAGGAACGTCTGGCCATCGCGGGTCAGGCGGATGCGCTGCTGGCTGCGTTCGAACAAGGTCAGGCCCAGGCGCTCTTCAAGCTGGGCGATCTGGCGGCTCAGCGGTGACTGCGAGATATGCAGGCGCTCGGCGGCACGGCCGACGTGTTCTTCTTCCGCGACCACTTCGAAGTAGCGCAGTTGGCGAAGATCAATCATGTGTAAGACCTTTCAGGACTCAAGTTGGTCGCAGTATGTCTTGGACGGTCCGATCTATGCAATCTAGGATCTGCTCAACGGTCACAGCGACCCACAACCGATTGAGGACCCACCATGAGCTTGAAAGACAAATTGCCCGGCCCGCTGGGCTTCGGCACCGCACCGCTGGGCAATATGTTCCGCGCAATTGCCGAAGACGAAGCCCAGGCCACCGTCGAGGCTGCCTGGAATCACGGCGTGCGTTACTTCGACACCGCTCCCTTCTACGGCTCGGGCCTGTCGGAAATCCGCCTGGGCCATGCGCTGTCTCAGTACAACCGCGATGACTTCGTGCTCAGCACCAAAGTTGGCCGGGTGATTCTCGATGAAGTCGAAGAAAGCGCCCGCGACCTCGGCGAAAAAAGCGGCGTGTTCGAACACGGCCGCCCCAACAAGATGCTCAATGACTACAGTGCCGACGCCACCTTGCGTTCCATCGAAGACAGCCTCGAGCGCCTGCAAACCGACCGCCTGGACATCGTGTGGATTCACGACATCGCCCAGGACTTTTACGGCGACCAATGGCTGGACTACTTCAACCAGGCCCGCACCGGCGCCTTCAAGGTGCTGACCCGCCTGCGCGAAGAAGGCGTGATCAAGGCCTGGGGCCTGGGCGTCAACCGCGTTGAACCCTGCGAGTTGACCCTTGACCTCAGCGAAGCCCGGCCCGATGGCTTCCTGCTGGCCGGCCGCTACACTTTGCTGGACCACGAACGTGCCTTGCAGCGTTTGATGGACGCAGCCTTGGCGCAGAATGTCGAGATCGTCGTCGGCGGGCCTTACAGCTCCGGCATTCTGGCCGGTGGCGCGCACTTCGAATACCAGCAGGCGAGCCCCGCGATCATCGATAAAGTCGAGCAGATCAAGGCGATTGCCCAGGCGTTTGGGGTAAGTATAAAAGCCGCAGCCCTGCAATTTTCCCTGGCGCATCCGGCCGTGGCGGCGGTGATTCCAGGTGCCAGTCGTCCGGGGCGGATTGCCGAAGACGTTGCGGCGTTGTCAGAGAAGATCCCGGCAGCCTTCTGGCAGGCGCTGCGCGAGGCCCGGTTGATTTCGGCCCGTGCGCCTCTGCCGCTCTAACTTCAGGAGTACCACCGATGAACATTGATGTAAGCGGCAAAGTAGCTATCGTCAGCGGCAGCACCGCCGGTATTGGCCTGGGCATCAGCCAGGCGCTGGCCGCCTGCGGTGCCACCGTGGTGGTGATCGGGCGCGAATCGGGCAAGGTCGACGATGCGCTGGCAAGCATTCGCCAGGCGGTGCCGGGCGCTGATCTGCGCGGGCTGGTGGCGGATCTTGGCACCGCCGAAGGCGCCGCGAAACTGTTCGCCGCCGAACCGCGTGCCGACATCCTGGTCAACAACCTCGGCATCTTCAACGATGTGGATTTCTTTGATGCGCCCGACAGCGAGTGGACCCGCTTCTATGAGGTCAATGTGATTTCCGGCGTGCGCCTGGCACGGCATTACACGCCCGGCATGGTCGAGCAGGGCTGGGGGCGGGTGATCTTCGTGTCGTCGGAGTCCGGCGTGGCCACACCGGCCGACATGATCAACTACGGCGTGACCAAAAGCGCCAACCTCGCGGTTTCCCATGGCCTGGCCAAGCGCTTGGCGGGCACCGGCGTGACGGTTAACGCAGTGCTGCCGGGGCCGACCTTTACCGACGGCCTGGAGCAGATGCTCAAGGACGCCACACAGAAGTCCGGGCGCAGTGCGCGGGACGAGGCCGACGTATTTGTACGTAACGCACGGCCGACCTCGATCATCCAGCGCGCGGCGAATGTGGATGAAGTGGCGAACCTGGTGGCGTACATTGCTTCACCGCTGTCCTCTGCAACCACAGGCGCTGCGCTGCGGGTCGACGGTGGTGTTGTCGACAGCATGGCGATCTGAAGTCTTATTTTTCCTGGAGTATTTAGTGTGGCGACAGCTTCTTCTGTAATTGAAATCCCGGTTTCGGCCGATCAGGTCTGGCAATTGGTCGGTGGCTTCAACGCGCTGCCGGATTGGCTGCCGTTTATCGTCAAGAGCGAGCCGAGCGAGGGCGGGCGCGTGCGCCACCTGCAAACTGCAGATGGCGGTGTGGTGGTCGAGCGTTTGCAGCGTTTTGATAACGTGGCACGCAACTACAGCTACACCATTGAGCAATCGCCGTTTCCGGTGAGTGCTTACCTTGCGACCTTGCAGGTTGAGGCGCTCACCGACAGCTCGGCGAAAGTGACCTGGTCCGGCGTGTTCACCCCGGCAGCCGGGACCACGGACGCGGCGGTGGAAGAGTTGTTCACCGGTGTTTACAGCGGCGGCCTCGAAGCGCTGCGCGCCAACTTCTAACTAACCGGCAAAGCCGTTCCAATGTGGGAGCTGGCTTGCCTGCGATAGCGGAGTGTCAGGCACTGCAAATTTGCCGGGTACATCGTCATCGCAGGCAAGCCAGCTCCCACAAGGTTTTGTAGGGGCTGGAGATGATCGTTCCCACGCTCTGCGTGGGAATGCCTCTTGTGACGCTCCGCGTCACGCTGTGGGACGCGGAGCGTCCTGGGCTGCATTCCCACGCGGAGCGTGGGAACGATCAGGCTTCGGGCATCAACTGCTGCCGACACTCCAGCACCAACCGCGCACCGCCACGCTGGCTGCTGCCAACCTCCAGCTTGAACCCGTGCAAGTTGATGATCGCCGCCACAATCGACAGGCCCAAACCGAAGCCGCCTTGCTGGTCGCTTTCATCCACGCGATAAAAACGCTGGAACACCGCATCACGTTCCGCCGCCGGAATACCCGGCCCGGAGTCGTGCACTTCGATGCGCGTGCTGCCGCCGTCATTCACACCACGCAAGATCACCTCGCCACCGGCGGGCGAGAACTTGATCGAGTTGCTCAGCAGGTTGGCCAAGGCTTCGAACAGCAGCGCACGGTCGCCGGTGATCCACGGCAGCGCTTCGGGCACTTCGAGGCGCAACTGCAATTCGCCTTCCTCGGCCAACGGCAGATAAAAGTCATGCAGCTCGCGCAGCAGTGGCAACGGGTCCATTACCAGGAAACCCGAGCGGCGCTGGTGGTCTTCCAGCTCCGAGATGCGCAATAGCCCGCGAAAGCGCGCCATCAGCGTGTCGGTCTCGGCGATGGCGTCGTCGAGCTTCACCGCGTACACCGAGTTTTCCTCGGCTTCCTGCTTGATGCGGTAAAGCTGCGCGCGCAAGCGTGTCAGCGGGGTGCGCAGGTCGTGGGCAATGTTGTCGCACACGCCCTTGACCTCGTTCATCAGCTTCTCGATGCGGTCGAGCATGGCGTTGACGATGGCCGCGAGCATGTCCAGCTCATCACGGCGATTCGACAGCGGCAAACGGTGGGTCAGGTCGCCGGCGACGATAGCCTCGGCGCTGGCCTGGATCCCGCGAATACGCCGCAGCGGGCGGCGGCGCAGCAAATGCCAACCGGCCGCGCCGGGAATAATCGTCAACGACAGCGCCCACAGCAGCGCATGCCAGATGATCCGGGTGACGCCGAACAGCGAACCGTTGGCTCGCACCAGCACCAGCCAGCGGCCGTCTTCGGTGTGGGTGGCGACGGCGTCGCAGCTGTCTTTGGGCAGTTTGGGGTCGTCGGACTCGACGCAATTGGCCAGCGCGTGGATCTTGCCATCCAGCGGCAAGTCCGGTGGCACGGCGCGGATCGGCCCGCTCAGGGGGCGAAATTGCTCATCGAACAGGCCATAGGCGTCCACGCCCTTCATGTCGAAGGTCATGCTGGTGGTCAGGGCTTCCACCAGTTCTTCGCCGTCGAAACGCTGAAACAAGTGCTGGCGCTGCATCAACGAGTGGCGGGAGAGGTCGCCCAGGTAACCCGAGACTTCGAAATACAGCACCCCCATGAGGATGCAACTCCAGGCCACGAACAGCGAACTGTAGAGCGCCAGCAAGCGGCTGCTGGAGGAGCGCCAGCCCTTAGAGGGGTTCAGCAATGACATAACCGGAACCTCGTACCGTGCGGATCAGCGGTGTGAGGCCCGGTGGATCGATTTTCTTGCGCAGGCGACCGATATGCACATCGATCAGGTTGGTGCCCGGGTCGAAGTGATAACCCCAGACTTCCTCGAAGATCATCATCCGCGACAGGATCTGCCCGGTGTTGCGCATCAGAAACTCAAGCAGTTTGTATTCGGTGGGCAGCAGGCTCAGCGGCTGCTCGGCACGGCTGGCTTCGCGGCTGATCAGGTTCAGTTCCAGGTCGGCCACGCGCAGGGCGGTTTCGAACTCCTTGACCGTGCTTTTGCGCCGCAGCAGCACTTCGACACGGGCAGCCATTTCGTCGGAGGCGAACGGCTTGGTCAAGTAGTCATCACCACCGGCCCGCAGGCCGCGCACGCGTTCGTCGACATCGGAGAGGGCGCTGATCATCAAGATCGGCGTCGACACCCCGATGGTGCGCAGGGTCGTGACGATGGCCAAGCCATCCAGCTCCGGCAGCATCCGGTCGAGGGTGATCAGATCGTAATCACCACTCACGGCGCGGACCAGGCCTTCGCGGCCGTTGTCCACCCAATCCACGTCCAGTCCATGGCTACTCAGCTCGGCGACGATCTCGCGGGCCGTTACGGCGTCATCCTCGATGGTCAAAATACGGGTCATAGGATTACCTGGTGAGCGATTCACACTAGAAGTGGGGTCATTTTGCCAAGAAGTAGCTGAATGTTTCCTAAATTAAACTTCATCTTGGCAAAACCACCACAAATATCCGGGTTGCACACAATCATTGTGGGAGCTGGCTTGCCTGCGATAGCGGTGTGTCAGAGACAAAATATCAACCTGGAAGACCGCTATCGCAGGCAAGCCAGCTCCCACAGCGAGCGGGTTTGCAGGGAGATTGCATAAAGCACGCCCGCCACTGCTGTTTCTTGCAAGTTGCACGGTCCTGCGAAGTTCAAATTACTTAACTCGTTGAAATAACATGATTTTAATTTTTTGCCCGGCTGGCACGCTGCCTGCACTGTCCCTTTTGAGACTTGTAACACTATTTTTCCTGCCGGGAGCAAAACAACAATGATCACATCGTCATCCACGCTGCAAGAGTCAAGCGCGCGCTCTGGGGTTTCCTGGGGCGCAATCTTTGCCGGGGCCGCTGCGGCGGCTGCACTGTCGCTTATCCTGGTGCTGTTGGGCTTCGGCCTGGGCTTTTCGGCGGTGTCGCCGTGGGCCGACAGCGGCATGAGCGCCAAGGGGCTGGGTATTTCCACGATTATCTGGCTGGCATTCACCCAAATCGTCGCTTCGGGCCTGGGCGGTTACATTGCCGGCCGGTTGCGTGTGAAGTGGGCGAATATGCATGGCGATGAAGTGTACTTTCGCGATACTGCCCATGGTTTCCTCGCCTGGGCCGTCGCCACTTTGGTCACCGCGGTACTGGTGGTCGGTTCGGTCAGCAGCGTGGTCAGTGGCGGCGTGAAAGCCGGTGCCAGTGTGGCGGCAGGTGCCGCCAGCGGCATCAGCCAGGCCGCCGGTAGCGCAGCCAAGGGCGCCAACAGCGGCGACTTCGACTACTACGTCGACAGCCTGTTCCGCGATGACCGCCCAGCTGCCGTCAGCGATGACGCGGTACACGGCGTGGTCGCACGCATCCTCACCCGCACCCTGAGCAACGACGGCCAATTGGCACCGGAGGACCGTACCTACCTGGCCCAGTTGATCAGCCAGCGCACCAACCTCAGCCAGGCCGACGCCGAAGCGCGTATCGACAAGGTCTACGGCGAAGCCCGTAAAGCCATTGACGATGCCAAGCTCAAAGCCAAGCAAGCGGCCGATACTGCCGCCAAAGTCGCTGCCTACACCTCGCTGTGGACCTTTGTGGCCCTGTTGATCGGCGCGTTCTTTGCCAGCTTCGCAGCAACCTTCGGCGGTCGTCGTCGGGATGCTGTGGTGTACGTCGAAACCGAAAACTACGTTCGTTAATTCAAGGAGAACATCATGCGCTCATTACTACTGTGGTTCCTCGGCGTGCCGATTCCGGTGATCATCCTGATCGCGATTTTCATGCACTGATTCAGGTTAACTGTGGGAGCGGCGGTGCGACGACTCGACTTGCCCGCGATGACGGAGTGTAAGCTGGCTCTTATACACATTTCCGAGCCCACGAGACGA
>NZ_WKDV01000054.1:0-36821 GCF_021605825.1 Pseudomonas sp. PA-6-3C
CCAGCTTGGTCATGACACTGGCTGGTGCTTGTTTTTCAAACCGTTCTAAAACCTTTTCCCACATAGCTTCGTCGTCCTGACTGAATTGATTAGGGGATTTTAAACCAAGACCTTGAAAGGCATGGCTCTTACAGCGGCTAACCCGGCGTCCTGCCGGGTTACCCACGGATTCAAGCCTGCGTTCGACCATTGTGGTTGATGGGGCGCCTCAGATCAAAAGCGAAAAGCGGATTTGCATACACCTGGGATCTGCTTTTCTGTGGGAGCTGGCTTGCCTGCGATGCAGACACCTCGGTACATCAGGCACACCGAGTTGATGCCATCGCAGGCAAGCCAGCTCCCACAGTTGATGATTGCATTTCAGCCCAAGGCAGGCCGAACCCTAGTGAATACCGATGGACCAACTCTGCGTGGTCTGGTCTTCGTGCCGCTGCTCCAGGTCTTCCTCATACTGACAACGCGGCCCCTTGCACTTGTACTCAAACGTCACCGGCGCCTGGGTCTGAACCGGGAACAACGATTTCGCCGTCGCCAGTGCATCGTGTGGCACCGCCTCAAGCACAGGCGCTTCGTAGCTCAAGTCCAACGCTGTGGCATGGACCATAACCGGCAGGACGGCGAGCACTGCACTCGCCATAAAAGTCCTTGTAAATAGCATCTAAAACAACCCGCGCAACAAAAAATGAAGCGCGGATTATAAGCCGGATGCGACCGCACATGCAGGGTTCAGAGCACCCGCGGTGCTTCAAGGTGTTCAGTAGGGAAGGCTTTGGCATAGGCCTGACACACCCTCAACACCTGCTCATCCGCAAACCGCGCACCCACCACATGCAAGCCCACCGGCAAACCATTCGCTGCCAACCCGCAGGGCACCGAAGCTGCCGGTTGCTGCGTCAAATTGAAGGGATAAGTAAACGGCGTCCACTCCATCCATTCTTTCATCGACGAACCCGGCGGCACATTATGCCCAGCTGCAAACGCTGTAATCGGCATCATCGGCGAGACCAGCACATCGTAATGCTCATGAAACGCCGCCATCCTCGCCACCAACGCCGCACGGGCTTCAAGGGCGTCGTTAAAATCGCCGAGGCTCAACTGCTGGCCGTGTTCGGCAATACGCAGCAAACCGGGGTCCAGCAATTGTTTTTGCGCATCACTCATCGAGCCCGTCAAGCGAGCCGCACCGGCAGCCCACAAGGTGCTGAACACCTCCAGCGGGTCGCTGAAACCTGGGTCGATCTGCTCGACATGCGCCCCCAGTTGCACAAGTCCCTCAACCGCCTGGGCAACCACTTTGGCCACCTGCGGGTCCACGTCCACATACCCGAACGTAGGGCTATAGGCCACGCGTAAACCCTTCAAATCCGTAGCGCCCGATAACCACGGCGTATGGCGCGGCGCCCCGATCAGGCCATCACGCGCATCCGGTTGGGCCACGGTTTGCAGCATCAGCACCGTGTCTTCCACCGTGCGGGTCATCGGCCCCAGGTGCGACAAAATCGTCATGGAACTGGCCGGCCACTGCGGCACATACCCGAAAGTTGGCTTGATGCCGAACGTACCGGTGAACGCACAGGGAATGCGGATCGAGCCACCGGCATCGCTGCCCTGGTGCAGCACGCCCAGGTTCAGCGCCGCCGCCGCACCGGCGCCACCCGACGAACCGCCCGCTGTGGTGCGCGTGTCCCACGGGTTGCGCGTGATGCCGTACAGCGGGTTGTCGGTGACGCCTTTCCAACCGAATTCCGGCGTGGTGGTCTTGCCCAGCAGCACCGCGCCGGCTTTGCGCATAAAAGCCGAGAAGGGCGCATCCACATCCCACGGCCCGTCGGCAGAGGAGGTGCGCGACCCCTTGCGGGTGGGCATGCCAATGGTCAGCGTCAGGTCTTTGATCGAGGCAGGCACGCCGTCCAGTGCGCCGCAGGGTTCACCTTTCAACCAGCGTTGTTCCGAGGCCCGCGCAGCGTTCAATGCGCCTTCAGGGTCTACGTGACAATAGGCGTTCACCACCGGGTTATAGCGCTCGATCCGCAGCAAAGCGTCTTCAGTGACGTCTACCGGTGACAGGGTCTTGTCGCGAAAATGCTGCAGCAGTTGCACCGCCGTCAGTTGGCCAATCTCACTCATGCCACCTCTCCCTGCGCCGCGTTGACCATGGCGCGCAGCAGCACCGCGCAGCCCGCCGCCAGGTCATCCGGCGCGGCGTTTTCGATTTCGTTATGGCTGATGCCGCCTTCGCACGGCACAAAGATCATCCCGGCCGGGCCGAGTTTGGCGACGAAAATCGCGTCATGCCCGGCGCCACTGACGATGTCCATGTGGCTCAAGCCCAATGCCTGCGCACCGTCACGCACGGCGTTGACGCAGGCTGGGTTGAAGTCCAGCGGCGGGAAGTCGGCGGTGGGCGTCAGTTCAAAGGTCAGGCCATGCCGGGCGCAGGTGGCTTCGATCACGCCGCGCACTTCATCGACCATGGCTTGCAGTTTGTCGGCATGCAGGTGGCGCAGGTCGATGGTCATGTGCACCTGGCCTGGAATCACATTGCGCGAGCCGGGGTGCAGGTTCAGGCAACCGACCGTGCCGCAGGCGTGCGGTTGCTGTTGATGGGCGATGCGGTTGACCGCGCTGACCACTTCGGCGGCGCCCACCAGGGCGTCCTTGCGCAAGTGCATGGGCGTTGGGCCGGCGTGGGCTTCGACGCCGGTAAGGGTCAGGTCGAACCACTTCTGGCCGAGGCAGCCCATGACCACGCCGATGGTGGTGGCGCGGTCTTCCAGCACCGGGCCTTGCTCGATATGCGCCTCGAAATATGCGCCGACCGGGTGGCCAAGCACCGCGCGGGAGCCGGCGTAGCCGATGCGCTGCAATTCGGCGCCCACGGACAGGCCTTGGTCATCGAGTTTGTCGAGGGTGTCCTGCAAGTCGAACTTGCCGGCAAACACCCCGGAACCCATCATGCACGGCGGGAAGCGCGAGCCTTCTTCGTTGGTCCACACCACCACCTCGATCGGCGCTTCGGTCTCGATCTTCAAGTCATTCAAGGTGCGAATCACTTCCAGCCCGGCCATCACGCCGTAGCAGCCATCGAACTTGCCGCCGGTGGGCTGCGTGTCGATATGGCTGCCGGTCATCACCGGAGGCAGGGCGGGATTGCGTCCGGCACGCCGCGCAAAGATATTGCCAATGGCATCGACACTGACACTGCACCCGGCGGCCTCGCACCATTGCACAAACAGGTCGCGGGCCTGGCGGTCGAGGTCGGTAAGGGCCAGGCGGCACACGCCGCCTTTGACCGTAGCGCCGAGCTGAGCCAGGTCCATCAACGATTGCCACAAGCGGTCGCGGTTGATCAGCGGGGCATTGCTCTTGAGCGGTTGCGCAAAACTATTCATGTGCAAATCTCCGGTCAGGCACTCAGGGCCAGGTAGCGGTTCTTGATGCTCGGGTCGGCGCGGAAGTCAGCGGCGCTGCCCTCGTATACGACGCGGCCCTGTTCGAGCACGTAATGGCGGTCGGCGAGCTTGTCGCAGACCATCAGGTTCTGTTCCACCAGCAACACCGGCAGGCCGTCGTCCTTGACCTTGCGCAGGATTTTCACCAACTCGTCAACGATCACCGGCGCCAGGCCTTCGGTGGGTTCGTCGAGGATCAGCAGCTTGGGGTCGTTGAGCAGCGCGCGGGCGATGGCGAGCATCTGTTGCTCGCCGCCGGACAGCGCGTGGCCGGCGTTTTTACGCCGCTCCTTGAGGCGCGGGAACATGCCGTACACGTCTTCGAGTTGCCAGCGGCTGGTCTTGCGCACGGCGATACGCAGGTTTTCCTCGACCGTCAGCAGGCGGAAAATCCCGCGGTTCTCCGGCACCAGCGCCAAGCCCTGACGGGCGATTTCAAAGATCTTCTGGCCCACCAACGCCTGGCCGTTGAAGTGAATCTGGCCCTGGCGCGGGCAGATAATCCCGAGGATGCTGCGCAGCGTGGTGGTCTTGCCCGCGCCATTTCGGCCCAGCAGCGTCACCAGTTCACCGGGGTTGACGGTCAGCGACACGCCTTCCAACACATGGCTCTTGTCATAGTAGGAATGGATATTCTCGACAATCAGCATCAGGCAGCCTCCCCAAGATAAGCCGTACGCACACGCTCATCGGCACGCACGAATTCCGGCGTGCCCTCCACCAGAATCTGCCCGTGACTCATCACGGTGATGCGTTGGCTGATGGACATGACAATGCTCATGTTGTGTTCGATCAACAGCACCGTGTGGTCGCGGCCAAGGTCGCTGATCAGCTGGGTCATGATCGGAATGTCATCGATGCCCATGCCCGACGTGGGCTCGTCGAGCATCAGCAGTTTGGGTTTGGAGCAGATCGACATGCCCACCTCCAGCACGCGTTGCTGGCCGTGGGATAACTCACCCGCCAGGGTGTCGGCGCGGCGGGTCAGTTGCAGGCGTTCGAGGACTTGATCGGCCATCTCCAGGTGCTCGCGCTTGCTGTCGACGCGGCGCCAGAAGTTCAGCGCACGTGCGCCGTCGCGGCCTTGGGCGGCCAGGCGCAGGTTCTCGCGCACGCTGAGGTTCTGGAACAGGCTGGTGAGCTGGAACGAGCGCGCCATGCCCAGGCCCACACGGCCGTGGGCCGGTTTGCGTATCAGGTTCTTGCCGTCAAAATGAATCGCCCCGGCGGTGGCCTGGCGCTCGCCGGTGAGGCAGTGAAACAGGCTGGTCTTGCCCGCGCCGTTGGGGCCGATAATGGTGTGAATGGTGCCGGCTTCGACCTTGAGGTTGACGCCGTTGACCGCATGGAACGCGCCATAGGCCAGTTCCAGGTCTTTGGTTTCCAGCAGGATGCTCATAGCCCTTCCTCCTTGGCGATGGCCGCGGTCTTGCGACTGCCGCGTACCCGTTCGAACAACGATGCGAGGCCGCCCCACAAGCCGCCGCGCATGAAGATCACCACAAAGATCAGGATCACACCCAGCAGCATCAGCCAGCGTGGCCACAGGTCGGAGAGGAAGTCCCCCAACAGCACGATGGAGCCTGCGCCCAGCAATGAGCCGAACAGCGAGCCGGTGCCGCCGACGATGGTCATGATCAGGATGTTCTCGGACATCGCCAGGTCGATGTTCGACAGCGGCACAAAGTGCAGCAGCATCGCGTACAGCGCCCCGGCGATGCCGGTGACCGCGCCGGACAGCACGAACACCAGGATCTTGAAGTGGCGCGTGTCATAGCCGATGGCCGAGGCGCGGGTTTCGTTTTCGCGGATCGCCATCAAGGTGCTGCCGAACGGCGAGGCGATCACTCGGCGCGCGCCGATAAAGATCAGCAGGAACACCACCGCGACAAAACCATAGAACACCCGGGCATCGGCCAGCGACAGCAGCACGGTGTCACCGAGACGGATCTCCGGGCGCGGCACGCTGAGCAGGCCGTTGTCGCCGCCGGTCCAGTCGCTCAAGGTGTAGGCGACGAAGTAGGCCATCTGGCTGAACGCCAATGTGAGCATCACGAAGTAAATGCCGGTGCGCCGGATTGCCAGCGCACCGACCAGAAACGCCAGGAAACCGCCGGCAAGGGCGGCGCCGAGCAACGCGGTGAACAAGCCCAGTTGCAAGTGGATCATCAGCAGCGCCGCGCAATACGCACCGGCACCAAAGAAGATGCCTTGGCCGAACGACAACAGCCCGGTGTAGCCCAGCAACAGGTTGCAGGCCAGCGCGGCCAGGGCAAAGATCAGGATCTCGGTGGCCAGGGTGGCCGAGGGTAGAATCAACGGCAAGCCGATCAGCACCGCCAGCACCCACAGCAACATGGCTTTGGATTGGGTTTTGGCAAACGGCAGGGGGTTTTTCTCGCTCATGTCAGGCTCTCCCGAACAGGCCGTAAGGGCGCACCAGAATCACCACGGCCATCGCGCCGTAGATCATCAGGCTCGCGCCTTGGGGCCAGAATGTGGTCATCAGGCTTTGCACCACGCCCACCAGTAAACCGCCGACCAGCGCGCCGCTGAACGAACCCATGCCGCCGATCACCACCACCACGAAGGCCACGCCGAGGATCTCCGGGCCGACAAAGGGTTGCGCGCCGCGCAACGGTGCAAACAGCACACCCGCGACACCGGCCAGGGCCACGCCAAGGGCAAAGGTCATGGAAAACAGACGGAAGATATTGGTGCCCAGCAGCGACACGGTTTCGGTGCTTTCACTGCCGGCGCGTACCAGGGCGCCGAAGCGCGTGCGCTCCAGCAGCAGCCACAAGGCCAGGCCGATCAGCGCGGAAAACACGATGAGAAACAGGCGGTAGTAGGGGTAGACGAAATCGCCCACCACCAGCACGCCGCGCAGCAGTTCAGGCACGGCGACACTTTTGCCCACCGGGCCCCAGATCATCACGCTGGCTTCCTGGATGATCAGCGCGATCCCCAGGGTCACCAGAATCTGGAACATGTGTGGCAAGTGGTAAATCCGCTGGATCAATAATCGCTCGATCACCCACGCCAGCGCGGCCACCACCAGCGGCGCGATCAGCAGCGCCAGCCAGAAGTTGCCGGTGAGGCTTACGGCGGTGTAGCAGATGTACGCACCCAGCAGAAAGAACGCGCCGTGGGCGAAGTTGACGAAGTTGAGCAGGCCGAAAATGATCGTCAGCCCGACCGCGATCAGGAAGTAGATCATCCCCAACCCAAGGCCGTTGAGGATCTGGAACAGGTAAAGATTAAGCATGCAGAAACCCTCGGCAGGCAGCCGCTCGCGCGGCCCTGCGCTAAGCAATTCAGGGGATCAGGCGAGCGTGCAGCCCGTCGCCTCGACCGGCGGGAACGATTGCCCGGCGCTGAGCACCTTGGCCAGGTCGTCCTTGTCGGCCATGTCGCCGGTGGCTTTGCCGATCAGCAGGTAGTAATCCTTGATCACCTGATGGTCGCCGGCGCGGATCGACTCCTTGCCGGTCGGGCCTTCGTAGCTCAAGCCTTGCAGGGCTTTGGCCACGGTCGGGCCGTCGAAGCTGCCGGTGCTGATGATGGTTTCCAGCATGACTTTGGTGCTGATGTAATCAGCCGCCAGCGGGTAGGTGGGGTTGATGCCGTATTTGGCTTGAGTGAGCTTGACCAGTTCACGGTTGAGCGGGGTGTCGACCTGGTGCCAATACTGGGCGCCGAGGTACACGCCTTCGAGCACGTCGCTGCCCAGTTCCTGGAACTGGTCGAGCCCGGCAGACCATACCAGCAGCACTTTCATGCGCTCCTTGATACCGAAGTTCACCGCCTGGCGCAGGGTGTTGGACGACTGGCTGCCGAAGTTGAGCAGTACCAGCACATCGGGTTTGGCCGCGATGGCGTTGGTCAGGTAGCCGGAGAACTCCTGTTCCTGCAATGAGTGGTAGCTGTTGCCGACGTGTTCCAGCCCGTTGTCTTTGAGCACGGTTTTCGCGCCTTCGAGCAAGGCTTCGCCAAACACGTACTGCGGGGTGATGGTGTACCAGCGCTTGGCGTTGGGCAGCAGCTTGATCAGCGGCAGCATGGTTTCGCGGATCGCGCCGTAGGTGGGCACCGACCAGCGGAAGGTCGCCTTGTTGCAGTCTTTGCCGGTGACTTCATCGGCGCCCACCGGGGTCATGAACACGCCGCCGACCTTGTCGACTTCCTTGGCCACCGCCAGCGCGGAGGACGACAACGTGCAGCCCTGGAAGAACCGCGCGCCGTCCTGCTGGATCGCTTCCTGGACCTTGCGCACGGCTTTGCCGGCATTGCCTTCGGTGTCGATGACCTTGTAGTTGAGCGGGCGGCCGAGTAACTCGGGGTGCTGTTCCACCGCCAGGCGCGAACCCATGTCGGCAAACTTGCCATAGCTGGCAAACGCGCCGGACATGGACTTGAGGCCGTAAAAGGTAAAAGGCTCGGCGGCGAATGCAGAGCGCACACTCAGCGGAAGGCTGAGCGCGGCTGCGGCGGTAAGACTGGCTTTCAACAACGTACGACGCTGCATGGGGTGACTCCCTGGTTTAGTTATTGGCAGGAGCGGCAAGGGCGATACGGTGGAGCAAGGGCCTGTGGGCAGGCCTGTTATTGAATTGGGTGAAACGGTGTAACGGTTGGAACCGGCTCAAGTGTGGGAGCTGGCTTGCCTGCGATGGAATCAGTCAGGTTCAACTGATACACCGAGGCGCCCGCATCGCAGGCAAGCCAGCTCCCACATTGATTGGGTTTTCATATTGGGATGGGGTGCGCCTCAGCTATGATCAAACTCCAGCAAAAAGTGCGGGCTGACCTCGCCTTCCAGCGCCGTCATGTGGTGTTCGGCGTCGCACATATGTTCATGCATCAGGTTGCGCACGGCCGTTTCATCACCGGCGCGAAAGGCCAGCAGCAACTGCTTGTGATAGTCCAGGTTGGCCGCGTCAAACTGTTTGCGCTTGGGCTTGTAGGCTTTTTTCAGCACCACCAGGTCGCGCAACAAGTCGTTGAGAAACTGCGCCATAAAGCTCAGCAGCGGGTTGGGGCAGGCCTTGGCCAAAAGGTTATGGAATTCCAGTTCCGCCAGGCGCTGTTCGCGTTGGCCGGCTTCGCTGTCTTCGGGGGCGCTGCAAAAATCCACGTTGTCTTGCAGGGCTTGATAGTCGTCTTCGCTCAAGCGACCCAGCACCGATACTGCCAGTTCTACCTCGATGACCTTGCGCAGTTGGTACACCTGCTCGCCATCCAGGTGCTGGAAGTGCAGGTAGTTACGCAACGCGCGGCTGGCCGGTTCAGTGCCGGCCTGGTTCAGGTAGGCGCCACCACTGGGGCCGGTGCGTGTACTCACTAGACCTTCCACTTCCAGGGCCTTGAGTGCTTCACGGGCCGAGCCTTTGGAGCACTGGAAGCTTTCCATCAGCTCGCGCTCGGTAGGCAGGCGGTCGCCGGGCTTGAGCGCGTCGGTGACGATCGAGCGTTTGACCGACTCGACAATCACATCGGAAAGCTTCTGGCGTTTGCGTCGTAGCGGGCGGCTGAGCATGCTGTTCTATTGATCCTATTAATGCGGATTAATAGCACTTAATAACGATTGAGCCGGAGCGTCAACGCAAGGTGTCGTTTTCGGCCTGAAGTGGTCGCAAATGCGCGGGTTATTCCCAGCTGCCGAGGTCGAGGCAGCGTGTGGACGCGGGCGGCTGTTTGCCGAATACGAGAAAATCGCCGACCCAGCGGTTAATGCACCCGGCGGCGGTGCCAGGCCGGGCTGGCTCTTTGAGCAGCAATTGCTCGATGCCGGCAGCGACCGGCTCGGCCTGCTCGGCATTGACCAGCACCATGCGTGCGACGCGCTCGGGAAACAGCGCGGCATAGCGGCTGCCGAGGCGGGTGGCCTGCGCGTTGCCGAGGTAATTGAGCTGGGCCTCGCCGAGTTGGGCGCGCACATACTCCATATCACGCGCCGCTTGCTCTACGCCGCTGGGCTGGCTCAGGTCACGGGGGCTCAGTTCGATCACGTCATAGCGGTTGGTCAAGGTGCGATAGGCCTGGGTAGCATAGGACTCCCAACGGCTGGTCAGGTGCAGGGCGAAGGTTGCGCCTTGGCCCTTTGGCGGCTCGCCACCCTGGATAAATACCACACCTTCACGGCTGAGCGGCTGGCGGGCGCCCACGCGGGTCAGGGCCAGGCGCACACTGCCGCGTTTGGGCGCGGCATAGTCGCGGGGCACATTCACACTGGCGCATTGGGTGCGTTCCAGCACTTCGGGGTCCGGCCGCTCCTGGGCGGGGAAGGGGCAATCCAGCAGCCAGTCAATCGCGGTCGGCGCGATCAGCGGCTCGGGCAACGCCTGGCCGGCGATCAGCCAGAGGCCGATACACGCCAGGTTTTTTACCAGAACGCTGGGTTTCATCAGGAGGGTCCGGGCTGCCGTATGAGGACGGCTTTTTTACCAAGGACCCAGGGTCGAAGAATGTAGGGCGAATAAACGCTTTGTGTAGGAGTTTACAGTTTTATTGTCGGATCTGCGTATCCCAGCCGCCGCCCAGCGCTTTGTACAAGGCAATGCTGGCTTGCAGCCGCGACAGCCGCAGTTGCACGTTCGAGTCTTGGGCCGCATACAAGGTGCGTTGGGTTTCCAGCACCGTCAGCAAGTCCTCGGCGCCTGCCTGGTAGCGGCTCTCGGAGATCTGGAAGGCGGCCTGGGCCTGTTGCAGCTCCTCGGCCTGCCATTGGCGTTGCTGGTCCAGGCGCGTGATGCTGCTGAGGGCTTTCTCCACATCGGCAAAGCCGTTGATGATCGCACCGCGATAGGTTTGCAGCAGTTCATCCTGGCGGGCGCGAGCCTTGTCGCGCTCGGCGCTTAATCGGCCATTGTTGAAGATCGGCGCGACCAGCCCCGAGGTCAGGTTGTAGAACGGGCTGCGCAGGATGTCTTCAGCTTTATAGGCGCCGGAGCCGACTGTCGCGCCCAAGGTTACGCTGGGCAGCATCGCTGCGCGTGCCACCGTGACGTCGGCACTGGCCGCCGCCAGTTGCGCCTCGGCGCGGGCCAGGTCGGGGCGACGACTGAGCAATTGGCTCGGCACGCCCGGGCCAATGCTTGGCCAGGTCAGCGCCTGGAACGGCTCGGTGCCCAGGTCCAGGGCTTGTACGGGTTGACCGAGCAGGGCGGCGAGGGTGATCCGCGATTCTTCGGCCACTTGCGCAATCAGCGGCAATTGCCGTTGTTGGCCGGCCACCAGGCTTTTCTGTTGGGCCAGCTCCAGGGCGGTGGCGGAGCCTGCGCTGTAGCGGGTTTGCACCAGGTTCAGCACGTTGCGCGCATTGGCCAGGTTCAGCTCGGCGATCTGCTGGCGTTGCTGCGCGGCGAGGGTTTGCGCGTAGCGGTCGGCGACGTTGCTGAGCAGGGTCAGCTCCACGGTGGCCTGGTCGAACTCACTGGCGCGCAGGCTTTGCAGGGCGCTGTCGCGGGCGGCAACGCGGCCACCCCAGAAGTCCAGTTCATAGCTGGCTGAGAGGTTGGCACCGAAACTGTCGACGGTCTTGTTGCTGTCGGTGGCGTCCAAGGAGGCATTGCCGCTGCCGCGCAGCAGTTTTTCACGGCTGGCGGTGAGGTTGAACTTGACCTCAGGTAACAACGGCGCCCCGGCAATTACCGCACTCGCCTGGGCCTGACGCACGCGTGCCATGGCGGCGGCCACGTCATAACTGTCGCGTCGCGCCTGGTCGATCAGGCGGTTGAGCGGCGGGCTGCCGAAGTGTGTCCACCAGCGTTGGTTGGTCGCCTGCGTGGCATCGCGTTCGGCGTACTGCCAGGCGGGCGGCGGCGCGAGGCCGCTGTCGACGCTCGGCGGGTTGCCGGTACAGGCGTTGAGCAACAGGCACACGCCCAGCAGGGAAGATCGTTTATTCACTGGTCAACGCCTTAACCGGATCGAGCCGGGCAGCTTTACGGGCCGGCATAAAGCCGAATACGACACCGGTGACCAGCGCACAGCCAAACGCGCCAAACACCGCCACCAGGGAAAATTGCACCGCCACCTCGGCCAGTACCAGCACGCCGCCCACCAGCAGCGCGAGGGCGATGCCGAACAGGCCGCCGACCACCGAGAGCATCACCGCCTCGGTTAGGAACTGGCGCAGGATGTCGCGCTGGCGCGCGCCGGTGGCCATGCGAATGCCTATTTCGCGGGTGCGTTCACGCACGGTCATCAGCATGATGTTCATTACACCGATCCCGCCCACCAGCAGGGAAATCGCCGCAATCGAACCGAGCATCAGCGACAGCGTGTTGGCCGTGCGGGCTTCGGCCTGGATCATCGCGGCGTTGTTGGTCAACTGGTAGTCACGTTTACCGTTGTGCAGCTTGAGCATCAGTTGATCAATGGCCATTTCAGCCTCATGGACCTTGCGCGCATCGGCGGCGGCAATCGCCACGTATTCGGGGTTATAAGTGCCGAACAGGCGCACGCTGGCGGCGGTATACGGGATGGCGACCCGGTCATCGCTGTCTTTATTGCCGGAGGCGGAGCCTTTTTCGGCGAGGACGCCGATGACCTGGAAAGGCACGTTTTCGATCAGGATGTATTGGCCGATCGGGCTGGCGACGTTTTTGAACAGCTTTTCGCGGATACGGTGGCCGATGACCGCGACGGTGGCGCCGGCGCGCTCGTCTTCCTGGGTGAAATAGCTGCCCTCGACCACCGGCCAGTTGAAAATCTCGGGGAAGTTGACGTCGTTGCCACCCACATAGGCCAGGTAATCCAGGTTGCCAAAGCGAACCCCGGCGTCGTTGCCGTTGACCGGCATGATGCGCTTGACCTGGGGCAACATCGCCAGTGCCGCGACATCGTTGAGGGTCACGATACCCGGCGGCGTGCGCGGGTTGGGCGAGGAGCCGCTGAGGTAAATGATATTGGAGCCGAACGCGCCCATCTGCGCCATCACCTGGCGCTTGCTGCCTTCGCCGACGGCCAGCATCACCACCACGGACGCCACGCCAATCACGATCCCCAGCAGCGTCAGCGCGGTGCGAAAACGATTGATCCACATCACTCGCCAGGCCGCGCGGACCGCATCGAGCAGTTCGGCTTTCCAGGCACCGTTGTGCTCGGCACCGTCGGCCAGGCGCTGGCGCAGGTCGACGGCTTGCAGCGCGTCGCTGTTGGCCGTGACCGGTACATGGGTGTCACTGTGCGCCGAGTCGCTGATGATCTGGCCGTCACGAATCTCGATGATGCGGTTGGCCCGCGCCGCCACTTCGCGGTCGTGGGTAATCAGGATCACCACATGGCCCTGGCTCGCCAGTTCGTCCAGCAGCGTCATCACCTCGGCGCCGCTGTGGCTGTCGAGGGCGCCGGTGGGTTCGTCGGCGAGGATGATATGCCCGCCGTTCATCAGTGCGCGGGCGATCGACACCCGTTGCTGCTGGCCGCCGGAGAGTTGGTGCGGGCGGTTGGCGGTGCGGTCGGCCAGGCCCAGGCGCGTGAGCAGGGCCTTGGCGCGGGCATGCCGCTCGGTGGCGCTGATGCCGGCATAGATCGCCGGCATCTCGACGTTTTCCTGGGCCGAACCGGACGGAATCAGGTGGTAGCCCTGGAACACAAACCCAAAGGCCTCGCGGCGCAGCCAGGCCAGTTCGTCGCTGCCCAGGTGCGCGACGTTTTCGCCGGCGAACAGGTAGTCACCCTCGGAAGGGCGGTCGAGGCAGCCGAGGATGTTCATCAGCGTGGACTTGCCGGAGCCGGAGGCGCCGACAATGGCGACGAACTCCCCGGCGTGGATCGACAGGTCGATGCCGCGCAACACGTCGACCTGCGGGCTGTCACCGCCGCCGTAGGATTTGCGGATGTTCTTGAGTTCGATCAGCGGCGTGGTCAACTCAACCCCCATTGCCGTCGGCTGGGCCGATCAACACGTGGTCGCCCTCGCTGAGGCCGTCCAACACTTCGACGCGCAAACGGTCACTGATGCCCAGGCGCACGTCGCGTTCTTCGATTGAGCCGTTTTTGGCCACGATGCGTGCGGTCTGTTTATCGGTGCCGTGGCTGCCGAGCAAGGCCGCAACCGGCACGGTGAGCACATCCTTGACCTGGCTGGCGACGAAAAAAACTTGGGTGGTCATTTCGGCCATCAGGGCATTGTCGGCGTTGTCCACATCCAGCAGCACGGTGTAGAGCACCACGCGACCGCTCCCGCTTTTGCTGGTGCTGCTGGGGCTGCCGTTGCCCTGGCTGGTTTCATTCAGGGGCTTGGGCGGGATCGGCAGGATCTGGCGCACGGTACTGGTCCAGCGCCGGCCGCCGCCGCTGAGCGTGGTGAAATAGGCGGTCATGCCGGGTTTGACGTGGCCGATGTCGGCTTCGGAGACCTCGGCCCATACGGTCATCGGCGACAAC
Source organism: Pseudomonas sp. PA-6-3C (assembly GCF_021605825.1). NCBI lineage: Bacteria > Pseudomonadati > Pseudomonadota > Gammaproteobacteria > Pseudomonadales > Pseudomonadaceae > Pseudomonas > Pseudomonas sp. PA-6-3C. The sequence goes on from NZ_WKDV01000054.1 coordinate 13,848, forward strand.
TTGGCGATACGCAGGATCAACGGGGTCTGCTGCTGGGCGTTGAGGGTCTGGCCGACCCGCGCATCCACCGCCACCACCGTGCCGCTCATCGGCGCGAAGATGCGTGTATAGCCCAATTCGGCCTCGTCGCTGCGCAAGCTGGCCTGGGCCTGGCGGATCTGCGCCTGAAACATGTCGACCCGTGCCTGGGTGGCACTCAGCTCGGCCTTGGCGGTTTGCACGTCTTCTTCGCGGGTGGCGTTGCCGGCCACCAGGCGTTGCTGGCGCTGGTATTTCTGGCGCGCCAGTTGGTGCTGGGCTTTCTGCTCCTGCAACTGGGCCTTGAGGTTGTCGATGGCATAGCGGCTGGCATCGAGCTTGGCCTGCTGCGTGGCCGGGTCGATTTCGACCAGCAACTGGCCTTCTTTGACCTGGTCACCGGCCTCGACATGGATCTTGCGGATCTGCCCGGATGCCTGTGCGCCCACATCGACATACCGGCGTGGTTGCAGGGTGCCCAGCGCCGTGACGCTGTTTTCGATATTGCCGCGAGTGACGGTGACAGTGGCGAGGCTGTCGCGGCCCGGCGGCAGTATCTGCCAGGCCGCCAGGGCAACGATGGGAATCAGGCACGCGACAACCAGCAGGGCGCGTCGGGCGGGGCGAGGGCGTTTCATGCGTTGGTTCCAGCCGGGAAGTGTGGACCGCAGTTAGCGGAGGGCTGACAGTTATACGAGAAAATTGCCCGACGATTTAGGCGCTTACATAGGTAGTAACAGCTCTGTCGAATAAAAAAATCGACGGTTGATGCAAGACTTCTTTAAAAGTAGATGAGAATTACTATAAATTGCACGCACTCAAACTGCCATCATCCATGGCCTGTCTTCGTAAGCACTCAAGGAACTGATGCCGTCCCCCCAGACGGTCGGGAGTCATGTTGGAAAACTACTATCGCGAGCTGGTGTGTTTCCTCAACGCCAAGCTGGGCAACCGTCAGGTGGCCGAAGATGTGGTGCATGACGCCTACGTGCGAGTACTGGAGCGCGCCAGCGACACGCCGATCGAACAGCCGCGCGCGTTTTTGTACCGTACTGCGCTGAACCTGGTGATCGACGGCCATCGGCGCAATGCCTTGCGCCAGTCCGAGCCGCTGGAGGTGCTGGACAGCGAAGAACGCTTCGCCACCAGTTCGCCCCACGCCAGCCACGATCAGGCCCAGCGCCTGGCCCTGCTCGAACGTGCCCTGGCCGAGCTGCCCAGCGCCTGCCGCGACAGCTTCCTGCTGCGCAAGCTCGACGGCCTTTCTCACCCGCAGATCGCCGAGCGCCTGAGCATTTCCCGCAGCCTGGTGGAAAAACATATCGTCAACGCCATGAAGCATTGCCGGGTGCGCATGCGTGAGTGGGACGCGCACTGATCACAGATCAGTTAAATTTTATTTCATTGTCCTCGTTTCCTATCAACACATGGCCTGTTGTTCAGGCTTTGCAGGTATTCCCGCCCCACCGCCAAGGGGCTTATCCAGAGGACACTGGAATGACACAGGCAATTGCTTCGCCCGCGGTTCACGATCTGATCGGGATCGGTTTCGGCCCTTCGAACCTGGCGCTGGCCATCGCCCTGCAGGAGCGTGAAAAAGCCCAGGGCAAACTGGACGTGGTGTTTCTCGACAAGCAGGCCGACTACCGCTGGCACGGCAATACCCTGGTCACCCAGAGCGAACTGCAGATTTCGTTCCTCAAGGATCTGGTGACGCTGCGCAACCCCACCAGCCCGTACTCGTTCGTCAACTACCTGAAGGCCCACGACCGTTTGGTGGACTTCATCAACCTGGGCACTTTCTATCCGTGCCGCATGGAGTACAACGACTACCTGCGCTGGGTCGCCGGGCAGTTCCAGGCCCAGGCGCGGTATGGCGAGGAAGTGCTGGCCATCGAGCCGATCCTGCACCAGCAGCAGGTTGAAGCGTTGCGCGTAATTTCCCGTGATGCCCAGGGCGAACAGCATGTGCGCACCACCCGTTCGGTGGTGGTCAGCGCCGGCGGCACGCCACGTGTGCCGGAGGCGTTCAAGGCGCTCAAGGACGACGGCCGGGTGTTTCACCATTCCCAATACCTCGAGCGCATGGCCCAGCAGCCGTGCGTGGACGGCAAGCCTATGCGCATTGCCATCATCGGCGGCGGGCAGAGCGCGGCCGAAGCCTTTATCGACCTCAACGACAGCTTCCCGTCGGTGCAGGTGGACATGATCCTGCGCGGTTCGGCGCTCAAACCGGCGGACGACAGCCCATTCGTCAACGAAGTGTTCTCGCCGGCCTTTACCGACCTGGTGTTCCAGCAAGTCGGCGCCGAGCGTGAGCGCCTGGTGGCCGAGTACCAGAACACCAACTATTCGGTGGTCGACCTGGACCTGATCGAGCGCATCTACGGGATTTTTTACCGCCAGAAAGTCTCCGGTATCAACCGCCAGGCCTTCCGCACCATGACCGTGGTCGAGCAAGCCACGGCCGGGCCGCTGGGCATCGAACTGGTGCTGCGCAACAACGCCAACGGCGACACCAGCGTGAGCCATTACGACGCGGTGATCCTGGCCACCGGCTATGAGCGCCAGATGCACCGCGAACTGCTGGCGCCCCTGCAAGCCTATATGGGCGACTTCGAAGTGGCCCGCGACTATCGGATCGTCACCGACGAGCGCTGCAAGGCCGGTATCTATATCCAGGGCTTCAGCCAGGCCAGCCATGGGTTGAGCGACACTTTGCTGTCGGTACTGCCGATTCGGGCCGATGAGATTGCCGCCTCGTTGTATGAAAACGATCGCCATCGTGGCAAGGCACGCTCGGTGCAGGATTTGCTGCTGGCCACTGCCAGCTGATTACTGTGGCGAGGGAGCTTGCTCCCGCTCGGGTGCGTAGCGCCCGCACGTTTTTGGGGCCGCTTCGCAGCCCAGCGGGAGCAAGCTCCCTCGCCACAAAAGGCGCGCTCCTACAGACGGCACTTGTGACAACGTCGGGCTATTGATACTGTACAAAAAACCAGTATCGGTAGCCCTTCATGCAGTTGATCGAAAAACTCAGCATCCTCGCCGACGCCGCCAAGTACGACGCTTCCTGCGCCAGCAGTGGCGCGCCCAAGCGCAGCTCCGAGGGCAAGGCCGGGCTGGGTTCTACCGATGGCATGGGCATCTGCCACAGCTACACGCCGGACGGGCGTTGTGTGTCGTTGCTCAAGGTGTTGCTCACCAACTTCTGCCTGTACGACTGCCAATACTGCGTCAACCGCCGCTCCAGCGACGTGCCCCGTGCGCGTTTCAGCCCGGAGGAGGTGGTTACCCTGACCCTGGACTTCTACAAACGCAATTGCGTCAGCGGGCTGTTTCTCAGCTCCGGCATCATCCGCTCGGCCGACTACACCATGGAGCAACTGGTTCGAGTCGCCAAACTGTTGCGCGAAGAGCATGACTTTCGCGGTTACATCCACCTCAAGACCATTCCCGAAGCCGACCCTGCGCTGATCGTCGAAGCCGGGCGTTATGCCGATCGCCTCAGCGTGAACATCGAGTTGCCCACCGACGCCAGCCTGCAAACCCTGGCGCCGGAGAAGCAGATCGGCTCGATCAAGCAAGCCATGCAGACCATCTACACCGGCGAGCAGACGGTGTTCAACGAGCCGCGCGCACCGCGTTTTGCGCCAGCGGGGCAGAGCACGCAGATGATCGTCGGCGCCGATGACACCGACGACAGCACCATCCTGCACGGTGCGGAGGCGCTGTATGGCAACTACAAGCTGCGGCGCGTGTATTACTCGGCGTTCAGCCCCATCCCCAACAGCCCCAAAAGTGTGCCGCTGGCCGCGCCGCCGCTGATGCGTGAACACCGCCTGTACCAGGCCGACTTTCTGCTGCGCAGTTACGGTTTCAGCGCCAATGAGCTGTTCGAAGGCCCAGGCCATCTGGCGCTGGATATCGATCCCAAGCTGGCTTGGGCGCTGGAGCACCGCGAGGTGTTCCCGCTGGACCTGAACCGCGCCGAACCCACGCTGATCGCGCGCATTCCCGGCATTGGTCTGCGTACCACCCAGCGCCTGGTCGACCTGCGCCGCGAACGCAAAATTCGCTTTGAAGACCTGGCGCGCATGCGTTGCGTGCTGGCCAAGGCCAAGCCGTTTTTCATCACCAGCGACTACCACCCGCAACAGGCGGACAGCACCAGCGTGCTGCTGCGCGAGCAACTGCGCGACCGCCCGCAGCCACAACAGATGGGGCTGTGGGGATGATCAGCCTGGAATGCGACAACCTCTTCAGCACCTGGCGCGAGCAGGCGCGCTGGCTGCTCAGCCATCAGGTCGACCCCAGCCAGGTGAGCTGGGGCGAGGCCGAAGTGGCGGACCTGTTTGCCACGGACGAGCCTGTACCTGAGCAGCTCGGGCCGTTTCAGGCGCGGATTCCCAAGGCGTTGCTGGAGTTGTTGGAATCGGCCGCCTGTTACCACGGTGATCAGCGCTGGAGCCTGTTGTACGAGGTGTTGTGGCGTGTCAGCCATGGCGACCGCACCGCGATGCTGGCCGGGGACAAGTTGGGCAGTGAGTTACAGCGGCGCATCAAACAGGTCAGCCGCGAGGCCCATCACCTGCATGCGTTTGTGCGGTTTATTGCCTTGCCTGCGCAGGCCGGCCCGCAGTTGCCGGAGTATGTGGCGTGGCATGAACCGGCCCATGACATCTTGAAGTCCGCCAGCCAGCATTTTGTCGGGCGCATGGGCCGCCATCGCTGGATGATCGCAACGCCTTTGGACGGTGTGTATTACGACGGTGAGCAGTTGATTCATCAACGCCAGTGCCCTGAGGCGTGGCAACAGTTGGCGCAAAATGTCGAAGATCCACACAGTGCGATGTGGCTGACCTATTACAGCCATATCTTCAACCCGGCGCGGCTAAACCCCAAAGTGATGGAAGGGCATTTGCCCAGCCGGTTCTGGAAGAATCTGCCGGAGGGCAAGCTGATACCGGGGTTGATCAGCGAGGCGCGCACGGGCAAGCAGAAGGATGGGCAGGCGAAGCTGATCGGGGCCAGGCCGGGCAAGAAAATCTCAAGCGGGCACAGTTAAAAATGTGGGAGCTGGCTCGATGATCGTTCCCACGCTCTGCGTGGGAATGCCGCCCTGGACGCTCCGCGTCTGCTTTGAGGTCGTGACGCGGAGCGTCACTGGATGCATTCCCACGCGGAGCGTGGGAACGATCTAGCGTGGGTTTCAGGCCAGTTCGGTCGCGGTGTTTTTGACCACCGCCAACTCCGGGTGCGCCACTAACTTATCGATGTGCAGCTCATCGTTGTTCAACCAGGTCTCCGTCAGCACCCGGTAATGCTCCATATCCCGGCAGCGCATGCGCAAGCTGTAGTCGAACGGCCCGCTGATCAGTTGGCACTCGAACACCTGCGGGCAGGCTTTGACGCAGGCCTCAAAGGCCTTCTGCGCAGAGCGCCCGCTCTGATTGGACAAGGCCACCAGCACCAGCAGCGACAGCCCTGGCGAGACCATCTGCACATCGATGATCGCCCCATAACCACGGATCACCCCGCGTCGCTCCAGCTTGCGCACCCGTTCCAGGCACGGCCTGGGTGTCAGGTGTACAAGCGAGGAAAGCTTTTCGTAGGTGATACGCCCCTGGTGGCGCAACACGTCGATGATCGCCTCATCGATGCGGTCCAGCGTGGGCGAAGAGTGGGGTCCGTTGGCCTTGGTATCCATGAGTTCACTTCAAACGGTTGGAAAGAAATTGCTGCAAGCGTTCGCTGTTGGGATGGTCGAGGATCTCGGCGCCGCCTTGTTCCTCGACTCGGCCCTGGTGCAAAAACAGCACTTGGCTGGACACCTGGCGGGCAAAGCCCATTTCGTGGGTGACCATCAGCATGGTACGACCTTCCTCGGCCAACGTCTGTATGACTTTGAGGACTTCTCCTACAAGTTCCGGGTCCAGCGCTGAGGTCGGTTCATCGAACAGAATAATTTCCGGCTCCATCGCCAATGCCCTTGCGATGGCCACGCGTTGTTGCTGGCCGCCGGACAGAAACGCCGGGTATTGATCGGCCACGCGGCCGGGCAGGCCGACCTTGTCCAGGTACAGGCGTGCGCGTTTTTCCGCCTCTGCCGCGCTCACGTCCAACACCCGGCGCGGGGCCATGGTGATGTTTTCCAGCACGGTCATGTGGCTCCACAGGTTGAAGTGCTGGAACACCATGGCCAGGCGTGTGCGCAGGTTTTGCAGTTGTTCCTGGTGCGGCGCGCGGGTGCCGGCGCGGCCCTGGCGCATTTCGATGCTGATGCCATCGAGGGTGATGACCCCGGCGTCCGGCTGTTCGAGAAAGTTGATGCAGCGCAGCATCGTGCTTTTGCCCGAACCGCTGGCGCCGATCAGGCTGATGACGTCGCCGTTGCGTGCATTGAGGGACACGCCCTTGAGCACTTCGTGGTCGCCGTAACGTTTGTGGATGCCTTCGACTTGAAGCTTGATCGCAGCGGTTGCCGGTTTGGCAACGGGGGCGTCAACAGGGTAAGCGGCCAGGGCCTGCGCGGACTGATTCATGGGTTAGCCTCGGGTAGGAACAAGAAAACGCATCCAGCGACGTTCGGCCAGTCGGAACAGGCCCACCAGTGCAAAGGACAGCAGCATGTAGAGCAGGGCGGCGATGCCGAAAGCCTGGAACGTCAGGAACGTCTCGGCGTTGGCGTCGCGGGCGACCTTGAGGATATCGGCGACGGTGGCGGTAAAGGCCAGCGAGGTAGCGTGCAACATCAGGATCATTTCATTGCTGTAGGCCGGCAGCGCACGGCGCAGCGCGGCGGGCACCACCACAAACAGGTTGAGGCGCCAGCCGTGCAGGCCATAGGCACGCGCGGCTTCGATTTCTCCGTGGGGAATGTTGCGGATCGCCCCGGCGAAGATTTCCACGGTGTAGGCGCAGGTGTTGAGCACAAACGCCAGCAACGTGCAGTTGAGCGCATTACGGAAAAACTGATTAAGTAGCGCGTTGTTCTGCACCACTTCCAGGCTGTAAAGCCCGGTGTAGCAAATCAGCAATTGGATATACAGCGGCGTGCCACGAAACAGATAGGTGTAGACCTCCACCGGCCAGCGCAGCCAGACGTGCTGCGAGACGCGCGCCAGCGCCAGCGGGATCGACAGTACAAAACCTGCGACCACCGAGATGATAAACAGCCACAAGGTCATGGCGACTCCGGACAACCCTGTGCCATCGCTGAACAGGTAGGCCAGGCCGTATTGCTGGAACAGTTCGATCATCGCGCCATCCCCTTGATGCCGAGGTTGTAGCGCCGTTCGAGGCGCTTGAAGATGCGGTTGGAGAGGGTGGTGATCACCAGGTACACCAGGCCCGCGAGGATCAGGAAGTACAGTGGCTCATTGGTGGTCTTGCCCGCGTTTTGCGCAGCCTTGACCAGGTCCGACAGGCCGATGATCGACACCAGCGCCGTGGACTTGAGCAGCACCAGCCAGTTGTTGCCCAGGCCCGGCAGGGCAAAGCGCATCAGTTGCGGGAACAGCACCAGGTGAAAGCGCTGCCAGCGGCTCAGGCCGTAGGCGGTGGCGGCTTCCAGTTGCCCGGCCGGCACACTGAGAATGGCGCCGCGAAAGTTTTCGGTGAAATACGCGCCGTAGATAAACCCCAGGGTGATCACCCCGGCGGTAAACGGATCGATTTCAAAGTAATCCCAGCCCAACACTTCGCTCAGGTCGTTGAGCCACAGTTGCAGGCTGTAGAAAATCAGCAGGATCAGCACCAGGTCCGGCACGCTGCGGATCAGCGTGGTGTACAGGGTGGCGGGCACGCGCAGCCATTTGGCGCTCGAAAGCTTGGCACCGGCGGCGATCAGGCCCAGGGCGAGGCTCAGGGTCAGCGCCAGCAACGCCAGCTTGAGCGTCATCCAGGCACCCTGGGCCAGCATCGGGCCGTAGCCTTGCAGGTTGAGGAGTTCGTTCATTGAGGAGATCTCGATCAAGCACAGAGATTAACGGTGGGAGCTGGCTTGTGTGGGAGCTGGCTTGCCTGCGATGGCGGTCGCCGCCTCCAACATCTACAGTGGCTGACCCACCGCTATCGCAGGCAAGCCAGCTCCCACAGGGGCCGGCGTAGGCCTATTCGTTGTAGATATCCTGATCGCCGAAGTACTTCTTCTGGATCTGCGCGTAGGTGCCATCGGCCTGCACGGCGGCGATGCCCTTATTGATCAGCGCACGCAGTTCGGCGTCGTTCTTGCGCAAGCCCATGGCGATATCCAGCGGCAAGGTCGGGTCTTTGAAGGCCGGGCCGGTCTTGTAGTCGGCGCCTTCAGGCTTGGACAGGAAGTTGAGCTGGGCTTCGAGCTTGTCGGTCAGGGTGGCGTCGAGGCGGCCGTTTTGCAGGTCGGCGTAGTTCTGCTCCTGGGACTGGTACGCCTTGATCTGCGCGCCGAGCCTGGCCAGGTGCGCACGTGCATAGGCTTCCTGCAGTGAACCTTGCAGCACGCCCACCTGCTTGCCTTTGAGTGACTCCGGCGTGTCGCCGAACTCGGCGTTTTTACGGGTGATCACCGAGGTGGGGCTGAGGAACAGGCGGTCGCTGAAGTCGATGACTTTTTCGCGAGCCGGTGTGACCGCCATGGACGACATGATCGCGTCGAACTTGCGCGCGCGCAGGGCCGGGATCATGCCGTCGAATTCGTTGTGCACCCAGGTGCATTTGACTTCGAGCTTGGCGCAGATGGCGTTGCCCAACTCGATATCAAAACCTTGCAGGCTGCCGTCGGCAGCGACGGACTCAAAGGGCGGGTATTCGGGGAACACGCCGAAGCGGATTTCTTTCCAGTCCTGGGCGTGGGCGGCGCTCGCGCACAGTGGCAACAGCAACGCGGCGAAGAGTGATCGCAATGGAGTCATGTGACAGTCCCTATATTTTGTAATTGATGTAAGGGCGGTGAATCGCTGGGAGCAGAGAATGCTTCATGGTGGTGCGTTTTTTGTGTCGTTTACCCCGTGCATAAAGCGCAAATTGCGCTGTTAAAAAGCGCAATGCAGCGGAATCGGCTGCGGCACGCGCAAAATCGGCTTTTGACGGATGTAAATCCGGCCTGCCTTGGGCGCAAAGCGGCAGGCCAGAGCGGTTTCAGGCGCGCTTTTTGTGCTGTGCGCGTGGCTGTTGGGCCAGGCGTGCAAACAGGTCTTTCGGGTCGGCGAGGTCCGGCACCAGCTCAAGGGTACTGCCCACATCCAGCGCCTTGGCCACGTCCAGCACGTAACGCAGGGCCGAGTAGTCTTCGATGGCAAAACCCACCGAGTCGAACAGCGTGACTTGGCGCGCGTTCTCGCGGCCGGGCTGCTGGCCATTGATCACTTGCCACAGCTCGGTCACCGGCGAATCTTCCGGCATGTGCTGGATTTCACCTTCGATACGGCTTTGCGGTTCGTACTCGACGATCACCCGCGCGCGCTCGACGATGCGGCGGTCCAGCTCGGTTTTGCCGGGGCAGTCGCCACCCACGGCATTCAGATGCATGCCGGGCTCGATCATGTCGTCGGTGAGGATGGTGGCATAAGCCTTGTCGGCCGTGACGGTGGTGACGATGTCCGCGCCTTTGACCGCTTCGGCCACGCTGGCGGCCAGGATCACCTTGATCGCCGGGAACGCCTTGAGGTTGGCCGCCAGCTTGGCAGTGGCCTTGGCGTCGATATCGAACAGGCGGATTTCGGTGATACCGAGCATGGCGTGGAAGGCCTGGGCCTGGAACTCGCTTTGCGAGCCGTTGCCGATCAACGCCATGCTGCGGCTGTTGTCGCGCGCCAGGTAACGGGCTACCAGGGCAGAGGTGGCCGCGGTGCGGATCGCGGTGGTCAGGGTCATTTCGGCCAGCAGCACCGGCTTGCCGGTGTCGACATCGCCCAGGGCGCCAAAGGCCATCACTGTGAGCATGCCGGCCAGAGTGTTCTTCGGGTGGCCGTTCACGTACTTGAAGGCGTACAGCGAGGCGTCGGACACCGGCATCAGCTCGATCACGCCGTCCGGCGAATGGTTGGCCAGGCGCGCGCACTTTTCGAAGTCCTGCCAGCGCAGGTAGTCGGCGCGGATGTATTCGGCCATTTCGCTGATGCAGGTTTGCAGGCCTTTTTGTGAAACCAGGTAGCTGAGGTCGTTGACGTCGATATAACGGGTCATGGCAAGACTCCTTATTGAAATGAGGCGCGGGCGGGCAGGTGCACTTCCGCCAGCATGCAGCGGGCACTGCCGCCGCCGATGCGTTCGATGTTGTCGATGTTCACCACCACCGGGCGGGTGTGGCGTTCTACATGCGTGCGCTGGGCCGGGTGCAGGGCGCTCCAGGCGCTGGCCGACATCACCAGCAGCGGCTGGCCGTCACGGTCGTGGACTTCAAGCATGTTGCCGGCGAAGGCTTCGAGCTGGTCGAAGTCGAGAGCAAGGATGTCTTTACCGGTGTCGCGCAGCGAGCGTTCCAGGGCCTGGCGTTCGATGGCATCGGGCAGGGCTTGCAGGCACACCACCGAGAGGTCGCGGCCGACACTCATCATCACGTTGCTGTGGTAGATCGGCGCGTGGTGGCGGTCGACGGCGTGGAAGACGCAGAGTTGGTAGTCGAGGCGTTCGGCGAACTGGCGCAAGGCGTCTTGGTGGGTGCGCCCGGAGTGGCAGGCATAGCTGATACGGTGCTGGCGGTCGAGCACCATGCTGCCGGTGCCTTCGAGGAAGATGTTCTGTTGTTCGAGGGGGCTGAGGTCGATGGTGCTATGGATCGCAAAACGCTGCTCCAGCACTTGCAGCACACCTTTGTTGCGCTCCAGTCGTCGGTTCTGGCCTTCCATCGGGTACAGCACCAGGCTGCCATCGGCGTGGCTGCTCCACCAGTTGTTGGGGAAGATCGAGTCGGGCGTGTGGGGCGCCGGGGTGTCTTGCACCACCAGCACCTCTACGCCATGTTGGCGCAGGGTATCGACATAGCCGTCGAACTCCTGCAGCGCTTTTTGCTGCACGCTCAGCGGGTCAAGTGGCTGGCGTTGGAAGCGGTTGTTGATCGCGGTGTCCGGGTTGAAGGCAAAGCGCGCCGGGCGAATCATCAAGACGGTGTTGGTGGTTTGCATGGGGGCACGAATCCATGGGTGAGCAGTGGGGCTATTTTGTGCGCTGTGGCGGGTGAATCCCGGCTGATATAGCGGGGCGGCTCAGCCGGGAAAGCTGAAAAGTGGGGTAGGGCAGCCGAATCGGCTGGCGAGTTGAAATGCAATCAAACTGTGGGAGCTGGCTTGCCTGCGATGGCGGTCTGTCTGCGCCAGATGCGCTGACTGACAGACCGCTATCGCAGGCAAGCCAGCTCCCACATTAGTATGGTGGCGGTCGTGAAACCCGAGCCAGGAAGGAGAATGCATGTCTACCGCTGTTCGTCTTGCCCAACCCACCGATGCCGAGGGCATCAGCCAGGTCATCCTGGCAGCCTTGCACAGCAGCAATGCGCGGGACTACCCGGCGGAGGTGATCGCTCGGGTAGCCAGCAACTTCACACCCGACGCCGTGCTGGCCTTGCTCCAGCGCCGGGTGGTGCTGGTGGCGACCCAGGATCAGATGATCGTCGCCACCGCCGCCCTTGATGGCAATGTGGTGCGCTCGGTATTCGTCAACCCGGCATTGCAAGGGCAGGGCATTGGCCGGCTGCTGATGATCGAGATTGAGCTGCGGGCCGTTGAAGCCGGGGTGACGGTCCTGAGCGTGCCGTCATCGCTGACGGCCGAGCCGTTTTATACCAAGCTGGGCTTTCACACGGTACGCGACGTTTACCATGGCAATGAGCGCACGCTCGTGATGGAAAAGGCTTTGTTATCGCGCCATCCCATCGGGCCATATCGCGATCGTCCGCACCGATCCCAGGTGGTGGCGCTGTGGCAGCAGGCGTTTGGCTATGACACCGCGCACAACCTGCCAAGCCTGGCAATCGACAAAAAGCTGGCGGTAAACGATGGGTTGTTCTTTGTGGCGACGGATAAAAAGGCCGTGATCGGCACTATTCTGGCCGGCTATGACGGGCATCGCGGCTGGTTGTATTCGGTGGCGGTGCACCGCGATTATCGTCGGCAGGGCCTGGGTGCTTCGCTGGTGCGCTATGCCGAGCAGGCGTTGACTGCGTTGGGTTGCATGAAGATCAACCTGCAGATTACGGGCGGCAATGACGCGGTGGTGGGGTTCTACGAGGCGTTGGGGTATGGGGTGGAGCCGAGGATCAGCATGGGCAAGAAGATTGCGGTGAATATTCCCAAGGACTTGTGAGCACACCGCAAGCAAATGTGGGAGCTGGCAAGCCCACTCCCACATTGGGTTTTGCGTTTTTTGGGGTTAGACCTTGACGATCCAACCCTCTGGCGCTTCAACGTCGCCGGTCTGCACGCCGGTCAGTTCTTTGTAGAGCGCCTGGGTGATCGGGCCCACTTCGGTTTCGCTGTGGAACACGTGCAGCTTGCCGTCGTACTGGATGCCGCCGATTGGCGAGATCACGGCAGCGGTGCCGCAGGCGCCGGCTTCCTTGAACTGGTCCAGTTTGTCGATGAACACGTCGCCCTCGACCACTTTCAGGCCCAGGCGGGTCTCGGCCAGTTCGATCAGCGACAGGCGGGTGATGCCTGGCAGCACCGAAGGCGACTTCGGTGTGATGAACTGGTTGTCGCGGGTGATACCAAAGAAGTTGGCCGAACCGACTTCCTCGATTTTCGAGTGGGTCATCGGGTCCAGGTAGATCGCGTCGGCGAAACCGGATTTCCTTGCTTCAGCGCCCGGCATCAGGCTGGCGGCATAGTTGCCACCGACCTTGGCGGCGCCGGTGCCCTGTGGCGCGGCGCGGTCGAACGTGGAGATCTGGAAATTGTGTGGCACCAGGCCGCCCTTGAAGTAGGCGCCGACCGGGATGGCGAATACCGAGAAGATAAACTCCGGTGCGCTACGCACGCCGATGTTTTCACCGGTGCCGATCACGAACGGGCGCAGGTACAGCGCGCCGCCACTGCCGTACGGCGGGATGAACCGCTCGTTGGCCTTGACCACTTGTTTGCAGGCTTCGATGAAGTCTTCGGTGGTCACATGCGGCATCAGCAAGCGTGCGCAGCTGCGTTGCATACGGGCGGCGTTCTGGTCCGGACGGAACAGGTTGATCGAGCCGTCCTTGCAGCGGTAGGCCTTGAGGCCTTCAAAGCACTGCTGGCCATAGTGCAGGGCGGTGGAACCCTCGCTGATGTGCAGCACGTTATCGTCGGTCAGGGTGCCCGCTTGCCACTCGCCGTTTTTCCAGGTTTGGAGAAACCGTTTGTCGGTCTTGATGTAGTCAAAACCCAGCTTGTCCCAATTGATGCTTTCGTTACCCATGACACCCTCTATCTCTGGTCAACCGCCTGGTCGAAGGCAGGCTTGTCGGTTTTTTACTGGATGGGCGCAACAATACTTCATTCTTGGCCGGTGTGGGAGCAGGTGGGCGGACCATTGAGCGTGTGTATTGGCTGATACACCGCTATCGCAGGCAAGCCAGCTCCCACATTTGGAATACATTGCCCTGTGGGAGCTGGCTTGCCTGCGATGGCCTCACCACGGTTTTACAGGTGCAGCGCGTGCCCCAATGCTCTTAAAGCCGCTTCCTGAACCGCTTCGCCGAGGGTCGGATGCGCATGGATCGTGCCCGCCACATCTTCCAGGCGCGAACCCATCTCCAGGCACAGGCCAAAGGCCGTAGACAGCTCGCACACACCAACCCCCACCGCCTGCCAGCCGACAATCAGGTGGTTGTCACGCCGCGCGACCACGCGCACAAAGCCGGTTTTAGACTCCAGGGTCATCGCCCGGCCATTGGCCGCAAACGGGAAGCTCGACACGATGCAGTCCAGGCCGGCCGCCTTGGCTTCGTCCGGGGTCTTGCCGACCACCACCAGCTCAGGGTCGGTGAAGCACACCGCCGGGATGGCGGCCGGGTTGAATTCGCGGTGTTTGCCGCTGATCAGTTCGGCGACCATCTCGCCCTGGGCCATGGCCCGGTGCGCCAGCATCGGCTCACCGCTCAGGTCGCCGATGGCGTACACATTGCGCATGCTGGTCTGGCAACGGTTGTCGATCTTGATCGCCGCGCCGTTCATCGCCAGGTTCAGCGCTTCGAGGTTCCAGCCCTGGGTGTTGGGTTTGCGGCCCACGGCCACCAGCACCTGATCGGTTTGCAGCGACAGCGTGTCGCCGTTCGGGTCACGTACCTGCAGGCTGTTGTTTTCGAAACCGGTGACGCTGTGGCTGAGGTACAGCTTGACCCCCAACTGCTTGAGCGATTCGGCCACCGGCAGCGTCAGTTCGCCATCGTAGGCCGGCAGGATACGCTCCTGTGCCTCGACCACACTGACCTCGGCGCCGAGCTTGCGATAGGCAATGCCCAGCTCCAGGCCGATATAGCCGCCGCCCACCACAATCAGGCGCTTGGGCACGCGGGTCGGCGCCAGTGCTTCGGTTGACGAGATGATCGGCCCGCCAATCGGCAGCATCGGCAGGTTGACGCTTTTCGAGCCGGTGGCCAGCAGCAGGTGCTCGCACTGAATGCGCTGGTCGCCGACGTCGACGGTCTTGCCGTCCACCACCTTGGCCCAGCCGTGGATCACCTGCACTTTATGCTTCTTGAGCAAGGCGGCCACGCCGGTGGTCAGGCGATCAACAATGCCTTCTTTCCATTCCACGCTCTTGCGGATGTCCAGGGTCGGCACATCCACTTCAATGCCCAGTTGCGACCCTTGGCTGTGGTGCACGGTTTGCTGGAACTGCTCGGCCACGTGGATCAAGGCTTTGGAGGGAATGCAGCCGATGTTCAGGCAGGTGCCGCCCAGCGCCTGGCCCTCGACCAGAATGGTCGGGATGCCCAGTTGGCCGGCACGGATCGCCGCCACATAACCGCCAGGGCCGCCGCCGATAATCAGCAGCGTGGTGTTCAATGTCTGAGACATGCCTTACTCCAAAAACAGGCTGGCGGGTTGTTCGAGCAGGCCACGAATGGCCTGGATGAATTGCGCCGCGTCCATGCCGTCGACCACACGGTGATCGAAGGAGCTGGAGAGGTTCATCATCTTGCGCACCACGATCTGGCCCTTGATTACCATCGGCCGTTCAACGATGCGGTTGACGCCGACAATGGCGACTTCCGGCAGGTTCAGCACCGGCGTGCTGACAATGCCGCCCAACGCGCCGAGGCTGGTCAGGGTGATGGTCGAGCCCGACAGTTCATCGCGACTGGCCTTGCCATTGCGCGCGGCGCTGGCCAAACGTGCGATTTCCTCGGCGTTGCCCCACAGGCTGCGGGCTTCGGCGTGACGTACCACCGGCACCATCAGGCCCACATCGCTTTGGGTGGCGACGCCCACATGCACCGCGCCCAGGCGGGTGATGACTTGGGCTTCGTCGTCGTAGCGTGCGTTGATCTGCGGGAAGTCGCGCAACGCCACGACCATGGCGCGCACGATAAACGGCAGCAAGGTCAATTTGCCGCGTGTGGCGCCGTGCTTCTCATTAAGGTGCACGCGCAGCTCGTCCAGCGCCGTGACGTCGATTTCTTCCACGTAGCTGAAATGCGCGGCGCGGCGGGTGGCGTCCTGCATGCGCTGGGCGATCTTGCGGCGCATGCCGATCACCGGGATCTGTTCTTCGCTGTTGCGTTCGGCGTAAGGGTTGGCGGTTGCCGAAGCCTGGGTTGCACCTTGTTGCAGGTAAGCGTCCAGATCTTCGTGCAGCACCCGACCCGCCGGGCCGCTGCCCTGCACCAGACGCAGCTGAATCCCGGCATCCAGCGCGTGTTTGCGCACGGCAGGCGAAGCCAAAGGGCGTTCGTTTGCGTCACGCGCAACCGGTGCCGCAGCGGGTTTGGCGGTTGGCTTTGCTTCGGCCACAGGCGCAGGCTTGGCTTCAACCACTGGCGCTGGCGCAGCTTTCACCGGCTCAGCCACCACCGGCGCATCCTTGGCATTCCCGGCGCCTTCGACTTCAATGCTGATCAAAATACTGCCCACCGCCATGACTTCGCCGGGCTCGCCGCCCAGAGAAATCACTTTGCCGTGCACCGGCGAGGGAATGTCCACCATCGCCTTGTCGGTCATCACATCCGCCAGCACCTGGTCTTCAACCACCAGGTCGCCGACTTTTACATGCCATACCGACAGTTCAACTTCTGCAATGCCTTCGCCAATGTCCGGCATCTTGATAACGTGCGTGCCCATTCAGACCTCCATGACCCGTTTCAACGCCGCGCCCACGCGGGACGGCCCTGGAAAATAGGCCCACTCTTGCGCGTGCGGGTAGGGCGTGTCCCAACCGGTGACGCGTTCGATCGGCGCTTCCAGGTGATGGAAGCAATGCTCTTGCACCAGCGACACCAGTTCGGCACCAAAGCCGCAGGTGCGGGTGGCTTCATGCACCACCACGCAACGGCCGGTCTTTTTCACCGAGTTGACGATGGTTTCCAGGTCCAGCGGCCACAGGCTGCGCAGGTCGATGACCTCGGCGTCGATGCCGGTTTCTTCGGCGGCGACTTGCGACACGTATACGGTGGTGCCGTAGGTCAGCACCGTCACCGCCGAGCCCGGACGCACGATGGCGGCCACGTCCAGCGGCACGGTGTAGTAACCGTCCGGCACTTGCGCTTGCGGGTGTTTGGACCAGGGTGTGACCGGGCGATCGTGGTGGCCATCGAACGGGCCGTTGTACAGGCGCTTAGGCTCGAGGAAGATCACCGGGTCGTCGTTTTCGATCGAGGCGATCAACAGACCCTTGGCGTCATACGGGTTGGACGGCATCACCGTGCGCAGGCCGCAGACCTGGGTGAACACCGCTTCAATACTCTGGCTGTGGGTCTGGCCGCCGTAGATGCCGCCGCCGCACGGCATGCGCATGGTCAAGGGTGCGGTGAACTGGCCGGCCGAGCGATAACGCAGGCGGGCGGCTTCGGAGATGATCTGGTCGGTGGCCGGGTACACGTAGTCAGCGAATTGAATCTCGGCGACCGGGCGCAGGCCGTAGGCCCCCATGCCCACGGCAACGCCGACGATGCCGCTTTCGGAGATCGGCGCGTCAAACACCCGCGAGCTGCCGTACTTGTTCTGCAAACCTTCGGTGCAACGGAATACGCCGCCGAAGTAGCCGACGTCCTGGCCGAACACCACCACGTTATCGTCACGCTCAAGCATCACATCCATGGCCGAGCGCAGGGCCTGGATCATGGTCATGGTGGTGGTGGTCATGGCGGTTTCCAATTCGATGCTGTTGTTGTGATCGTTCATGTCAGACCCCCAACTCTTGACGCTGGCGCTTCAAGTGCTCCGGCATCTCTTTATAAACGTCTTCGAACATGGTCGCGGCGCTTGGAATCTGGCCGCCGGCCAGGGTGCCGTACTGTTCGGCTTCTTTCTGCGCCTTGACCACTTCGGCCTCAAGCTCGGCACTGACTGCCGTGTGCTCTTCTTCGGACCACTGGCCAATCTTGATCAGGTGCTGCTTGAGGCGCGCAATCGGGTCGCCGAGCGGGAAGTGGCTCCAGTCATCGGCTGGGCGGTATTTGGACGGATCGTCCGAGGTGGAGTGCGGGCCGGCGCGGTAGGTGACCCACTCGATGAGGGTTGGCCCAAGGTTGCGGCGCGCACGCTCGGCGGCCCAGGCAGACGCTGCATACACGGCGATAAAGTCGTTGCCGTCCACACGCAGGGAGGCGATGCCGCAACCCACGCCGCGTCCGGCGAAGGTGGTGGCTTCACCGCCGGCGATAGCCTGGAAGGTGGAGATGGCCCACTGGTTGTTGACCACGTTGAGAATCACCGGCGCGCGGTAAACGTGGGCGAAGGTGAGGGCGGTGTGGAAGTCCGATTCGGCGGTGGCGCCGTCGCCGATCCAGGCCGAGGCAATCTTGGTGTCGCCCTTGATCGCCGAGGCCATGCCCCAGCCCACGCCTTGCACGAATTGGGTGGCGAGGTTACCGGAAATAGTGAAGAAACCGGCGTCCTTGACCGAATACATGATTGGCAACTGACGGCCCTTGAGCGGGTCGCGCTCGTTGGACAGCAGTTGGCAGATCAGGTCCACCAGCGGCACTTCGCGGGCCATCAGGATGCTTTGCTGGCGGTAGGTGGGGAAGCACATGTCGTCGATATTCAAGGCCAGGGCCTGGGCGCTGCCGATGGCTTCTTCGCCAAGGCTTTGCATGTAGAACGACATTTTTTTCTGACGCTGTGCGACCACCATGCGGTTGTCGAAGATGCGCGTCTTGAGCATGGCGCGCATGCCTTTACGCATGATCTCGGCGGATACCCCTTCAGCCCACGGGCCAAGAGCCTGGCCCTGGTCGTCAAGCACGCGGATCAGGCCCTTGGCCAGGTCAGCGGTGTCGGCGGGTTCTACGTCGATGGCGGGTTTGCGCACCGTACCTGCGTCAGTCAGGCGCAGGTAGGTAAAGTCGGTCTTGCAGCCTGGGCGGCCCGAGGGTTCGGGAACGTGCAGGCGCAGTGGTGCATACGGCTGGTTCATGGCTTTCTACGCTCGATCTTGTGAATTTCTTGTAGTGGGCGCGCTAGCTGACAGTCAGTCTCCGGATAGGAGAAATCTTGTCCTACAAACATCATAGGCGTGGCGTAGAAGAATATTTATCTGTGTTTCATTGCGCTCAAGACCATTTGCGGATAAAAAAACTGCATAAACATAATAAACAGGTGATTTTGTCTCATGCGCAAACTGGACCGTACCGATATCGGCATTCTCAATGCCCTGCAGGAGAACGCCCGCATTACCAACGCCGACCTGGCCCGTTCGGTCAACCTGTCGCCCACGCCATGCTTTAACCGGGTGAAGGCCATGGAGGAATTGGGGCTTATCCGTGATCAGGTCACGTTGCTGGACGCCGATCTGCTGGGGCTGCACGTGAATGTGTTCATTCATGTGAGCCTGGAAAAGCAGAATGAACTGGCATTGCAGCAGTTCGAAGGCGCGATTTCTGACCGGCCGGAAGTGATGGAGTGTTACCTGATGGCGGGCGACCCGGATTATCTGATCCGGGTGCTGGTGCCGACGATCCAGTCGCTGGAGCGTTTCATGATGGACTTTCTGACCAAGGTGCCGGGCGTGGCCAATATTCGCTCGAGCTTTGCGCTCAAGCAGGTGCGCTACAAGACCGCGCTGCCGTTGCCGGCTAATGGCATCAGCCTGGGTTCCTGACACAACACAGGACAAGTGTGGGAGCTGGCTTGCCTGCGATAGCGGTGGGCCAGTTGACACACGGGTTACTGATGCATCGCTATCGCAGGCAAGCCAGCTCCCACAAAGGAATCGGCGCTTTTTACAGTTGGTTAAGCGGAATCTTCAGATACGTCACCCCGTTTGCTTCCGCCGGCGGCATATTCCCCGCGCGCACATTTACCTGAATCGCCGGCAGCAATAGCGTCGGCATTCCCAACCCGGCATCACGCTGGGTGCGCATCTCTACAAACGCCGCCTCATCCACCCCGTCATGCACATGAATATTGCCCGCGCGCTGCTCGGCGACCGTGGTCAGGCACTTGGCCTCGCGGCTTTCAGGCGGGTAGTCATGGCACACGTACAGTTCAGTCTCCAATGGAAAGGCCAGCAGCTTGCGCATCGACGCATACAACTGTCGCGCGTCACCACCAGGGAAGTCGCAACGCGCGGTGCCTACATCCGGCATGAACAGCGTGTCGCCTACCAGAATCAAACGACCGTCGATCAGGTACGCCATGTCGGCCGGGGTGTGGCCAGGCACATGCAGCGCCTGGGCCTTCAAGTTGCCGATATGAAAGATTTCATCCGGCGCAAACAGGTGGTCGAACTGCGAGCCATCGACGCGGAATTCCGGCTCCAGGTTGAACAGGCTCTTGAAGACATCCTGGACCTTACTGATGGATTGGCCGATGGCGATTTTGCCGCCAAGCGTGCGGCGCAGGTAAGGCGCAGCGGACAAGTGATCGGCATGCGCATGGGTTTCCAGCAGCCACTGCACCTGCAAGCCGTGCTCACGCACGAACGCGATGACTTTATCGGCTTGGGCGGTATCCGTGCGCCCGGACGCGGGGTCGTAATTGAGTACCGAATCGGCGATGGCGCACGGGCCGCCATCGTGTTCATAAATGACGTAGGTGAAGGTCGACGATGCCTCGTCCAGAAAGGCTTGAATCAACGCTGGCATGGCGGCGGTCCCCGGAAGCGAAAAAAGTGGTTACAATCAGTTTACGTTTACACATAATGTTTTGAGCTTAAGTGACATAAAGGACCCGAGGCAAATGGAATCTACTCTGAGTGAGGGCGAAGTCGCCCAGTTGCGCGCATCGGCGTCCAAGGCGTGCTCCTTGCTCAAGGCACTGGCCAATGAGGACCGCCTGTTGATCCTGTGCCAGTTGACCCAGGGCGAGCGCAACGTCGGCGAGCTGGAAACCATGACCGGTGTGCGTCAGCCCACACTGTCACAACAGTTGGGCATTTTGCGTGACGAAGGGTTGGTCGCCACCCGTCGGGAAGGTAAATACATTTTCTATGGGCTGGCCAGCCACGAAGTGATTCAAGTGATGAAGACCTTGTCCGGCTTGTACTGCGGCGCGGTCATAAAAAGCTGGGCGTGACGCCATACGGCAGCGACCCTTGTGTGCATTGACGATAAAAGGCAAAAGACCATGACCGAGCAACACTGGGGACCGACCATCAGTGGCGACATCGTAGTCATCGGCGGCGGCTCGGCAGGCATCGGCCTGCTGGCCAGCTTGCTCAAACGCGACCCGCAGCTGAACATCACCCTGATCGAACCTAACGACTATCACTGCTATCAGCCAGCCTGGACGCTGGTTGGTGGCGGCGCCTACGACCTGAAAAAGACCCGACGGCCGTTGGCCGACGTACTGCCCAATGGCGTCGCCTGGGTGCAGGCCGCTGTCGCCGAGTTGCTGCCCGACGAGCAAACCCTGGTGCTCGACAACGGCCAGCGCGTGAGCTGGAACAACCTGATCGTGTGCCCCGGCCTGCGCCTGGCCTGGGAAAAAATCGACGGCCTGGAACAGACCCTTGGCCAGAACGGCGTGACCTCCAACTACAGCTACGAGCACGCGGCCTACACCTGGCAGCTTGTGCAGCAGTTGCAAGGCGGCAAGGCGATCTTTACCCAGCCGGCCATGCCGATCAAATGTGCAGGCGCGCCGCAAAAAGCCATGTATCTGTCCTGCGATCACTGGCTCAAGCAGGGTAACCTGAAAAACATCGACGTCGAATTCAACCTGGCCGGCGCCGCGCTGTTTGGCGTGGCGACCTTTGTGCCGCCATTGATGAAGTACGTAGAGAAATACAACGCCCGCCTGGCGTTCAACGCCAACCTTGTCAAGGTCGATGGCCCGGCGCGCAAAGCCTGGTTTGAAGTCAAAGACGCCGAAGGCAAGGCCACCGTCGAAGAAAAATCCTTCGACCTGTTGCACGTGGTCCCGCCGCAGGTTGCCCCGGATTTTATCCGCCAGAGCTCGTTGGCCGACCCCGCCGGTTGGTGCGAGGTGAACCCGCACAGCCTGCAACACCTGCGCTACCCGCATATCTTCGGCCTCGGCGATGTGTGCGGCACCACCAACGCCAAGACCGCAGCCGCCGTGCGCAAGCAGATCGTGGTGGTGGCCGAAAACCTGCTGGCCCTGCGCAAACAGGCGCCGCTGCCGCTCAAGTACGACGGCTATGGTTCCTGCCCGTTGACGGTGGAGAAGGGCAAGGTGGTGCTGGCCGAGTTCGGCTATGGCGGCAAGCTGCTGCCGACCTTCCCGCTGGACCCGACCCAGGCACGTCGCTCGATGTGGTTCCTCAAGGCCACGCTGCTGCCGTGGTTCTACTGGAACGGCATGCTCAAGGGCCGCGAGTGGCTGACCCGCCTGAGCAAGGTGGATTAAATGCTGCTGGCAAGTCTGTTGGGTTTATTGATGGGCCTGGTCATGGGCCTGACCGGCGCGGGCGGTGGCATCCTCGGAGTGCCGGCGTTGGTGCTGGGGCTGGGCTTGACCATGACCCAGGCGGCGCCGGTGTCGTTGCTCGCCGTGGGCGCGGCGGCGGCGGTCGGCGCCATTGACGGGTTGCGCCATGGCCTGGTGCGTTACCGCGCCGCGTTATTGATCGCCTTGCTCGGTGCGCTGTTTTCGCCACTGGGTGTGTTTATTGCGCACCAGTTGCCCGAACACCTGCTGATGGGCCTGTTCAGCGCCTTGATGGTGCTGGTGGCGTGGCGCATGTTGCAACGCGAAAAGGTCGAGGCCGGGCCAAGCGACCATGGCGCCGCGTCCTGGGGCCAGAAAAACTGCATGCTCAACCAGCAGACCGGGCGCCTGGCCTGGACTGCCAAATGCAGTGCCACGTTGGCGGCTTTGGGGGCCGTGACTGGCGCGGTGTCGGGCTTGCTTGGCGTGGGCGGTGGCTTCCTGATCGTGCCGGCGTTCAAGCAACTGACCGATGTGCAGATGCGCGGGATTGTCGCCACCTCTTTGATGGTGATCAGCCTGATTTCGCTGATCGGCGTGGCTGGGTCGATGCAGGCCGGTGTGAGCATTGAGCCGATGGGCTGGGTGTTTATCGGTGCGAGTATTGTCGGCATGTTGGCTGGTCGGCGTTTGTGTTCGGTGATCCCGGCGCGGGCGTTGCAGGTGGGCTTTGCCAGTCTGTGTGTGGTGGTGGCTGCGGGGATGCTGGTCAAGGCTGCGCTTTGATGCTGATGTGCAACACAATTTACATGTGGGAGCTGGGTTGCCTGCGATGGCGGTCTTTTGGTGGTGTACATATCCGTTGCTGCGATAACGGCTGAGTAGGGTTCCGCTCTTACAGCCATGCCTTTCAAGGTCTTGGTTTAAAATCCCCTAATCAATTCAGTCAGGACGACGAAGCTATGTGGGAAAAGGTTTTAGAACGGTTTGAAAAACAAGCACCAGCCAGTGT
>NZ_WKDV01000055.1:0-36384 GCF_021605825.1 Pseudomonas sp. PA-6-3C
GCTCTGGGTCATCGATGGGGCGGCAGCGGGCATGGGCAACCGGCGCAACCATCTGAGTGAACAACGAAGCGGCATCAATGCGCCGTATCAACACTCAGAATTGGCCGTAAATGTTACTTTTTTTTCGATGGGATTACATGCGGTGTTTCTTCAGCGGTTAAAACAACCCTGCTTTGGAAGCACACAGTACGGCGGCAATCTTGTTATTGACCCCCAGTTTTCTCAAGCAACTGCTGATATGAAAGCCCACGGTGCGCTCCGACAGGCACAGGATCGTGGCAATGTCCGAAGCCGTCTTGCCCAGGGCCGACCACCTGAGGATTTCCGTTTCTCGTGGGGTCAATTTGCAAGGCGCTGTGACGCTCGGCTTTTCGGCATAATTTTGTGCCACCGCAGCATGCATCACATGACAAAGCCATAGCACCTGGCCGGCTTTCTCGTAAAGCTCCTGTGGGCTGACTTCGCCGTTGCTTCTGCCCAGGGTCAGCATGCTGAACACGCCCTGGAAATCGTGCACGGCTTGGGTCCATCCAAAATGCACACCAAACGACTGGGCCAACGACCAGAGGTGGGGTGCGGCGCTGAAGGTTTTTTCATCCCACACGATAGGCAGCACGCTACGTTTGCAGTGGGCGACTACCGGATCGATGTCAAAAAAATGCGCTTGTTTGTAAACGGTATTCCATTCATTGGGGTAGTTATTAAAGTGAATCGGTTTAGTTTGGGTAGCTTGTTGTTGCGAACTCATCGTAAATGAGCAGTATTCGAATCCTAGCTCATAGGTGTGATTGACGACCATCTCATAAATAGTGGTGATCTTGTTCTCACCTTCCAGTTTGGGGAGTCGTGTATTGCGCCAGTTGACCATTTGTAACTCTCCATGGGTGTTGTTGCCTGGGCACGTCCCGGATCCCAGCGAGGTACGGAAATCAGTGTAGGACAAAGCCTACACATCGTAATGTGAAAAAATTTTACTGAATGCCCGTATTTTGTTTGTTTATTACTTATACAATGAGTGATCGTTTGTACATATAGTGCTTTATGTTCGGGTTATTCCTATAAGTTCAATGGGTTGGTGGTGATATTAAATTGGCATTTGTTTAGTTGCACTGCGACATCTAATGGCCTGTTAGAAGGGGAGAAATAGCTAAATAATTAGTTGGGACTGGATAGCTCCGATCCGAGCGCTTGCGCTGTAACAGCATAGCTGTTGCTCGCACTGGCAATGCCAGTACAAACCACTGGTGTTTCCCTGCGCGA
Organism: Pseudomonas sp. PA-6-3C; assembly: GCF_021605825.1. Lineage (NCBI taxonomy): Bacteria > Pseudomonadati > Pseudomonadota > Gammaproteobacteria > Pseudomonadales > Pseudomonadaceae > Pseudomonas > Pseudomonas sp. PA-6-3C. Next base: position 1,261 of record NZ_WKDV01000055.1, read on the forward strand.
CTTTGAGAGACACTAGGGCACCTGTTCAACGGAGCCCCCCATGACGGCCAGCGCTGAGAAATTTACCCGCCAGACCCTGCTCGAAGTGCAATCGCTGACGCCCAGCCTGTTTACCCTGCGCACCAGCCGTGACCCGGGCTTTCGGTTTACCGCCGGCCAGTTTGTGCGCTTGGGCGTGACCAAGGCGGACGGCAGCACGGTGTGGCGCGCCTATTCCATTGTGTCCTCGCCATTTGATGAACACTTGGACTTCTTCTCTATCGTCGTTCCGGGGGGCGAGTTCACCAGTGAATTAAGCCGTCTGCAGGTGGGCGATACCTTGATGGTTGAGCGTCAGGCCACAGGCTATCTGACCTTGAATCGTTTTGTGGACGGGCGTGATCTGTGGCTGCTGGGCACCGGCACGGGGGTGGCACCGTTTCTGTCGATCCTGCAGGACTTCGAGGTCTGGGAAAAATTCGAGCGCATCGTACTGGTGTACAGCGCCCGAGAGGCCAAGGAACTGGCGTATCAGTCGCTGATTAACACGCTCGGCGAGCGTGAGTACCTGGCCGAGTACGCGCATAAACTCACCTACATTCCCATCGTCACCCGTGAGCAGCACCCTGGGGCACTGAACGGGCGCATCACCACGCTGATCGAGAATGGCGAGTTGGAGCGCGCTGCTGGTGTAGGCCTGACCCCGGAGCACTCCCGCGTGCTGATTTGCGGCAACCCGCAGATGGTCGATGACACGCGCCAATTGCTCAAGCAGCGCGACCTGCAACTGAGCCTGAGCCGGCGCCCAGGGCAAGTGGCGGTGGAAAATTACTGGTAATAAAAAAGGCGCCTGAAACAGGCGCCTCTTCCAGGCAAACGCGGGTTAAAGCGGTTTGTCGTTTTGTGCTTTGAGCAGATCACGAATCTCACCCAGCAGCAGCTCTTCCTTGGTCGGCGTCGGCGGCAGGCTTGGGGCCACAGCTTCTTCGCGCTTCAGGCGGTTGATGGCTTTCACGCCCATAAAGATGGCGAAGGCGACGATCACGAAGTCGATGATGCTCTGGATGAACTTGCCATAGGCCAGGACCACAGCGGGCACATCACCCTGCGCGGCCTTGAGGGTTATCGCCAGGTCAGCGAAGTCCACACCACCGATCAACAGACCAATAGGTGGCATCACCACGTCGCCTACAAACGAGGAAACGATTTTACCGAAGGCGGCGCCGATGATGATACCGACGGCCATATCGACCACATTACCTTTGACCGCGAAGGCCTTGAACTCACTGATCACGCCCATAGGTTATTCCTTGTTACAGTTGAGGAGGGTGGAGGTCAGTGTAAGTCAGTCGTAGCCCGCTTGCTCGACACAACCGTTAACACTGTCAATTTTTATCGACCCATTAAATCGCAAATAGTTTGCAAAGTGCCATCAATCGCGCGCGAAATACGCGCTACTTCAGGGGCTTGCCACACTTTTTTCTTAATCAGCCCGGTGGTGTTTTTCTATTTATCTTCTGACTCGCAGGTCACTAGCCTCTGGCAAGCACAACTGAATGTGCACTAAAAAAGCCAGAGGAAACCCCGATGAACACGTCAATGAGCCGCAGGCCTGTTTCCGCGCGATATGCGCTGGGATTGGTCACTGCCAGTCTGCTGTCCCTTTCCGTACAAGCCGCCAACCTGACCCGCGATAACGGCGCCGCCGTGGGGGACAATCAGAATTCACAAACCGCCGGGGCCAATGGCCCGGTGCTGCTGCAAGACGTGCAGCTCATTCAAAAACTGCAGCGCTTTGACCGTGAACGCATCCCGGAGCGCGTGGTTCACGCCCGTGGCACCGGCGCCCATGGCACCTTTACCGTCACCGATAACCTCAGCGACCTGACCAAAGCCAAAGTCTTCGCAGCCGGTGAAGCCACCCCTGTATTCGTGCGTTTCTCTGCCGTGGTGCACGGCAACCATTCCCCGGAAACCCTGCGTGACCCACGCGGTTTCGCCACCAAGTTCTACACCAGCGAAGGTAACTGGGACCTGGTGGGCAATAACTTCCCGACGTTCTTTATCCGCGACGCCATCAAGTTTCCGGACATGGTCCATGCGTTCAAACCGGACCCGCGCACTAACCTCGACGATGACTCCCGTCGTTTTGACTTCTTCTCCCATGTTCCAGAATCCACCCGCACACTCACCGAGTTGTATTCCGACTCCGGCACGCCAGCCAGTTATCGCGAAATGGACGGCAACGGCGTACATGCCTACAAGTTGATCAACGCCAAGGGCGAAGTGCATTACGTCAAGTTCCACTGGAAGAGCCTGCAGGGCATCAAGAACCTTGACCCCAAGCAAGTTACCGACGTGCAGGGGCGTGACTACAGTCATATGACTAACGACTTGGTCACTCACATCAACAAGGGCGATTTCCCCAAGTGGGACCTTTACGTGCAAGTGCTCAAACCTGAGGATTTGGCCAAGTTTGATTTCGACCCGCTGGACGCCACCAAGATCTGGCCGAATGTACCGGAACGCAAAGTCGGGCAAATGGTGCTGAACCGCAACCCGGCCAACGTCTTCCAGGAAACCGAGCAAGTGGCCATGGCCCCGGCCAACCTGGTGCCGGGCATCGAGCCGTCGGAAGACCGCCTGCTGCAAGGCCGGGTGTTCTCCTACGCCGACACGCAGATGTACCGCCTGGGGCCGAACGCCCTGCAACTGCCGATCAACGCACCGCGTGTCACCGTCAACAACGGTAACCAGGATGGCGCAATGAACGCCGGCAAGACCACCACAGGCGTGAACTACCAGCCAAGCCGCCTGCTGCCACGTGAAGAACCGCAAGCCGCGCGTTACAGCCAGTCGGCGCTGTCGGGCAGCACCCAGCAGGCGAAGATCCAGCGCGAGCAGAACTTCAAGCAGGCCGGTGACTTGTACCGCTCCTATAGCCAGAAAGAGCGTCAGGACTTGATCGAAAACTTCGGCGGCTCCCTGGCCACCACCGATGACGAGAGCAAGCACATCATCCTGTCGTTCCTCTATAAGGCTGACCCTGAGTACGGCACTGGCGTGACCAAGGTTGCCAAAGGCGACCTGGCGCGCGTCAAGGCGCTGGCAGAAAAACTGACTGACTGACGTTGGTTACGGTCGGCGCCCGCTGATGGGCGTCGACCCCGAGCTGGAGAAAACTCATGCGAATTTCTATCGGTTTACTGATGGCCATGCTGGCCTTTGTCGCCCATGCCGAGTCACCCGACCCGGTCGCGCTCAAGGCTCAGTTGCAGGACTACTATTTCGATGCTGCCCGTCGTGGCGATATCGAGATGCTCAACACCTTCATAGAATCTGGCTACAGCCTCAACACCCAGGACGACAAGGGTTACACCGCGCTGATCCTTGCCGCCTACCATGGCCAGGCTCCATTCGTGGAACGCCTGCTCAACGCCGGCGCCGACGCCTGTGTGCAGGACAAGCGCGGTAACACCGCATTAATGGGCGCGATCTTCAAAGGCGAGCTGAAAATCGCCCAGCGACTGCTCGCCACCGACTGCAACCCCGACCAGCGCAACGGCGCCGGGCAGACCGCCGCCATGTACGCCGGGCTGTTCAAGCGCGTTGAATTGCTGGATGAGTTAAAGGCCAAAGGCGCCGACCTTAACGCCGAAGACCCGATCGGCAACAGCGCTTCACGTTTGGCCAGTGGTGAAATCCGGACCCCGGCGCCGCGCTGAGCTATCATCGCGGTTTTTCGGTTGGAGGTTCTCAAATGGCAAAGGCCAAGCGCATGTACGGCTGCACCGAGTGCGGCGCGACCTTTCCCAAGTGGGCCGGCCAGTGCACCGAGTGCGGTGCATGGAACACCCTGACGGAAACCATGATCGAAAGCGGCGGCGCCGCAGCCCCCACCGGCCGCGCCGGCTGGACCGGGCAACAGGCGCAGATCAAGACGTTGGCTGAAGTCAGCGTCGAGGAAATCCCACGTTTCTCCACGGCGTCCGGCGAGCTGGACCGAGTGCTCGGCGGCGGGCTGGTGGACGGTTCGGTGGTGCTGATCGGCGGCGACCCCGGCATCGGCAAATCGACCATCCTGCTGCAAACCCTGTGCAGCATTGCCAGCCGCATGCCGGCGCTGTACGTCACGGGTGAGGAGTCCCAGCAGCAAGTGGCCATGCGCGCCCGTCGCCTGGGCTTGCCCCAGGATCAACTGCGGGTCATGACCGAAACCTGCATCGAAAGCATCATCGCCACGGCCCGTATCGAAAAACCCAAGGTCATGGTGATCGACTCGATCCAGACGATTTTCACCGAGCAGCTGCAATCGGCACCCGGCGGCGTGTCTCAGGTGCGCGAAAGTGCGGCGCTGCTGGTGCGGTATGCCAAGCAGAGCGGTACGGCGATTTTTCTGGTGGGCCACGTGACCAAAGAGGGCGCCTTGGCCGGGCCGCGAGTGCTTGAGCATATGGTCGACACCGTGTTGTATTTCGAAGGCGAATCCGATGGCCGCCTGCGTTTGCTGCGGGCGGTGAAGAACCGTTTCGGCGCGGTCAACGAATTGGGCGTGTTCGCCATGACTGACCGAGGCTTGAAAGAAGTCTCCAACCCCTCGGCAATTTTTCTTACCCGTGCCCAGGAAGAAGTGCCTGGCAGTGTGGTGATGGCGACGTGGGAAGGTACCCGGCCAATGTTGGTGGAAGTGCAGGCGCTGGTGGATGACAGCCACTTGGCCAACCCGCGCCGGGTCACCCTCGGCCTGGATCAGAACCGCCTGGCGATGTTGCTCGCTGTGCTGCACCGTCACGGCGGTATTCCCACCCATGACCAGGACGTATTCCTCAACGTGGTCGGCGGGGTCAAGGTGCTGGAAACCGCCTCCGACCTGGCGTTGATGGCGGCGGTGATGTCGAGCCTGCGCAATCGCCCGCTGCCCCATGACTTGCTGGTATTCGGCGAAGTCGGCCTGTCGGGCGAGGTACGCCCGGTGCCGAGCGGCCAGGAGCGTTTGAAGGAAGCGGCCAAGCACGGCTTCAAGCGCGCGATCGTACCCAAGGGCAATATGCCGAAGGAATCGCCGCCGGGAATCAAGATTATTGGCGTTACGCGGCTGGAACAGGCGCTGGATGCACTGTTCGAATAAACGTGAAGCAATCAGGGATGAACGCAATGCAACAGACCAATCGTTGGGGGGTATGTGCCCTGTTCGTGGCCTTGCTCGGGTTGTCGGGCATTGCCTTGGCTGAGTCGGCCCCACTGCCGGCCGGTTACCGCCTGGCCCAGGAACTGGCGACAGCAGACGGCAGCGTGCTGCAGGTGCTGGAAGACCAGCGCATCAGCGCGCAGTTGCATAAAGACAGCTGGGGCAATGGCCTGGATGAGGACTCATTTGACGAGCCCGGCGATCTGGTGGAAAACCCGTTGCTCAATGCCCAGGTACGTTTGCTGTCGGCGTCCGGCGCTGTGCTTGCGCACGACGATCTTGGCTACCCCTTGGCGAAGGTCAAGAAGGCCCCGCTTAAAGGCCTGCCGGACACTGTGTACTTTTTGAGCATCGACCAGACGGCGCCGATGGGCAGTTACAGCGGCCCGGCGACTCAGCTGCTGCTGCCGGCCAAACAGCAACTCAAACCAATGAGCTATAAGGGCTCGGCCGGCAAGGTCGAGCCGCTGACCCTGGCCCAGACCGGCAAAGCCGCCTGGCAGATCGCTACGTCAGCCGCCGGCGGTACGGATGAGTTACTGCAGGTCTCGTCCTTTATGGACGGTGACGGCGACGATGATTTCGCAACCCGCTACACGACCTATCGTTTTATCGATGGGCAATGGCAGGCCGTGTCGCGTCAGAAGGCGGGTTATTGGGACACGGAAAGCGACTTCCCCCCGAGTGCCGCGTTTCCCTGAGTGTCGCTTTTCCGTGAGAGAGTCACTACCAGAAGATCATTTTCAACGCCAAGGCAATCACGACTACGTTGAAAGCGCTTTCCATCCACTTATCGCCTTTCTGTAGAGCAAACTTGGCGCCCGCATTGGCGCCAAATAGCGTGCCTATGATCAGGCAACACCCGTACTGCCAATTAATAATTCCGCTGACACCGAATATTATTAACGAGCCGACTGAGAGGATGAGGCCACCCACCTTACGTGTGCCAATTGACTCACTGATCGTTTTTTTAAAAAATATAATATACAAATAAGTTGATAGCTTGGCCTGCCCGCCGAACAGGCCGCCGATCATGCCGACGGGAATAAACAGGATATACCCGCAAAAGCGCCTGAGCGAAGAAGGGGCCGTCTTCGGCGAGTGAGGCTTCCTGATGAGTGAAAGCCCCACCAGTAGCAGTGTCAGGCCGCCAATGATTTTATGCAGCAGCGCCGGATCTATTTGCACGAGCAGACTTGCACCGACCAAGGCGCCAGCCAACCCAAGTGCGGCGGCGGGGGCCGCTAACCTGTAATCCACTTTTCCATTGTTATGAAAGTGTCTTAATCCGGCAAACATCGTCCCTACCGAAGCCAGGCGGGCTGTCGCTATCGACGCCTGTGGGGATATTCCGAGCCAGATCATCACCGGCACTGTTAGAAATACACTGCCGCCGGTATTGGTGCCGATAAAACCCGTCATAACACCCAGTACGACCAACCCTGCGCCTATCAGCCACTCATGCTCAATCATATTGAAAGACCTGCATCCCTGATGAAGTGCATTAATTGTTATTCGTTCAAGTAGAGGGGGTCTACCCAATGGTAGCAATTGCGGTCCCTGCTATTAGCGGTTAGGTGCAGTTTTGCGGTGTGCACAAAGCTATATTCACCAATGATCGGACGACGGCGATCAAAGGTGTCGCCCATCGCTTTTGAAACAAGACTACTGAGTTTTAATACCTTTTGGCTTTTGCCGCTGCACAATATTGAATTGAAATGAAGATTTGTAATCAGTAGACATGTCTCAGTGATACCGCAGCGCCCGTCGCTACATTACGCTTTACTTGCGCTATGGCGGAGGCAAATGGCAAACTTCGACTGACGGTATAGCTGAGGTTGTATGCACCGCCTAACAAGTTGCAGACTGGAATGTTAAGCACTTTACCCGCGAGGTCTAACAGAGCATGATCAATCGCACACTTGGCAAATAGATGCCCTTTGATCAGCGTGTCGAGTTGGCTCATGATAACTTCGAATGCGCACGGGTCTTTTCCAATGATTGCCGGGCATAGATAACTTTCAAGGACGGCCAACATGGTTTCGGGAATATCACCTTGAGCAGGATAGCGTCTTGAGATAATTCCGGACTCTCCCCAACCTACCAAGCCAGTATCGGTGGTTAACTTTAATACTATATGCCGCCCCTTCGGGGTTATGTTGGTAGCGGTTTGGTAGGGGTTTTTATAGGGGATTTCGGTCAAGAAGATTTCGGCTTTGGCAATAAGCATGCTTTAACATCCTGTTAGAGGGCCGAGCTGGAAGGGCAGGTGAAATGTAGTTTATTAACTGTGTTTTTATCAAGCGCGCGAACCGTATCGTCTTAATGATCGATCATGAAAATAATTTCATTATTGGAAGTGTTGCTTTTTAAAGAAAGGAGCGGCGTTGCATATTTTTCCCACCGAATTCAATGTGGATTGAGTTGTTACAGTTTTAATTAAAATGACGTATGTCGTTTTTGTGAAGGGTTTATATGTTTCCAGGTGGTCGTGCAGGCGGGGTTGTTATGATGATTTGATCTAAAGGTATGACTTTTATTGGTGAGGATGTAGCGGAGGCTGGCGGGTGAGTGGATCTATTCAGACACCCGTAGCCTCTGCGGTTTAGAGGGTTTTCAAATTTCTAACAAGGCGCCCAGCTCACGCTCCAGTTCTTCATGATCGCCCACATTCAGCTCAATCAACCGCCGCAAATGGCTGATCGACTCCAGGTCTATGTGCTCACACACAAACCCCAACTGCCCATGATCATCGTGGGCCAGCCTTACCTGCATCTTTATATGCGCCTGCGGATCCAGACGGATATCCACATCAAACGGCTGAGCGCGATTGCCCTGCCAGTCATCAGGGCGCTGCACCAACAAACCTTTGAGCGACAGGTCCACCAATTGCACCGGCCAATTCCAGCGGTCTTGCGCAATGGTCGTTCGGGCATCAAAGGCAATACGCCGAAAACGGCGCCGATCTGACGGTTGCTCGCTCATGGTCAAACCCTCTGGAGATAAGGGGATTGTAGCCCTGCGCCATCATCGGGCCTTTATTTCTGCTTTTTTTACGGTTGCAAGGCTCTAGACCAACGTAGGGGGGTGGCCTTTAAGGCCAACAGCGCTAAACTCGGGCTGGCTGTCTTTCTGTCCACCCTGGCTGGAATATAAAAATGAAAAATAATAATAGCCTGCTACGCCACCTACCCTGGCTGGTGCTGGCAATCGTAGGAGCGTGCGCCCTGGGCGTAGTGGCCTTGCGCCGCGGCGAGGCGATCAACGCCTTGTGGATTGTGGTTGCTGCTGTCGCCATCTACCTGGTTGCGTACCGTTACTACAGTCTGTTCATCGCTAACAATGTGATGCAGCTCGATCCACGGCGGGCCACCCCCGCAGTGCTCAACAATGACGGCCTGGACTATGTGCCGACCAACAAACACATCCTCTTTGGGCACCACTTTGCGGCGATTGCCGGCGCAGGTCCGCTGGTCGGCCCAGTATTGGCGGCGCAAATGGGCTACCTGCCCGGCACGCTTTGGCTGATTGCCGGTGTGGTGCTGGCCGGTGCGGTGCAGGACTTCATGGTGCTGTTCCTGTCCACTCGTCGCAACGGCCGTTCCCTGGGGGACATGGTTCGCGAAGAGATGGGCCGCATTCCGGGGACCATCGCGCTGTTCGGCTGCTTCCTGATCATGATCATCATCCTCGCGGTGCTGGCGCTGATCGTGGTCAAGGCCCTGGCCGAGAGCCCGTGGGGCATCTTCACGGTGATGGCGACCATCCCGATCGCGATGTTCATGGGCGTGTACATGCGCTACATCCGTCCGGGCCGCATTGGCGAAATTTCGGTCATCGGCGTGCTGTTGCTGCTGGGTTCGATCTGGCTGGGCGGGCAGATTGCCGCTGACCCGGTGTGGGCCAAGGCTTTCTCGTTCACCGGTATCCAGATCACCTGGATGCTGATCGGCTACGGTTTCGTGGCGGCGGTATTGCCGGTGTGGCTGATTTTGGCACCGCGTGACTACCTCTCCACCTTCCTCAAAATCGGCACCATCATCGCCCTGGCGATCGGCATTCTGGTCACCATGCCAGAGCTGAAAATGCCGGCCCTCACCCAATTCATCGACGGCACTGGCCCGGTGTGGAAGGGCGGCCTGTTCCCGTTCCTGTTCATTACCATTGCCTGTGGCGCGGTCTCGGGTTTCCACGCACTGATTTCCTCGGGCACCACGCCCAAGCTGCTGGATAACGAAGTCAACTCGCGCTACATCGGTTACGGCGCGATGCTGATGGAGTCGTTCGTGGCCATCATGGCCATGGTTGCCGCCTCGGTGATCGAGCCCGGCGTGTATTTCGCCATGAACAGCCCGGCTGCGGTGGTCGGTGGTGATGTGGTGACTGTGGCGCAAACCGTCAGCAGCTGGGGCTTTGCAATTACCCCGGAAGCCTTGACGGCCGTGGCCCATGACATCGGCGAAACCACCATCCTGGCGCGTGCCGGCGGTGCGCCGACCCTGGCGGTGGGTATCGCGCAGATCCTGCACAGTGTGCTGCCGGGTGAAAACACCATGGCGTTCTGGTACCACTTTGCGATCCTGTTCGAAGCATTGTTCATCCTGACCGCAGTCGACGCCGGCACCCGTGCGGGGCGCTTCATGCTCCAGGATTTGCTCGGCTCCTTCGTACCGTCGCTCAAGCGTACCGAGTCCTGGACCGCTAACTTGATTGCTACGGCAGGTTGCGTGGCGATGTGGGGTTACCTGCTGTACCAAGGCGTGATCGACCCGCTGGGCGGCATCAATACCTTGTGGCCGCTGTTCGGTATCTCCAACCAGATGCTCGCCGGTATCGCGCTGATGCTCGCCACCGTTGTGCTGATCAAAATGAAGCGCCAGCGCTACATTTGGGTGACCATGCTGCCGGCAGTCTGGCTGCTGATCTGCACCACCACCGCAGGCTTCATCAAGCTGTTCGACGCTAACCCGGCGATTGGCTTCCTGTCGCTGGCCAAGAAGTACAGCGATGCCCTGGCCAACGGCCAGATCCTCGCACCGGCCAAGAACATCGACCAGATGCAGCACGTGATCTGGAACGCTTACACCAACGCAACGCTGACGGCGCTGTTCCTGTTCGTGGTCTTCAGCATCCTGTTCTATGCGCTCAAGGTCGGCGTTGCCGCCTGGGGCAACAAAGAGCGCACGGACAAAGAAGCCCCGTTCCAGGCTGTACCGGACGCGTAAACGAGGATTGCAACCATGTTCAATGACATCAGTCGCCTCGGTAAATACCTCGGTCAGGCCGCGCGCCTGATGGTCGGCATGCCCGACTACGACACCTACGTCGAGCATATGCAAACCAAGCACCCGGACAAACCGGTGATGGACTACAAGGCGTTCTTCCGCGAACGCCAGGAAGCCCGTTACGGTGGCAAGGGTGGGCCTAAGTGCTGCTGACCCGGTATTCGGGTTAGCGCTTCTCCCTGTGGGAGCAAGGCTTTATGTGGGAGCTGGCTTGCCTGCGATAGCATCACCTCGGTCTGCCTGATAGACCGAGTTGCTTGCATCGCAGGCAAGCCAGCTCCCACATGGGTCTGCTCCCACATTTGTTTCTGTGTTTCTTCAAGGAGAATTTTTTGTCCTCTCCCATCCCTGTCACCATCCTCAGCGGCTTCCTCGGCGCCGGCAAAACCACCTTGCTGCGCCACCTGCTCAAAGCCGAGCACGGCCTTAAAATCGCCGTGATCGAAAACGAATTCAGTGATGCCGGCATCGACACCCAACTGTTGGGCGCCGAGCCTGTACAAGTCATGACCCTGTCCAACGGTTGCGTGTGCTGCACCATCCACACCGACCTGACCAAAGCCCTGTACCTGCTGCTCGAACGTCTGGACAGCGGCGAGATCGCCTTCGACCGGCTGGTGATCGAGTGCACCGGCCTGGCCGACCCTGCGCCCGTGGCCCAGACCTTTTTCATCGACGAGGAGCTGCGCGAGCGCTACATCCTCGACGGCATCATCACCTTGGTGGACGCGGCCCATGCTGAGCACCACCTGACCCAGACCATCGCCCAGGCTCAGATCGGTTTTGCCGACCGCCTGCTGGTGAGCAAGCGTGATCTGGTGGATGAGGCATCCTTCGACGCCCTCAGCCAGCGCTTGACCCGCATCAACCGCCGTGCGCCGATTCGCGTGGTCGACCACGGCAAAATCGACCTGGCCGAACTGCTCGACGTGCGCGGCTTTAATCTCAACGCGGGCATGACCCTGCGCCCGGTCAGTGCCGCGCCGTCCATCGACCGTATTTCCAGCCTGGTGCTGCGCACCGACCAGCCGCTGGATATCGACCGGCTCAGCGAGTTTATGAACGAACTGCTGGAGGACCATGGCAAACAACTGCTGCGCTACAAAGGCGTACTGAATATTGCCGGGGAAGACCGGCGCATGGTGTTCCAGGGCGTGCTCAAGCTTTACGGTTTCGATTGGGACACCGAATGGGCCGAGGGCGAGGCGCGCGAAAGTGTGATTGTGTTTATTGCTGATGAGTTGCCGGAAGCCAAGATTCGCGAGGGCTTTGCCCGGGTCTACCAACCCTGACTCGAAATGCATTCAAAATGTGGGAACTGGCTTGCCTGCGATGGCGGTGGGTCAGCTAATGGTGTGCCAACTGACAGGCCGCTATCGCAGGCAAGCCAGCTCCCACATTGAACCGTATTTCAATTTGAGAACGGCCATAAAAAAGCCCGGCTCAAGAGCCGGGCTTTTTATTCAAGCAACTGCAATCAAGCGCCGTACACCGGCAGTTTTTTGCAGATGGCCTTGACCTTCTCACGGACCGCGTCAATCACGGCTTCGTTGTTCAGGTCAGCCAGGATGTCGCAGATCCAGCCGGCCAGTTCCTTGCACTCTGCTTCTTTAAAGCCACGAGTGGTCACAGCCGGGGTGCCGAAGCGCAGGCCGGAGGTGACGAACGGCGAACGTGGGTCGTTCGGCACGGAGTTTTTGTTCACGGTGATGAAGGCTTTGCCCAGTGCGGCGTCAGCGTCTTTACCGGAGATGTCCTGCTTGATCAGCGACAGCAGGAACAGGTGGTTTTCAGTACCGCCGGACACCACGTCAAAGCCGCGCTCGATAAACACGCTGGCCATGGTCTGGGCGTTCTTCACCACTTGCTGCTGGTAAGTCTTGAACTCAGGCTGCAGGGCTTCTTTGAAGCAGATCGCTTTAGCGGCGATCACGTGCTCCAGCGGGCCACCTTGGGCGCCTGGGAATACGGCAGAGTTCAGCTTCTTCTCGATCTCGGCGTTGGCGCGAGCCAGGATCAGGCCGCCACGTGGACCGCGCAGGGTCTTGTGCGTGGTGGTGGTCACGACGTCAGCGAAAGGCACCGGGTTCGGGTAGACGCCAGCGGCGACCAGACCGGCTACGTGAGCCATGTCGACGAACAGGTAAGCGCCGACCTTGTCAGCGATAGCGCGGAAACGTGGGAAATCCAGGATCTGCGAGTAGGCAGAGAAACCGGCCACGATCATTTTTGGCTTGTGCTCAACGGCCAGGCGCTCGACTTCGTCGTAGTCGATCAGGCCGTTGGCATCGATACCGTATTGAACGGCGTTGTACAGCTTGCCGGAGGAGGAAACGCTGGCGCCGTGGGTCAGGTGACCGCCGTGGGCCAGGCTCATGCCCAGGATGGTGTCGCCGCCTTGCAGCAGGGCCAGGTACACGGCGCTGTTGGCTTGGGAACCGGCGTGTGGCTGAACGTTGGCGTAATCGGCGCCGAACAGTTCCTTGGCACGGTCGATTGCCAGTTGCTCAACCACGTCGACGTACTCGCAACCACCGTAGTAGCGCTTGCCTGGGTAGCCTTCGGCGTATTTGTTGGTCAGAACCGAACCTTGAGCCTCCATCACCGCAGGGCTGGTGTAGTTTTCCGAAGCGATCAGCTCAATGTGCTCTTCCTGGCGCACGGCTTCTTGCTCCATGGCGGCGAAGAGATCGGCGTCGTACTTGGCAATAGTCAAATCACGGCTGAACATGGCGGTCCTCAAGGATCGGGGGCAGAAAAGGAAGGCATTCTAACCCAATGGGTTTTAGATGGCATATGAAAGGACATCATGTCGCGGACAAGTGGGGCTCATCCAGGGATGGGCGGTGCCTGTACTGGCCCTATCGCAGGCAAGCCAGCTCCCACACCTGAAGGTATTCACAATTCAAAATGTGGGAGCTGGCTTGCCTGCGATAGGGCCGTCAGCCCCACCACAAGGCTTCAGTCGAACATGAACAGCGCGTCGTTACTGAACTGCGCCTCAAACCGATTCGCCGGCATCGGCCGCCCAAACAGATAACCCTGCACCTCATCACAGCCATGTTCACGCAGGAAATCCAACTGCTCATGGGTTTCGACGCCCTCGGCGATCACCGCCAGGTTGAGGCTGTGGGCCATGGCGATAATCGCGCGGGCAATTTGCGCGTCCTGCTCGCCGGACGGCAGGCCGTCGACGAAAGTTCGGTCGATCTTCAACACATCGATGGGGAATTGCTTGAGGTAGTTGAGCGACGAATAACCGGTGCCGAAGTCGTCCACCGCAATGCTCAGGCCCAGGTTTTTCAGGCTGGCGAGGATCTGCATGGCCTCGTTGACTTCGCGCATCAGGATACTTTCGGTCAGCTCCAGCTCCAGGCACGCCGGCGGCAGGCCGGTGTCCTTGAGAATAGTGGCGATGCGTTCGCCCAACTGCCCATCGGAGAATTGACGCGCCGAGATGTTCACCGAGACTTTCGGCACGCGCACCTTGTTCTGGTGCCAGGTCTTGAGCTGGCGGCAGGCTTCCGCGATCACCCAGTCGCCCACGTCCACCACCAGCCCCAATTCCTCCAGTACCGGGATGAAATCCCCCGGCGGCACCAGCCCTCGGCGTGGGTGACGCCAGCGCAGCAGGGCTTCGGCGCCGGTCAGGCGTTTGCCGTCGCCGCTGAACTGCGGTTGGTAATACAGCACGAATTCGTTCTGGTCCAAGGCATGGCGCAGGTCGCTCTCCAGCTCCAGGCGCTCCAGGGCGCTGGCATTCATGTCCGCCTGGTAGAACTGGAAGTTGTTCTTGCCGCGCTCTTTGGCGTGGTACATCGCCGTGTCGGCGTTTTTCATCAGTTGGCTCAGTTCGTTGCCGTCCTGCGGGCTTAAGGCGATGCCGATACTGGCGGTCACAAAGAACTCGCGGCCCTCCAGCACAAATGGCTTCACCAGGCTTGCCAGGATCTGCTCGGCCACGGTAATTGCGCGGTTCAACGCCATCTCGCGGCTGACCCGCGGTTGCAGCAGCAAGGTGAACTCGTCGCCGCCCATACGTGCCACGGTGTCGTCTTCGGCCACGCAGCCCAGCAGGCGGGTGGCCATTTCCTTGAGCATGCGGTCGCCGGCGGCGTGGCCCAGGGAGTCGTTGATCGGTTTGAAACGGTCGAGGTCGAGGAACATCAGTACCACCCACGACTTTTGCCGTTCGGCCGACTGCAGCGCGGTGTGCAGGCGGTCCTGGAACAGTGTGCGGTTGGGCAGGTGGGTCAGGGCGTCGTAATACGCCAGGCGGTGGATGCGCTGCTCGCTGGCCTTGCGCTCGCTGATATCACTGAAGAAACACACGTAGCTGGCCAGGTCGCCTTCATCGTCGAACACGGCAGTAATGCCGACCCAGGCCGGGTAATGCTCGCCATTGCGCCGCTTGAGCCACACTTCACCTTCCCAGGTGCTGTGCTGATGCAGCTGCTTGAGCACGTAACGCAGGTGCGCCTCCTGCTGTTCATCCACCGTGAGCATGTTCGGCAATTGATCCAGCACATCTGCCACTGCATAGCCGCTGACCCGGCTGAACGCCTCGTTGGCCTGCACGATATAACCGGCCGGGTCGGTGATCAGGATCGCCGAGGTTGAGTGCTCGAATACCGTGGCCGCCATGCGCAGGTCTTTTTCGGCGCGGCGTTGCTGGCTGATATCGCGGCCCACACCCAGGATGCCTTCAAACGCGCCGTGTTCGTCCCAAACCAGCACCAGGCGCAACTCGATCGGCACCTTGCGGCCGTCGGCGCGCAGGCAGTCGAACAGGAACAGTTGGGTGTGGATATCATCACGCAGTCTGTTCAGCGCCTCGGGGTCGCCGAGCGCACGGCTGACCTGTTCCACCAAACTGTAGATGCCGGTCAGTTGCTGCGGGTTGGCGATGATCGACTGCCAGCCGTTCTTGAACACCCAGTCCACGTCATAACCCAGCACGGCGTTGACTGATGGGCTGATGTAATTGAGCGCAAGCTGGCTGTCGGTGGAGCAGATCACGTCGCTGATGCTTTCGGCCAGCATGCGGTAGCGCTGCTCGCTGTCACGCAGGGATTCACTGGCTTCGATCTGGTCGGTGATGTCCTTGGCCACGCCGATGATCCGCGTGACCACAGCGGTTTTATCCCGCGCCAGCGCTTGCTCACGGATATCAAAGCGCCGCCACTGGTTATTGCGATGGCGAAAGCGCAGCTGGCATTGCAGTTGGGTGGTGTAGCCGACCTCGCGCTGTTGCAGGCGCAAGTCGTGGTAATACTCGGCATCCTCGGGGTGCAGCAGGATTTCCCAGAAGTACTCGCCCATTTGCTGCAGTTCGGCCTTGTTGTAGCCGAGGGTATGGCCCAAATGGTGGTTGCTGAAAATCATGCGCTGGCTGATCACGTCCTGCACATACAGGTGATCAGGCACGGTGCGCACCACGTCCGACCAGAAACTCTCACGCTCCACCAGCGACAGTTCGATCAGCTTGCGGCTGGTGATATCGCTGATGCTGAGAATCACGGCCTTGAAGTCGTCCTGCTGCTCCGGCAGGCGCATCACCAGCCACAGATATTGGTCATTGCCGGCCACGTCATTGAGCTGGATTTCCAGCTCCAGCTGTTTTTGCTGGGTCAGAACGGCTTCGAGCACTTGATAGCCGATGGCGGTGGCATTGCTTGGGCAATCATCGATCAAGCGTTCCCAGGCTTGCTCGCATGAACCGACATTCAGCAGGCGCACGGCCACCTGGTTGACCTCGGTAATGCGCAGTTCCTTGAGCAGTTGCTGGCGCCCGGCGGTGTTGTTGAGCAACCAGACCTGCAATTGCTCACGGGTCTGCACGTGGGTCTTGT
The DNA here is from genome assembly GCF_021605825.1 of Pseudomonas sp. PA-6-3C. Taxonomy (NCBI): domain Bacteria; kingdom Pseudomonadati; phylum Pseudomonadota; class Gammaproteobacteria; order Pseudomonadales; family Pseudomonadaceae; genus Pseudomonas; species Pseudomonas sp. PA-6-3C. Next base: position 17,565 of record NZ_WKDV01000055.1, read on the forward strand.
CAAAAAACGCCTTGAGCCCCGACAGATCCAACACGCACAGGGCCACGCCGGTGCCTTCGAAAATATCCTGATAACGCCGGCGGCCTTCATGCACCTGGCGCTGGCGGCGGCGCATGTTCAGCAGCACGATCAGCGGGATCAGCGAGAACGCCAGGCCCAGCAGGCATTTGCCGATAAACGCCGGCAGCAGTTGCTCCAGCACCGCGCTGCGGTCAAACAGGCCGCGCAATTGCCAATCGCTTTTACTCAGGGGCGTAACCAGCACGCTTTTGTTCAATTCATCCGGCGTCAGCGCCGCGGCCCATTGCGCAGGCATGCCACTGTCGCGGCTGACCACGCGGTGGTTCAGGCGGTTCTCGATGGCCCACATCGGGCGCTGGCCCTGGCCGTCCTGGCGGGTGAGGTTGCTCAGGTAGCTGGGCGCCAGGCGCAAGGCCCAGTACATTTTCGAGCCGCCGCTGGGCTGCTGAAGCAACAGATAGATCAGGGTGCCGTCGGGGCTGTTGCTCAAGTAATAAGGTTGCGAGTGGCTGCGCTGCACCAGCTCTTCAAGCCAGGCGCGGTCCTGGCTGCCTTTGGCGCTGTCGCTGATCAGCGCGCCGCTGGGGGCGAGCAGGGCGAAACTGCGCAGCTCCGGCAACGAGCGTTGCAAGGTGCGCATCAGCGCCTGTTGTTGCTCGTCGTTGCGCGGCGGCTCGACCATCGGCAGCAGGTTCAAGGCGATTTTCGCGCTCAGGGCCATGTTCAGGCTGATCTGTTCAGCCAGGTCGGCGCTGTAATCGATGGTGTATTGCTGTTGGTTTTTCTGGTTTTGCTGCAGTTGGTCCAACAGCTGCCAGAACAATAACGCCAGCAGCACCAGCACCAGCATCGCCAGTGCGCCTTTTAAAGTGCCGTGCAGGGGCGCGCCCGGCGCTATATGAGCGGCGCGCAAGGGCGTGGGCGGCGTGACTTTGGACAAGCTGTGATCCTGCGGTTTGGCTGGACTGGCGCGCGACGTGCACTATAAGCCGGACGCCCGGAGGGCGGCTAGCATGCCTTGCCTTGTGGCAAAGTGCCAGCCCCGCCTGGCTGGACTGCCCAAGCGCATTCAGGTAGCTTTGCCGGTTACGCGGGGGCGTTCCAGCCCCAGACATTCAGGCTTTTTCCGCTCGCAGGCATTGATGATAGTCAACGGCCCGCGCGGCGCATGGCCTGCACGGGCTTCGCCCGCTTAATTCATCAGTCACTGACGCTAGGTTTACCATGGCTCAATACGTCTTCACCATGCATCGGCTGGGAAAAGTTGTTCCGCCGAAGCGGGAAATCCTGAAAAACATTTCGCTGTCCTTCTTCCCCGGCGCCAAGATCGGCGTGCTCGGCCTCAACGGTTCGGGTAAGTCCACGCTGCTGAAAATCATGGCCGGCGTCGACACCGAGTTCGAAGGCGAAGCGCGCCCGATGCCCGAACTGAACATCGGCTACCTGCCGCAAGAGCCGATCCTGGACCCGACCAAGACCGTGCGTGAAGTGGTCGAGGAAGCGGTGGCCGTGATCAAGAACGCCCAGGCCCGCCTGGACGAGGTCTACGCCGCCTACGCCGAAGAAGATGCCGACTTCGACAAGCTGGCCGCTGAACAGGCCAAGCTCGAAGCCATCCTGCAGGCTGGCGACGGCCACAACCTGGAGCGCCAGTTGGAAGTCGCCGCCGACGCGCTGCGTTTGCCGGCGTGGGATGCCAAGGTCGAATTCCTCTCCGGCGGTGAAAAACGCCGTGTGGCCCTGTGCCGCCTGCTGCTGTCGGCTCCCGACATGCTGCTGCTCGACGAACCGACCAACCACTTGGACGCCGATTCCGTCGCCTGGCTGGAGCACTTCCTGCACGATTTCCCGGGCACCGTGGTAGCGATCACGCACGACCGCTACTTCCTGGACAACGTCGCCGGCTGGATCCTCGAGCTCGACCGTGGCGCCGGTATCCCTTACGAGGGCAACTACTCCGGTTGGCTGGAAGCCAAGTCCGACCGTCTGGCCGCCGAATCCAAGCAGCAATCGGCCCACGAAAAAGCCATGAAGGAAGAACTGGAGTGGGTGCGCAAAGGCGCCAAGGCCCGCCAGTCCAAATCCAAGGCACGTCTGCAACGCTTTGAAGAAATGCAGTCGCAGGAATTCCAGAAGCGCAGCGAAACCAACGAGATCTACATCCCGGCCGGCCCGCGCCTGGGTGACAAGGTCATCGAATTCAAGAACGTCTGCAAAGGCTATGGCGACCGCGTGTTGATCGACAACCTGTCGTTCTCCATGCCAAAAGGCGCGATCGTCGGCGTTATCGGTGGTAACGGTGCGGGTAAATCCACACTGTTCCGCATGCTGATGGGCAAGGAAACCCCGGATTCGGGCAGCATCGAAATCGGTGAAACTGTGCAACTGGCCTGCGTGGATCAAAGCCGCGAAGACCTGGACGGCAGCAAAACGGTATTCCAGCAAGTCTCCGAGGGTTCCGACCAGATCCGCATCGGTAACTATGAGATTCCGTCGCGCACTTACGTCGGCCGTTTCAACTTCAAGGGCGGCGATCAACAGAAGTTCGTCAAGGACCTGTCCGGTGGTGAGCGCGGTCGCTTGCACCTGGCACTGACCCTGAAAGAAGGCGGCAACGTGTTGCTGCTCGACGAACCGTCCAACGACCTCGACGTTGAAACCCTGCGCTCCCTGGAAGAGGCCCTGCTGGACTTCCCGGGCGCCGCCATTGTGATCTCTCACGATCGGTGGTTCCTTGACCGCGTCGCGACGCACATCCTGGCGTACGAAGATGACTCCCAAGCGGTGTTCTTCGAAGGTAACTACACCGAGTACGAAGCGGACCGTAAGAAGCGTTTGGGTGATGCTGCTGCCCAGCCGCACCGTGTACGGCACAAAAAACTGGCCTGAGTTGGGTTGGTTTGAAAAAGCGGAGCCTTCGGGCTCCGCTTTTTTTTGCGTGTGTTTCAGGAGGACCGAGGTGGATTTATCGCAGGCAAGCCAGCTCCCACCTTCGGCCGCATTTCAAATTGGCAACCCGATCAAATGTGGGAGCTGGTTTGCCTGCGATAGCGGTTTATCTGTTGGTGCATTTACTGATTTGAAATCCCCTTAATGGTGCAAAAAATCATAGTAATTTATATATAAAGCACCATTTAAATTCACAAAGGCGACATTTTGCGCTTTTCAGGTGCAACATGAATTGCTAAGGTCCGGCTCAATCTCATTTAAAAACAATCAATTTGCCGAGACTTCTCCATGATCGAATCTGTCGAATCCTTCCTTTCCCGCCTCAAGAAACGCGACCCCGACCAGCCGGAATTTCACCAGGCCGTAGAAGAAGTCCTGCGCAGCCTGTGGCCGTTTCTTGAAGCCAACCCCCACTACCTGACGTCGGGCATTCTGGAGCGCATCTGCGAGCCGGAACGCGCGATTACCTTCCGGGTATCGTGGGTGGATGATCACGGCAAGGTGCAGGTCAATCGCGGGTTTCGCATCCAGATGAACAGCGCCATCGGCCCCTACAAAGGCGGCCTGCGTTTTCACCCGTCGGTGAACCTGGGCGTGCTGAAATTCCTCGCCTTCGAACAGACCTTCAAAAACTCCCTGACCTCGCTGCCCATGGGCGGCGGCAAAGGCGGCGCGGACTTCGACCCCAAGGGCAAGAGCGACGCCGAAGTGATGCGCTTCTGCCAGGCGTTCATGAGCGAGTTGTACCGCCATATCGGCGCAGATGTGGATGTGCCGGCTGGCGATATCGGCGTGGGTGCGCGTGAAATCGGCTTCCTGTTTGGCCAGTACAAACGCCTGAGCAACCAGTTCACCTCAGTGCTGACCGGCAAAGGCATGGCCTACGGTGGCAGCCTGATCCGCCCTGAAGCCACCGGCTTTGGTTGCGTGTACTTCGCTGAAGAAATGCTCAAGCGCAACGGCCAGCGGGTTGAGGGCAAGCGCGTGGCCGTCTCCGGTTCCGGCAACGTCGCGCAATACGCAGCGCGCAAAGTCATGGACCTGGGCGGCAAGGTGGTTTCCCTCTCCGACTCCGAAGGCACCTTGTACGCTGAAAGCGGTTTGACCGAGGAGCAATGGTCGGCGCTGCTGGAGCTGAAAAACGTGCAGCGCGGCCGCATCAGCGAACTGGCCGGGCGTTTCGGCCTGGAGTTCCGCCAAGGCAAAACGCCTTGGGAGTTGGCCTGCGATATCGCGCTGCCCTGCGCGACCCAGAACGAACTCGACGCCGACGCCGCCCGCACGCTGCTGCGCAATGGCTGTATCTGCGTGGCCGAAGGCGCCAATATGCCAACCACGCTTGAGGCTGTGGATATCTTTATCGAGGCGGGCATTCTGTTCGCACCGGGCAAAGCCTCCAACGCCGGTGGCGTGGCCGTGAGTGGCCTGGAAATGTCGCAGAACGCCATGCGCCTGCTGTGGACCGCGGGCGAAGTCGACAGCAAATTGCACAACATCATGCAGTCGATCCACCATGCCTGCGTGCATTACGGCGAAGAAAACGGCCGGGTCAACTACGTGAAGGGCGCGAACATCGCGGGCTTTGTGAAAGTCGCTGATGCGATGCTGGCCCAAGGCATCGTCTAGGCCTCGGGTTCAACCCGCAGCACTTCGATCAACTGATCGCCGACGGGGCGCTTCCACAGTACTTCGTCGCCGACCTGGGCGCCCAGCAATGCGCGGCCCAGCGGTGAGCCCCAGTTGATCAGATGGGCGTGGGCGTCGGCCTGGTCTTCGCCGACCAGTTGAATGCGCTGCTGCTCGTCCTGCTCGTTGGCAAAGGTGACCCAACTGCCGATTTGCACCTTGTCGGTAGACGTCGCTGGTGGCATCACCTGGGCGCTTTGCACACGCTGGTTGAAGTAGCGCAAATCGCGCTCAAGGTCCGCCAGGCGTTGCTTATTGTCCTGGGCGGATTCGAGGCTGTATTCCTGCTGCAACTGCGCAACCTTGGCCTGCAACTGCGCTAACCCTTGCGCGGTGAGACGATTGGGCTGCTCACTCACCAGGCGCTCCACCGGCTGGTCGGCCTGGGCGGCGGCGTTGTCTTCATTTACAAAAGCTCGGCTCATGGAGTTCTCCCTCTATGGAGTTTGGGCCATGGTCGCCGCGTGATCGTTCCCACGCTCTGCGTGGGCATGCAGCCCTGGACGCTTTGCGTCCGCTTTTCAGAAAAACCACCTACTACTGGCGATAGACGCGGGCAGCGTCGCGATCCTTCTCCTGTTGCCAGGCGCGTTCACGGTCATCCCAGTGGTTGTCCTTGTAGTCGCGCAACTCCTCGTTCTCGCGCATGGCCTTGCACTGGCGAAAGCCATCTTCCCAGCCTTCGGCGTATTCACGGTCTTTGAGATAGCGCGGCACATTCTTGCGAAACTCCCCACTGATGACCCCAGCGGCCTGGCGACCACTGCTGCAACCGTCGTCAAAGCCATCGGCAAAGGCGGGAGGATAACCCTTGGCGATCAAATCCTGATGGGTGGACTGGCAACCCGACAACCACACTAGCGCACACAGCATTACCGCAGACCGCCACATGGCGTACTCCCTGGCCGCTTTACGGCTGATAGGGGAAGTCTAGTCAGGGATTTGTCGGGGAGGCGTGAAAGGGCGGTGAGAAAAGTGTTGAGTTAAAGGGCCAGGCCACGCTCTGCGCGGGAACGATCTAAAGACAGGCGCTGTCCTGTGGCGAGGGAGCTTGCTCCCGCTGGGGCGCGGAGCGGCCCCAAAAGATCGGGTCTGCTGCGCAGCCCAACGCAGGGCAAGCCTGCTCGCCACAAAGGGGGTTATGTCGTCTGGTCGGTCGTCAATGCGGCATGTTCAGCCAGCTCTTGCTGAATAAACGCCGCAATCATTGCGCGATACACCTGCTCAGTGACCTCAGGGTTGGCGCCCACCGCCTCGGATAAACCCCGCACTTTGGCGATCACCTGTTCAACCCGTTGTGGCGCCTTGACGCCATCGGCGTCTTTCTTAAAGCGCGCAGCCTGGGAAACGTAGTGGCCGCGCTCGGCCAGCAGGGTGACGATTTGTTGGTCGAGGCGGTCGATGTTTTCGCGGACTTGTTCAAGGGAGGTGCAGTTAACAGCCATGTTGATGGAACTCCTGATTGCGATGTGTCGGGATATGCACGGACCAAATGTGGGAGCGCGCGTGCTCGCGAAAGCGGTGAGTCAGTCAATGCATCATTACCTGGACGACCGCCATCGCGGGCAAGCCCGGCTCCCACCTTTGAACTGTGAACGGCGCAGAGCTCAAGTCAGGCGCAAAAAAGTGTGGGAGCTGGCTTGCCTGTGATGGCGGTATGTCAGCTAAAAATCAACAACTGACACTCCGCCATTGATCGTTCCCACGCTCTGCGTGGGAGCGATCTGGTGTGGTTAGTAGTGATACCACTTCACTTCAAGCATCACTTCATTCACGGGCGTCGACAAATGGCTGTACTCACGCTGGGCACTCAACCGCAGGCCCAGGTTGCGCGACAACTCCCACTGCTGGTTAAGGCTGATACTGCGCCGCACTTCGCCATTGGTGAAGAAATCACCCTTGGCCTCAAGGCTCAGATTCCCCAGCGGGTTTTTCCACAGCACGCCGGTGTTGAACCCGGCAGCCGGTGAGATGGCTTCGCTGAAGTCGTTGTTATGTTCCACACGCACGGTGCCGAGGGCAAAACCCAGCATGTCGTCGGTGAGTTGCCAGGTACCGCCGGCGCCGCCGTTGACGTGGGCGACGAGGGTTTCGTCGTCGTGCTTGCCTGGCACGCGCTCCAGGCCGCCGGTCACTTGCCATGACCACGGCTGCAACAGCGCATTACGCGGGGTCAGGGAGCGGATGGTGGCCAGGTCCAGCTGTTGCAGTTGCCAGTGGTTGCCTTCGTATTGGCGCAGTTTCATCTGCAAAATTTCAATCTGCGCGCCCAGCGGGAAGCCTTCGGCGTTGTCGTTGAGGTCGTGGTAGGCCATGCGCAGGCCGTATTCGCCGAAGGTTTTGCTGCCGCGGGTGCCGATGCCGGCTTGCCAGGTGCGCGACTCGTGGCCGTCTTCGGGCAGGCCGGGGCGTTCGATTTTAAGGTCGGGCGCCGGGTTCTGGTTGATCGCGCGCAGCAGTTCGAAGCTGCGTTGCGAGCGTTCGGTGTCGCGCTCCAGGCCATTGGCGCGGTAGCGGCCGAGGCGATAGGCGGCGTCGATAATCAACGCCTGACGCTCGCGGGGCAGGGCCTTGAAGGCCGGTTCCTGCAACTGCTTCTGGTCGTCGCTGATTTTCAGCACCCATTGCTGCTCGTCGCCATTCAGCGGTTTGGCGCGTTCGAGCAGTTCACGTTCGCGGGACGGGCGATAGTCGATTTTCTCCACCAAACCCGCTTCTTTTACCGCTTTGACGGTGTCGGTGGGGATCGCCGTGAGCGGGAATTGCTCGGTCAGGCGCAGGCTCGGGCGCGCCACTTGCAGCAGTTCCAGCAGGCGATAGGAGCAGTTTTCATCAAAGAAGAAGTAGTCGAACTGGATCTGCTTGAGCTCCCACACGTGCTCGACCATGCGCTTGGTCTCGACTTCGGTGAGGTTCAGGCGGTATTCCCACAGGTCGCGGTTTTCGAGGCTGCGGTACTCCGAGAGCTTTTCCTGGTACGGCACCAGCGCGAACAGGCCGGGGTAGCCGCCCATCAGGCCTTTCCAGGCGTAGAGGATGCTGTTGTCGGAGCCTTCGATATAGGCGCCGAAGTTGATCGCGTAGCTCAGCAGCGCGGTGTTGTTGCTCTGCACGTCAGCCTGGTCGATACGCAGCAGGGTGTGACCGAACATCGACGACGGGCTGTTGAGGTAGGCCGCCGGGAAGATCATCACCGCGCTGTGGGGCGCGACGTCTTTGAACCATTGGGTGAATTCTTTGCACTCCAGCGCGGGCAAGTCGGTGAGGTTCAACTGACTCTTGAGCCAGCGGGTACGTGCGGGGTAAACGCATTGGGCGTGCTTTTCGCCGAGGCTGGCCGGGGCGTACAGCGCCTCCACGGTGGCCTGCAGTTCCTGGTCCGGGTGGTGGGCGCCATCGGGGGCGAGGAAGAACTTTTTGTCGCTGACATAGCTGCGCCAGCCCTTGAGCTTGCCGGCTTCGTAATGGCCCAAAGACAGCCAGAACGGATCGTTGGCCAGTTGCTGCAAACGTTGATCATCAATATGCGGCGCCGCGTACAGCGGGGCGCAGGCGAAGAGTGCCAGCCAGGCAAAGCGTTTGAGCATAAGGGCAACTTAAGTCGGAAGTAGTGAGACCCAAAGGGGAGGCGGGCCCAAAAATAGAACCAAAAATAAAACCCGCGCCTCGAAAGGCGCGGGCCAGTCGAGCTTAAGCCTGGGTGGCGTATTTGGCCAGGCGGGTATCGCTTTTCAGTACAGCCAGGGTGTTGTTGTGCACGTCGTCGGCGGTCACGTCAGCTTTGCTGAAGATCTGCTGGAAGTGCTCGTGGGTCACGGCCGCGAAGTGCTCGCGATCTTCCGGTGCAACGCCCAGTACCACCGCGTAGGTGGTCAGCGCTTCGCCGTTGCCTTTGGCCATGTCTTCGGACAGCTCGTTCATCATGCCATTCATGGCAATCCAGGACTTGCCGCCGTAGGTCAGGGCGCTGTTGGTGCTGCAACCGTTGGTGCCCGAGGTCATGCCGAAGGTGGCGTTACCCGAGGTGCCGTTGGTGGTGGAAGCAAGGAAGTGAGCCGGAGTACCGCGCTGGCCTTCGAACAGCATGTTGCCCCAACCGCAGTTCGGGCCACCTGGCGATTCAGCCATTGCATTGAGGGAGACAACGGTGAAGAGAGTACCAAGAAGGATCCGTTTCATAGCTTTGTTCTCTTTGTGTGCAAACCAATGGACAAGGGTTCAGGCGCGTCGCAGCGCCCTAGGGGCCAGTTATTAGTCCAACCCGCGCAGTTTGGAGTTTAGGCACGTTCCTAGGGTTCCGTTATTTTTTATAAAACAATCCGTGTGGTTGTCGAGCGTGGCAGCGATTTTTTTGTAAGACGCATGCCCTGTCTATGCTTTCCCACAGCCTCGCCTTGCCAGAGCGCGTCAGCGAGAGCCAGAATGCCGTCATCTGCCCCGCCTGATGTAAGGAAGCCCGATGCCTGATCCTGTTGCTGCCAGCTTGCGTCTAGCGCCCGAAGCGCTGACTCGTCCTTTCTCCGCTGAACAGTTCAGCTTCTCGACCACCAATGATTTGGAGCCCTTTCGCGGTGTGCTTGGCCAGGAACGCGCAGTAGAAGCGTTGCAGTTCGGTGTGGCGATGCCACGCCCCGGTTACAACGTGTTTGTCATGGGCGAGCCCGGTACCGGCCGCTTTTCGTTCGTCAAACGCTACCTGAAAGCCGAAGGCAAACGCCTGCAGACCCCGGCGGACTGGGTCTACGTCAACAATTTTGACGAGCCGCGCGAACCGCGTGCCCTGGAATTGCCGGGCGGCGCTGCGGCGGCGTTCATCGCCGATATCAACGGCTTGGTCGACAACCTTGTCGCCACGTTCCCGGCCGTGTTCGAACACCCGACCTATCAACAGCGCAAAAGCGCCATCGACCGCGCCTTCAACCAGCGTTACGACAAGGCGTTGGACGTGATCGAGCGCCTGGCGCTGGAAAAAGACGTGGCGCTGTACCGCGACAGCTCCAACATCGCCTTCACGCCGATGCTCGACGGCAAGGCGCTGGACGAAGCCGAGTTCTCGCAACTGCCGGAAGTCGATCGCGAGCGCTTCCACACGGATATTTCCGAGCTGGAAGAGCGCCTCAACGAAGAACTGGCCAGCCTGCCGCAGTGGAAGCGTGAGTCCAACAACCAACTGCGCCAATTCAACGAAGAAACCATCACCCTGGCCCTGCAACCTTTGCTGGCGCCTCTGTCGGAAAAATACGCAGAGAACGCAGGCGTTTGCGGTTACCTGCAAGCCATGCAGGTCTACCTGCTGAAAACCGTGGTTGAGCAATTGGTCGACGACGCCAAGACCGACGCCCAGGCGCGCAAGCTGCTCGAAGAGCAATATTGCCCAAGCCTGGTGGTGGGCCATTCGGTCAATGGCGGCGCGCCGGTGGTGTTTGAACCGCACCCGACCTACGACAACCTGTTCGGCCGTATCGAATACAGCACCGACCAAGGCGCGCTCTACACCACCTATCGCCAGTTGCGTCCGGGCGCGTTGCACCGTGCCAATGGCGGTTTCCTGATCCTGGAAGCCGAGAAAATGCTCAGCGAGCCGTTTGTGTGGGACGCGCTCAAGCGCTCCTTGCAGTCGCGCAAGCTGAAGATGGAGTCGCCGCTGGGCGAGCTGGGCCGCTTGGCCACCGTGACCCTCAACCCGCAGATGATCCCGTTGCAGGTCAAGGTCATCATCATCGGCTCGCGCCAGCTGTACTACGCGTTGCAGGACGCCGACCCGGACTTCCAGGAGATGTTCCGCGTGCTGGTGGACTTCGACGAAGACATCCCGATGGTCGACGAAAGCCTGGAACAGTTCGCCCAGTTGCTCAAAACCCGCACCTCGGAAGAAGGCATGGCGCCGTTGACCTCGGACGCGGTGGCGCGGTTGGCCACTTACAGCGCACGGTTGGCGGAACACCAAGGGCGTCTGTCGGCGCGCATTGGCGACTTGTTCCAACTGGTCAGCGAGGCGGACTTTATCCGCCACCTGGCGGGCGACGAGATGACTGATGCCGGCCATATCGAACGGGCGCTCAAGGCCAAGGCCACGCGCACCGGGCGTGTATCGGCGCGGATTCTCGACGACATGCTCGCCGGGGTCATCCTGATCGACACCGCCGGTGCGGCGGTCGGCAAGTGCAACGGGCTGACCGTGCTGGAAGTCGGTGATTCGGCGTTCGGCGTGCCGGCGCGGATTTCCGCCACGGTGTACCCGGGCGGCAGCGGCATTGTCGACATCGAGCGCGAAGTTAACCTCGGCCAGCCGATCCACTCCAAGGGCGTGATGATCCTCACCGGTTACCTGGGCAGTCGTTATGCCCAGGAATTCCCGCTGGCGATCTCGGCCAGTATCGCGTTGGAGCAGTCCTACGGTTACGTGGACGGTGACAGTGCGTCGTTGGGCGAGGCGTGTACCTTGATTTCGGCCTTGTCGAAAACGCCGCTCAAGCAGTGTTTTGCCATCACCGGCTCAATCAACCAGTTTGGTGAAGTGCAGGCGGTGGGTGGGGTCAACGAGAAGATCGAAGGCTTCTTCCGCCTCTGCGAAGCCCGCGGCTTGACTGGCGAGCAGGGCGCAATCATCCCGCAGGCCAACGTGGCCACGCTGATGCTCGACGAGAAGGTGCTGCAAGCCGTGCGCGACGGGCAGTTCCATATCTATGCCGTGCGTCAGGCCGACGAGGCGCTGAGCCTGTTGGTGGGCGAGCCTGCCGGTGAGCCGGACGAAGAAGGGCAATTCCCCGAAGGCACAGTGAATGCGCGCGTGGTTGAGCGGTTGCGTGCGATCGCCGAGATGATCAGTGAGGATGATTTGAAGGAGGCGGAGAAGGAGCTGGCGCAGCAGGCGTTGGCGCAAACCCAGCCAACCTGATCTGCAGTTCGGAACGCGGTAAATGTGGGAGCTGGCTTGCCTGCGATAGCGGTGGGTCAGCCAGCAGAAGTGTCGGCTATGAGTCAGTCATCGCAGGCAAGCCAGCTCCCACATTGGATCGGTGGTGTTTCGTCACAAAATTGACTCCCATTTCAGGGACCAACGCCCGTTGGTCCCTACAACCTTGGTTTGTACTGGTTTTCTTCTATTCTGACTTTTAGGGATATCCACAGGAGTCGCAGGACAGAGACAGCCTCCCCGCGTGATTGAGGCTGAACACCGATCTACCGAGGGGCGCCGCCATGTCGCGCAACCTTTGCCTTACCCGCCAATGCCTGGGCCTGGTCACCCGTATCGAATGCTCCATTCGCCCGCTCGCGGGGGATAACGGCATGTGGACCTTATTGTTTGCTGCCGGCATGACCGGCGAGCAGCCGTCCACCATCAAGTCCCAAGGCCCGTTCCATGGGCCATTCGTTGCAGAAACCATTCTGGAGTCGATTGTGCAAAGCCTGACCTTGCATGGCTATGCGTTGGCCGATGACCCGCAGATCTGGTGCCTGCACCTGCAGGCCCATCTGCGACAACTCAACGGCGGGCGCTCGCATCCGGTCAGCGATACCCACCACTGATCGTTCCCACGCTCTGCGTGGTAATGCCGCCCCGGACGCTCCGCGTCCCGCAGCCAGCGCAGGTTCAAGCCGTGGGCAGGTGACGCGGAGCGTCACGGGATGCATTCCCACGCGGAGCGTGGGGACGATCGGCGGGGTTACTTGCTCTCGGGCTTATCCAGCTTGACCTCAAAACCGTATTGCACGGTGTTCAGTTCGGTGCGCTGGTAGCTTTCCAGGCTGGTGGGCTGGCCGTAGAAGTAATGCACATCAAACAGCGCCGTGCCGTATTCCTCGGCGCGGTGGCTCACGCCGAGGATTTCCTTGAGGTACTTGCCCGTGGCGTCCTTGGCGTAGAAGCGCCAGCTGTCGGCGGGGAATTCCTTTTGGTCGACGATCAGCGCGTTGTCCTTGAGCGACAGGCCTTTAGGCAGCTTGGCCACGTCTATCGTGTTTTTTTCGATGGTGGCCAAAAACAGCGGCACCGAGCCCACCACAAAGGCCGGGTTTTCCGGGAACAGGTTGAGGTCATAGGTGAGTGTGCCGCTGCCGGCGTTCAGCTCGAAGGCCTCGGTGGGCAGTTCAATCGGCTCGCCGCGCTCGCCTTTGTCGTCCGCCGTGAAGAAGGTGATGGGCGCGTCGCTGTTGTTGCGATCAGCACCGACCAGGTCGTCATTGAACGTGAACGGGTGGTCAAACACGATCTTCGCCGCGCTGGCGTCTTCGGTCGACTGGGTGATGGTCACGCTTTTTTTCAGCTGGTCCTCGGTCATGGCGGCGTCTTTAAGCCAACTGGCGGCGCTGTCGTCGTACACGGTGACCGGCATCGGCAGCGCTTGCACGCTGCTTTGCAGGCTGTTCTTGTCGAAGCGCTGCACCGGCAGGTCCAGGTCTTTGCGGGTGAGGGTGGCTTTGGAGAAGTCCAGTACATCGACCTGCAGGGTGTCGATCAGGCCATTGAAATACACCTTGGCGTAGTGGCTGCTCTGTTTGTGCTCGAAGGCTTTTTGTTCGTCGGTGAGTTGTTTTTCAAAGGCATCCGACCAGGCCTTCTGCTTTTGCATCTCGGCCAGTTGTTTCTCGTAGAACGCCACTTGCGCGGCATTTTCGTTGATTGAACCCGAGCGGGTCAGGTACTGCCCGGTGCTGTCGCGGGCCTGCACCAGCAATGGGTTGGGCGATTCATCGCCGACTTCCGGCGCCAGCGGTTCGCTGTTGGTCAGTTCAATCTCGGCGTAGTTTTTTTCAAGCAACAGCAGGTTGAGGGTGATATTGCCTTCGGTGCGCTTGTGGCCTACGTCTTTTTTCGACAGGTCGAAGGTCAGCACCTTGCCCGGCGCGACCACTTCAACCGAGCCTTTGAGGCTGACGGGCTGCGGCTGGCTCTTGTTGTCGGTCTCGACGCCTTCGATAAACGGGTAGGTCACGGTCAAGTCATCGGGGTTGGTCAGGTTGGAGCTGCTGGGGCTCAACTGGATACCCGGGTCGGTTTCCGACCATTCCGGCTGGAAGGGGATGACTTTATTGTTGCTCAAGGTCACCGACTGCCATTCCAGGCCGTGGGGGAAGGGGAACTGGTCGGGGCTGTTGAAGCTGAACGGGAATACCGGCTGCAAATCGGTCAGGTAGTCGGAGTGCGAGGCTTTGCGCAGCACGAACAGGCCGTTGATGTAGGTGTCGACCAAGGCTTGGGGCGTGGGGTAGTGCGTGAGCAGGGCCAGGGTATCTTCACCGTATTCGGCTTCGATAGGCTTGTTGGCGAGCTTGACGCGCGCCCGTTCCAGCAACAGCAGGGAGCCGCCGAGGTCGGCGATGGCGTCTCTGAGTTTGGGGTCTTGAATGCTGTCCAGCGATTGTTCGAACTTTGCGGTTTTCTCTTCGAGGGTGGCCTGCTTCTGCTCTTCTTTCGGGGAGCAGCCACCAGCCATCAGCAACACCGCACACAGGCCAAGGGTGGCCAAAGGGGATCGCACATCCGTCATCTGAATCTTCCTGTCCGACATCATCGAGCCGAGTGAGAGGACTCGACACTAGCAGAAAAATTCTCTTACAGATGCCGTACAGATCAGTTTTCTCGTGGTTCCAGCTGTTTGGAGGCGGCTGGTATACTCGCGGCCATTTTTAGCCTGGCTGTGTGAGATCTGATGGAACGCTTTATCGAAAATACGATGTACGCCTCGCGCTGGCTGCTGGCGCCGATTTACCTGGGGCTTTCCCTGGGTCTGCTGATCCTGGCGCTGAAGTTTTTCCAGGAAATCATCCACGTCCTGCCCAACATCTTCACCATGTTGGAATCGGAAGTGATCCTGTTGCTGCTGTCGTTGATCGACATGGCGCTGGTCGGCGGTTTGCTGGTGATGGTGATGATTTCCGGCTACGAGAACTTCGTCTCGCAGCTGGATATCGATGAGAACAAAGAAAAGCTCAACTGGCTGGGCACCATGGACTCTTCGTCGCTGAAGATGAAAGTGGCGGCTTCCATCGTGGCGATTTCGTCCATCCACCTGCTGCGCATCTTCATGGACGCCAAGAACGTCGATCCGCAGCATTTGATGTGGTACGTGATCATCCACATGACCTTCGTGGTCTCGGCGTTTGCCATGGGTTACCTGGACAAGCTCACCAAGCACTGATGCCCCGCGTTAGCCTTACTGCGTCACAAAGTAGTAAGGCTGGCGGCCGATCTTCATTTCCTTGATCACGTTGACCTTCTCGCTCAACTGTTCGGTGCGGTCCAGCAACGCAATGTTGCCGGGCTTGGCGGTGAGGAAGCTGCGCAACTCGGCTTCGGTCTGCAGGATCGGCAAGTACGCCTGCAGATAGAACACGCTGGCCCCGGCGATACGCTCGTTAGGCTGGAACAGCACCACGTCCTTGCCTTCGGTTTGAAAGGCTTTGGCCTGGCTGATCACCGGCACGAACGACTCGCGTTTGTCGGCCTTTGGCGCGAACCAGAACGCGGCGCTCATATAGCTGAGGATGGCCAGGGTAAAAGCACCGACGATCACACGCCGGTGGTAGCGGTAAATCGCCGGTTTGTGGGCTTTAAGCCATTCCAGCAACACCCCGGCATATTCCGCGGCGAGCACGGCGGCGGCTGGCGTGAGGGCCATCAAATAAACCGTGCGTTTACTCGACGCCAGGGTCAGCAGGGTGAACTGCGCCACCAGCCACACGCTGAAAAACAGGCGGTAGCGGTTGCGCACCAGGCTTTTGCGAAAGTGCCACAGGCCCAGGTACACCAGGATATTCCACGGCAAAAAGGCTTCGGGCAGCTTGGCGATGTAGTAGTAGATCGGTTCGTAATGCCCGGCCTCGACGAAGGAGCCGCTGAAGCGTCCTACGCTGTTGGTCCACAGCACTTCAGCCACCGCCTGTATACCGCCGCGCTGGAACAGGAAGCCCAGCCAGATCAACAGCGGCACCAGCGCCAGCAGCGTGAACAACGCCGGCTTGAGCCAGTCGCCGATGCGCAGGCGTTTATCCATCAGGCTGGTGCTGAGCAAATACACAAAAATCACAATGCCCGGCATCGCCAGGCCCAGCACGCCTTTGCTCAACGTGGCGATGACCATGCCGACGGTAAACATCGCCCAGGCCCAACCACTTGAGCCTTCGCGATCAGTCCGCACGGCCTGGTAGAACCCCAGCAGCGCTGTGGTCACGCCGAGGCTGAGCAATGAGTCCTCACCCACGCCGCGCACATTGCCCCAGTAACTGGCCATGGTCGCCAGGATCAGCGCGGCGCAGAACGCCAGGGTTTGCGGCCGCCCGAACTTGCGCAGCATCGCGTAAAACAGCATCACACTGAACAACCCGGCGAACGCCGACGCCAGGCGCACCGCCCAACTGGTGCCGCCAAACAGGCGAATGGCGCCAGCATCCAGCCACAGGCTCAGGGGTGGTTTTTCCAGGAAGGGTTCACGGAACAGGCGCGGGATCACCCAGTCATTGTCCAGGTGCATGGCCATGGCGATCCCGGCGACGCGGGCTTCGGTGGAGCCTTGCAGCTCATGGCTGCCAAGGGCGAAGAAGAACAACACAGCAACGAGAAGGAGCAGCAGAGGAACGGGACGCGTCATGGTTCTGGCTACCGAAGCAGGGGACCGCTCGGGGGAGCGGCCATGTTAATCGGTCAGTATATGTATCCGTTTCTTAACATTTCGTGAACGAGTGTGGGGTTTTTGTACGGCTCGCTCAGCCCCGTATTCAAGGCAGTTTCAAGCTGGGCAGCGCCGCTTTGCCTGGCTCGGTGAGTACCGGTTCCAATTGCGCCCAGGTGAAGCTCAACTCATTGTCGCAGCCGTCGCCCGTGGCGCGCGTGGAGAGTTGCAGGCCTTGAGTGTTGAAGCTCAGGTCGAAACTGTCGTAACTGGTGATTGCCGGGCAGCCCTCGTCGGTGGTGGTTTGTTTGGCCAGCCAGGCGCTGAAGGTGGCAGGCAACTTCACGTGCCCGGAGTAGACGTCATACCCTTGTTGTTGGCCACCGAGCCAGGTCCACGGGTCAACACGTTCGCCGGTTTGCAGGTTCCAGGAGTGCAGCCCCCAACTGATGCCCCGCGCGCCAGTGCCCGCCGCCCAGCGATAGAACTTTACGGTGATGAATTGCGATGACCAATACGTAGGCTCGACGTCGATTTCGCTGGTGTAGCCCGAGCCGTTTCGCCCGAGGTACTCACGACGCTCCTGGAAATAGTCCGCCTGCGCCTCATCGCTGACAGCCATGGCAGCGAGTTGCTGGTTGATCTTCTGAATCGCCGGGCTGTCGCCTTCGAGCTTGATCGTGACCTGTGCGCCTTGGGCCTTAAGCAGATACGCGTGGTTTTCGAAGCTTTTTTTCTCGGTCTTCACCGGCAGCGGCGCGGCTTCCATGGGCGCGTTGTAGGCGTCGCTGCCGCAGCCGTCGGTGCTGATGCGTTTCAAGGCCAGTGGCAGCGATTTGGCGTCTTTGGTTTTGCTCCATGCGCCCGCGAGCGTATCGCCCTGGGGTTTGTCCAGCTTCCACAGCCCGGTGTTGCCGGCTTCCACCCACGGTGCGTTGTCGCTGGCCTGGGTCAGTTGGATCGGTGTGAGAATGCGCTGGTAGTAGTAACTGCCCTGTTCGCCGTCGGCGCCGTTGAAACAGGCGGTGATGGCGGATTTACCCAGCGTGCCCTGCCACACGCCCGCGAGGTCGGCGGCGTTGGCGAGGAGGGGCGTGAAGGCGAGGGCGATGACGGCGAGGGGCTTGAGCACGGGTATCTGACTTCCGGTTGTCTGATAAAGGTCGTCAGGGTAATGGGAATGAGGTGTCTACGAAACCTGGGGCGATTCAAACACCTTCTTTTTAGATAAGGTAACTCTCGGTTTTTATATCCTTAGTCATTAAGAATATTGGTGCCTGGCAGGTTGGCAGGGTACTAATCGCGACTTTGCCCCTTGGCAGTTCGGGCGTTCTACTGCTGCCTAACCAAGGCCTGTCACCCATGGAAAGTCCGAGCATCGAATACACCGACAAACAGCGCTGGTTTGCCTTAACCAAGATCAATACCCTCTCGGCACTCTCGCAGATCGTACAGATCGGCACCGTTACGCCACTGCTTTCGCTGTCGCTGGAACAGCAAGGCGTGGAGCCGGCCAAGATCGGCGTGATTGTCAGCGCCTCGTGGCTGGCGATCCTGCTGCTGTACAAATGGGTGCCGCGTTTGCTCGCCCACCTGGGGCTGGTCAAGACCAACATCCTCAGTGCGGTGCTCACCGTTGGCGCATTGATCGGCATGACCTTGACCCACCACCTGGTGCTGATTTTTGCGCTGAATTTTGTCCTCGGTATCGGCCTGATCCTGCGCTGGATCGCCTGCGATACCTGGATCGTCGCCGTCGCCTCCAAAGATGAACGCGGCCGCGCGATTGGCGTACACGAAACCCTCATGGGCCTGGGCATCGCCGTCGGCCCGCTGCTGCTGGTGGTCTTCGGCGTCGGCAGCGCCGCGCCTTACTACGCCTGCGCCGTCATCGTCCTGCTCTCCGGCCTACTGGCACTCACCCTCAAACCCTACGACACCCAACCACAAACCCCGGCAGAAAAACGCCACGGCAAATTATTCAGTGTCATCCCCACCGCACTCTGCGGCGCGTTTATCGCCGGCTTCGCCGAAACCTCATCCGTATCATTCCTGGCCGGCTACAGCCTTTCGGCCGGCTACCTGCTCACCGCCGCGACCCTGCTGATCTCAGTCTTCGGCATCGGCGGCACCCTGCTGCAACTGCCCATCGGCTGGATGGCCGACCGCAGCTCCTACAAAATCGGCCAACTGGTCTGCGGATTGATCCTGCTGCTAGGCACCCTCGCCATCCCATTCAGCCAGCCGCTTCCCTGGTTGGCGACGCTCATCGTATTCCTCTGGGGCGGGGCGATTGGCGGGATGAACACCCTGGCGGTGATCGAGGCGGGAGATCGCGTGGGGGAGCATCAGGTGTCTACGGCGATGACGGCGATTGCGATGTTTTATACGTTGGGCAGTGTGTTGGGGCCTATTGCGACAGGGGCGACGGTTTCTTATGTGAGTGGGGATGGGTTGATGATTGCGGGGGGGGGGGTGGCTTGGTCTTATACAGTGGTGACGCGGCCGGCGGGGGGGGGGAGGGTGTGGTCTCTTGTGCTGGGGCGAGGTCG
>NZ_WKDV01000056.1:0-36138 GCF_021605825.1 Pseudomonas sp. PA-6-3C
CGCGAACACCAACGCCAGCAGGGCCAGCTCCTCAGTCACTACCACTACGACGACCAAAACCGCCTGCACGCCCACGCCGTCAGCCAACAGCAACACACCCTTTACCAACGCCAATACGACTACGACACCACCGGCAACCTCGCCCGCCTGCTCGACACCCGCAAAGGCGAACACCACTACCACTACGACCCCCTCGCCCGCCTGACCCGCGCCGACCACTCGCAAGACGTGCAGGAACGCTTCGGCCACGACCCGGCCGGCAACCTGCTCATGCAAGACCGCCCCGGCCCGGACATCGTGGCGGGGAACCGGTTGATGATTCAGGGCGATCATCACTACGACTACGACGCCTTCGGCAATTTGATCCGCCAGCGGCGTGGCAAGGGTCATCAGCTCGTCACCGAGTACCGCTACGACTGCCAGCATCGGTTGATTGGCATTACCCAACCCAACGGGCAAACCGCCAGCTACCGCTACGACCCGTTTGGGCGGCGGATCAGCAAAACGGTGGACGGGAAAACCACGGAGTTTTTCTGGCAAGGCGACAAGCTGGTAGCTGAACAGCACGCGGATCGGCATCGCAGCTATATCTACGAGCCAGATAGTTTTCGCCCGTTGGTACTGCTGGAAGGCTTTGGCCCACAAGAAACAAAGCCCTTTCACTACCAACTCGACCACCTCGGCACGCCACAGGAACTGACAAACCCCGAAGGCGAAATCGTCTGGTCCGCGCACTACCGCGCCTACGGTGAAATCGCCCGCCTAGACGTCAGAAAAATCGACAACCCGTTGCGCTTCCAGGGCCAATATTTCGATGCGGAAAGCGGGCTGCACTACAACCGCCATCGCTACTACAATCCAGATATTGGTCGTTACCTGACGCCGGATCCGGTGAAGCTGGCGGGTGGGATTAACGCGTACCAGTATGTGCCCAACCCTACGGGGTGGGTGGATCCGCTGGGGCTAAATACTTGCCCTGGCGCAGGCAACTGTGATCCAGCTGTTGCAGCTAGCAGTCCACCCAAGTTCGCCAAAACAGACGAAGGAGATGTTGAACTACCCCAAACAGGGGGCGCACAACGGGCGGCCAAATACTCAGGCAACTGGAAAACGGCCGATCTAAATGAAAGTATCATCAAATTTGCGGGCTCAAACCCAGTTACTACAACGACGCACAAAGGTAAAAAAATATATAAAAACCCATCTGACGGCATTGAAATAGTAGAAGATTTAAGTGGTGGATACTTTAGAATACACGACCCTTCACTCCCGGGATCAAGACGCTATCTCAGTCTGGAAGGCATAGTACCAAACAACAAATTATCCCCTTCGGGAAAGCAAATGGGCAGAACACAGAGTGAATACAACGAAGCCACTCACTTCAACAAGAGTATAGAAAAGTGAAACTTATCTGCACGCCTTTGACTAAAGAAGCGATGATTCTATTAGACACTGACGATTGCCCAATCTCGTTATTGGCGAATTGCCCCCTGACCCATACAGAATATCAGCAGTTAATGGGATCAGGCGTTATCGACAAAATCAACAATTCGCTTGGAAAGATGATCGACGATTATGAAGACGAGAGCATCAACACCAATGAAGACCTCAAAAAATCACTATATATACTAGAAAATCATTCAATACCCGAAAACCAAGAGCTGGCAAGAAAAATAATCAAACTCAACAAACTGGCAATTGACAACAACACCGGGCTGTATTTCTTTTTTTAAACCATCACATGTATTGGCACAGGTAGTAGCACAACCAAGCTGCAAACAGCGCTAGTAACAGCTTTATTTTTATGACGAACCCATTTTTATCGTAACTGCAAACGACTACAGTGCTAAACAGACAGGGTTGATGCCGAATGTAAGAAAATCGAATCATTACCAAAACACTCACACGAAAACCGGCAATCTCCCACTCGGAAAAAACATGAAAATTGTAGTGATCGATACATTTTCCTATCTGAACGTATTGCACGTAAAATTCCATTCACCCTTCGGAGATGGCACTGCACTATGGAGCGATACTGCGCCAAAAATCGGTGAAATTATCGACGTTGAGTTTGATTTTGAGGAGGTTTTCTCATGGAATATAAACGTGAAGCCAACCGCTGAAAAATCTTCAAAAATCAAAATGGAGAACAGCCTCATCCAAATAACCGCCGAGCTGGTCCAAGCTGACGAAGAAGGATGTGTAGCATTAAAGCTCGGTGATTCAATAATCCTAATTGAGTTGGACGGTCCCATACCTCAGAAATCAGGATTTGTTGAACTCAGCGCTACCGCAATTCAACTTTACCCAACACATATTTAGTCCACATAAGTCACACGCTCAAACCGGGGCCACTCACCGCAGCCCCGATCCATTTTCAACTCATAACCGGCGCAGCCCCCACCTGCACCCCACGCCCACTCGCGGCCATCTCAAACAACCCCTCCACCCGCGCTTGCTCCACCGCGCTCGGCTTGATCATCAGCGCGCACACCACAAAAATCGCAGCATTCACCACCAGCCCCACAATCCCGCTGGTCAACGACCCAAGCGCTGGAATGTCATCCGGGTACAGCGTGGTCAGTACAATCGCCACCATAATCCCCGCCAACATGCCGGCAATAGCGCCCTGTTTGTTGCCACGGCGACTGAAAATGCCGAAGAACAGCGGCACGGCCAGTTGAATGATGCCCTGGTAGGAGATCTGCGCCAGTAATTGCAGGCGCGAATAATCAAAGGTCAGGTAGGCCAGCACCGAGGCGGCGACGATAAACACCACCATGCCGGCCTTGGCCAGTAAGGTGAGTTGGCGGTCGGTGCGTGGGGTGTTCCAGGTGGCCAGGTCGTTGGCAAACTGGGTGCCGCAGACCTGCACGCAGCCGTCGACGTGGCCGATGCTGGCGGCCAGTACGATGACGATGGCCAGCGCCAGCAGCCATGGCCCGCCAATGTCGAACAGCGAGAGGAACCAGCCTTGTTGCGGGTGGGCCAGCACGTTGGGGTCCTGGCTGATGGCGGCGGCGAACAGCATGAGAATGCCGTAGAACCCGCCCACCAACAGCATGGTGTACAGCGTGCCCTTTTTCACCGCGCGCACGCCGCTGGCGGTGTAGATGCGCTGGAAGCTCATCGGCCAGCACATCGAGCCGATCACGCCGGTGAAGATCAGGCTGAACATGTACATCGGGCCATAACCGGTGCCGGCGGCGCCGGGAATTTGCAGCATTTTTTCCGGTAATTGCGAGAGGTTGGAAAACGCTGCCTGATCGCCGAACAGCAGGAACACGCAGACCCCGGCGCACACCACGTAGGCGATCAGGCCCTGGAACATATCGGTCATGATCAACCCGCGCATGCCCATGCTCACGGTCCAGTATTGGCGGATCAGTACCACCGCCACGCCTGCAAACAGGCAGGTGGTGACGCCCCAACGGCCGAAGCTGGCGAACTGGAACAGCATCGCCAGGGCCTGGATGCCCATCACCACCCATGGAAACACCGAGATGATGCCGATAATCGAGGCGACCCGTTTTACCGCCGGGCTGTCGAAGCGCATGCCCAGCAGGTCCGGCTGGGTGCGCAGGTTGAAGCGTTTGCCCCAGGTCCAGGCGCGGCTGGCCATCAGGTACATCGCGGTCACGCCCAGGGTCGCATAGACCATGCCGTAGAAACCCAGGGCGCCGCCGACGCTCAGGGCAAAAAACGCGGTGAAGGTCGAGCCCGGCCACCAGGAGTTGGTGTAGCACATGGCGATATACCACGGCCCGTAAGAGCGCCCGCCAACGGCGTAGTCGGAAAAACTGGTGCTTTCGCGGTTGGTGGCATAGAGCACGGCGATCATCCCGGCCAGGAACAGGCCGATCACACCGAAGGTAATGAACAAGTGGGCATCGCTGCTGGTGCTGATCATCACACGCCCTCCTCGTCAGGAATGTCACCGGCCTTGAGCTCGGCCAGATACAACCCCCACACCCCTAGCGCGGCGAGTACGGCAATGGCGATCCAATAGAAAATCGGCAGCGGGATGCCTACCACCAAGGCGCGACTGCCACTCACGCTCAAATAAAACGGCGGGAACAACGCCAGCATCAACAACAGGAAGAAGTAGGCGCCAAAGATCTGGTTTCTCAGGCGTGCGGGTGACGCGCTTGCGGGTTTCATGATGGAGGGTGCTCCTTGAATTTCTGGATCGGTTTGTTGTGTGATCAATCAAAAAATCAAGCAGTGAAACGTCAGCGCAAACCAGCGCCAAAGGAGCTACAGGGTGACTCGTCGTTATTGTGCTGGCGCAGGCTCAGGCCTGTCTTAGCCAGGTTTCCCATTGCGAATCATTGATCACGCTACGTGCGCGCATGTGCTTCCAGGCACCGTATTTGTAGAAGTCGAAATCCAACTGCGACACCGCGTGCTGGACCATCGCCCAGGTCGACCATTTGATGTCGGCCAGGGCCTTGTGCAACTTGATCCGCGCCAGCCGTTGCGGGGTGACCTGGCCGAAATAATCTTCGATCAGCGCCAGTTCCATTTCGTCGGTGAAGAACATCTCGCCAAACCACAGCGCCAGCTCGTAATGACGGTCGTTATTGGAGGCGTACTCAAAGTCCACCAGGCGAATCTGGCGGCGGTCATTGAGCATGAAATTACCCGCCAGCGTGTCGTTCATGCACGGCGCCAGGTCGATGCCCGACGCTTGCAACGCGCCACGCGCCCGGTCACATTGGCGACGCAGCCAGGCATCATCGCTGGGCGTGCAGCCCTGCAGTTCTTCGACCTGGCGCTGATGCTCGGCAATCATGTCGAACACGGTTTTGGTCTGGCACAGCGGCGACTGGTCGTTGAACGCTTTCAGCGCATGCAGGGCGTTATGGCGCACATCGCGGTCGAGAAAGTCCTGATTCGAAGAGGCGCGCCAGCCTTCCATAAACTCGAAAACTTCAACGCCAAACTCTTCGAGGAAGGCAAACACCGGCGCACCATAGCCGGTTTGCGCGGCCTTGACGCTGGCGTCATGGGCGGTGCGCCGGTCGATAAACATCTCGGTGCCGGCGCCGGGCACTTTGAAGAAGTAGGCGGTGTTGAGCCCGCTGACCTCGACCCGCCAGTTGCTGTTGGAGATCCCGCCGCTGACCGGCTCGTAACGAATGCCCGAACCGCTCCAATCGCGTACGCCGCGCACTGCCGCCTCCAGTTGGCATTCTTGAGGCGTACAGGCCTCACCCATTGCTTTCATGCCTGCCCCTCCTGTACCTGCCGTAACCAACTTTCAAATCGCGGGTCTTGCAAGCTCTGCCGGCAGCGCAGCAAGGTCCACTGCCCCACCTTGGAGAACTCCAGGGGCCGCGTTGAGGTCGCGCCGACCCACAAGCCCCACAGCGTCCAATACCAATCATTGATCAGCGCATAGAGGCGGCAGCGGGCGTAATCGCACTCGCGACACTCACCGGCCCAGGCCTTGATGCCGTCACGCCACTGGCTTTCAAAGGCATACAACTCGTTGAGGCTGACGGCCACGTCGTACCACGGGTCAAAGCAACCAGCGTAGTCGAAGTCGATCAATTGCAACGCGCCGCCGGGGCCGATCATCACATTGCTCGCCAGCCCGTCGCCGTGCAAGGGCACGCAGGTGCCAGGGCTCAATTGCAGCGCGGTCCAGGCCAGATCGATGCAGGTTTCAATCCACCCATGATCAGCGGGCAGGCCCACGCCGTCACGGCTGCACAGCTCACGCAGGTGCTGGATATCCTGCAACGGCGAACGGTTGAAGCCTGGTGAGGTGCCGACGTGCAACTGCCGCTTCAAGGCCCACAGCGCTTGCAGGCGCTGGGGTTGCAGTAACTCATCGAGCCGCGCCCAACGCCACTCGTGGGCCGGCAAGGCATCCAGCAGCAGCACGCCGGCGGCCACATCCACCAGGCGCACGCCAGGGGTCACGTCACAGTCAGCCGCCAGTTGGGTGGCGCGGCCGGTGCGCTCGATGTCGATCAGCGCACGCATATCGTCGTGCAGCACTTTGGCGTAGCACTGGCCCCAGGGCGCCGTGAGGTGAAAGCCGGTCCACTCGGTGGCCAGGCGTATCGGCGAGGCGATACCGGCAGTGCCGTCCGAGACCTCGACATGGGCAGACAGGCCGGCGGACTCCAGGGCGCCCATCAGGCGCGACAGTGCGTAGGAACAGTTGGACATGGCGTCCCTCACCGGTAAGCGTTGGGGGAAGTACAGGCGCAATGCAGCAGCGCGGTCAGCATCTGCAGGCCGGTGCGCATGTCGCGGTCATGGGTGAGTTCCGCCTCGTTATGGGACACGCCGTTGCTGCTCGGAATGAACAACAGGCACGCCGGGTAATGCCGGCCGAGGCTGATGGCGTCGTGGCCGGAGACCGTGACAGTGTTGCCGACCGCCAGCCCCAGTTGTTGACCGACGCCGTAGGCCAATTCGGCAAAACCATGGTGTAACGCGATGGGCGCACGCAGGGCGCGGCTTTCGACTTCGTATGTGGTGGCGGTCGATGCAGCGACGGCCTTGAGGCTGGCATCCAGCCGATAACCGGCAACCGCCAGCAATGCTGTGTCCGGCGAGCGGTACTCCACATGCAAGGTGACGCGCGAGGGCACCACGTTCGGCGAGTTGGGGTAAATTTCCAGGCGCCCTACCGAGCTGTGAAACTGCAGCCCGTGCACGTCCGCTTCGGCGCGCACGGTGGTTATCGCATGCGCCGCCGCGAGCAAGGCATCTTTGCGGGCGGCCATCGGGGTTGGGCCGGTGTGGTTCTGTTCGCCGTCGAAACGGATACGCTGCTTGAGCGCCGCCCAGGTTTCACGCACTACGCCGATGTCCAGGCCTTGGCTTTCCAGACCGTCGCTTTGTTCAACGTGGATTTCCACATAACCGGCCACATCCAGTTCAACCAGGCCGTCCCCCAGATAGCCGATCGCTTGCAGCGCATCCTTGAGACGAATGCCGTCGCCATCGCGGCATTCCCAGGCTTCGTGCAGGGCCAGGTCGCCGGTAAACACGCTGCTGCCGATCAGGCTGGGTTGAAAGCGCGCGCCTTCTTCGTTGGTCCAGTTCACCACCGCCAGGTTGCACGCCGGGGTTTCGCCGCGCTCGTGCAGTTGGCGCGCCAGGCTGGAGATGGCGACTGCGCCAGCCAACACCCCATAGATACCGTCGAAACGCCCCGCGCTGGGCTGGCTGTCCAAGTGCGAGCCGCACAGCACATAGGGGGCGTCCGGGTTGAAGGTGATCAGCCCGAACAGATTGCCGATGGCGTCTACGTGCACTTCGAAACCGCGTTCACGCAGCCACGCGCTGAACAGGTCGCGCACCGCACCGTCTTCGGCCGATGCGGCCAGGCGGTGCAAACCACCTGCCGGTGTCGCACCGATGGCTGAGCTGTCGCGAAACAGCGTCTCGAAGGCCTCGACGTCCGCCTCACTGGGAGACAGCCACTCAGGGGTAAAGGATGTCGACATGGGCGTGCTCCAGGCAGGTCGCAAACTCCGCGGACGGAGGGCGATTGGTGACCAAAGTGGTGATGGCGCTGAACGGCAGTGTGTTGATGAACGTGCGATGGCCGAACTTGGCGTCGTCCGCGAGGATGACGCTGCGCAGGCAGTGTTGGGTCAGGGTGCGGCGCAGCAGCGCCTCGGGTTCCTGGTAGTCCATGAAGCCCAACTGCAGGTCCACCGCGCCGATGCCCATAAAGGCGATGTCGTAGTGAAACTGCCGGACGAATTCCAGGGTGTGTGCGCCGATCAGCGCATTGTCATTACGGCGCACATCGCCGGGCACCACCAGCACCTGATTACTGCTTTGCTGGGTGATCAACTGGGCGATGTCCAGCGAGTTGGTGATGATCCGCAACTGGCTGAAACCAATCAATTGCTGGGCCAGGGCCAGGGTCGAGGTGCCGGTATCGAGAAACAGCACCATGCCCTCGCTGACCAGTTTGGCACCACAGACTGCCATGCGGGTCTTGGCCTGGGCCTTGATGCGGGTGCGCACTTGCAGCGGTTGTTCTTCGTTCAGCCTGGGCAAGATCGCGCCGCCATGGATGCGACGCAACTTGCCGGCCTCCTCCAGGTATTTGAAGTCGCGGCGAATTGTTTCTTCGCTGACGAACAGCGCTTGCGCCAGGTCCGACGCCTTGACGCGCTGATGTTGGGTGAGCATGAGCATGATTTCGTCGAGACGCGGCTGATTGAGCATAAAGGATGCATTCCAAGGCAAATTCGAGCCGTCAGTATCGCGCGCTTTGCGCCCACCACGGTACGCGGCATGCACCGGTCCGGCGGGGGGCAAAGGACGACTGACGGCGATTGATCGGGTCACGTTTACCTCTCACTCATCGGGGTGTGAAAGGGCAGAAACACTACAAAAGGATCTGTCCAGGGCAGGCCTCTAACGAGCCGGCTCCACGGGGCAATCAGGCACTACAACAACAGCGGCGGCAGGTGCTGGTCCCAAGGCGCAATGGCTTCTACTGCGGCGCAGAACTGCAACACCTGGGCGTCGGCAAAGCGCGGGCCGACCACTTGCAAACCAATCGGCAAGCCGCTCGGGCTGAAGCCGCAAGGCAGGCTCGCAGCGGGGTTGCCGGTGATATTGAACGGGTAGGTAAAGGGCGTCCAACGTGCCCAGGGCACCGCGCCGTCCGCGCCCGGCCAGCCTTCGGGCGCGACCTGGTCGGCGGCGAACGGCAGGGTTGGCAGGGTGGGCAGCAGCAACACGTCATAGTCGTTGAACAGCGCGTGCACCTGGTTGGCGAAGTGCGCCCGTTGTTGCACGGCCTTGAGGTAGTCACCGAGGTCGTAATCGCCCGCGCGCTGGATCAGCGCGGCAAAGCCTGGGTCCAGTTGGTCGAGGCGATCCGCCAGGGCTTTGCCGTAGGCAATGCCGCGTCCGCCGACCCACAAGGTTTCGAATGTGGCGAGTGGGTCCTGCCAGTCCAGCGTCAAGGTGGTCACGGTGACCGGCAAGCGTTCCGCCAGGTTGTACACGGCGGCTTCGACGCTAGCGGCAATGACCGGGTCGACCGGGGTGTTGAACAATGTCGGGCAATACGCCACCCGCAGCGGCCCCAGTGGCTGGTCGCAGCGCGCCAGGCAGGATTCGGTCAATGCGGGCAAGGCCTGATGATCCAACGGATCCGGCCCGGAAAGGATGTCGAACAACAAAGCGCTGTCGCGCACCGTGCGCGTGATCGGCCCGGCATGGCTGAGCATTTCGGTGGCCGACCAAGGCCAGGTCGGAATGCGGCCCAGTGAACCTTTCATGGCAAACGCCCCGCAGAACGCGGCCGGAATGCGCACCGACCCACCGCCATCGGAACCCAGCGTGCCCGGCACCATGCGTGCCGCCACGGCAATCGCCGAGCCGGAGCTGGAACCACCGCTGGTGAGCTGTGGGTTCCAGGGGTTGCGACCGTTGCCGAACACACGCGAGGTACTGGCGCCGGTCCAGCCGAATTCAGTGGTGGCGGTTTTGCCGAGGATGATTGCACCGGCGTCCTTGAGGCGGCGAATGATCGGCGCATCCTGGCTGGGCACATGCTCAAGGCCGGTCAACGAGCCTCGGGTGGTGCGCAGGCCGGCGGTGGAAAACAGGTCCTTGATACCAAAAGGCACGCCGTGCAGCGGGCCACGCAACTGCCCTGCCCGGGCTTCTTCGGTCAGCATCTGCGCTTGCGCCAATGCCGAGTCGGCGTACACGTCGCCAAACGCATTGAGTGTGGGATTGTGGGTTTCGATTGCGTGCAGGCTTTGCTCGACCAGGTGTACCGCAGACAGCGTGCCCGCGCGAATGGCCTCGGCAGCGTCGATCACAGTGGGCATCAAGAGGTCTGTGTTCATTGAGTATCCTGGGCCGTCTGCACATGAGTCCGGTGGGTACGTCAATAAACGCCCGAGCCTGGGGGCGTGTCAAGTGGGTTTTGTTGGCTATGTGGTTTTTGTGTGCTTTGTTATCAGTTCCACGCCACGATCAATAAACCCGCGCCCAATACCAGGCACAAGGGTGAATAAAAATAGGTGTCCAAACGGGCAAATCGTGACCCGCTCACTTTCTTGAAAAAACCCACCAGTTCCGAATCGCCAATCGCCCTGGCGAACATCACCAAGGCAATCGCACTGATGCCCCATTGCAGCGCGCCGTGGGACACCGGCGAAAAATACAACCCGGCCCGCAGGCACACCAGCAACGCAATCGCCACCAAGCCCATCGCCACCAGAAACGTGCCCAGTGCCGACGGTTTGAACGCAGGCCGTGGCCCCTGGGCGAACTCGCCGGGCAATTCGGGGATGGCGGCCAGGCTGCCGAGCTTGCCGCCGGCGGCCCAGTACAGATGCACCATGCTGATGCAGGTAAAAATCGCGACGATCCAGCGTGCGACGAAAAAGCTCATGGCAGGCGCTCCCTTAAATGTGCGAATGAGGATAGTCGGCCTGAGATTTTTTGTAGGCATTTCGTCGGCGGCTGATGGTAAAGTGCCGCCCCATGAAAATCGCCCGTGCCGACCGCTCACTCATTGCCTGGATGCTGTATTGCTGCGTCCTGTTCAATGTGTTCGCGTGCAGTATTGGACATGGGCAGATGCTGGGCATGCAGCTCAACGGCATCGGCGGCCAGTTTTGTACGGTAGACCCGCGCACCCAGGCGCCGGCACAGAACAACTCCACCGACGAGAAGCTGCCAACGCTGTCCAAGGCGTTCGGCTGCCCGTTGTGTTCGACCGGCGGCATGGGCCCGGCACTCAGTTCCAGCCTCAATGTGGCGGTGTTGCCCCAACCGCACGCGCCGCCGCCAGCGGTGGTGCTTGCCGCTGATATTCCTGCCCGCTTCACCTGGCCCACGGCCAACCCGCGTGCGCCTCCCGTTTTCGCCTGATCCCTGCGCTTTCTGATCTGCATCGACCACCGCTCCCTTTAGGACTGCGGAGGACTGTGCGTTGTTTTCAAGCCAAGATTTTCAGGATTCAACCATGAAACATTTACCCTTGTTGGCGGGCCTGTTCGGCTGCCTGCCTGTCTGTGGCTGGGCGCTCGAGCTGGCCCCCACCACCATTGATGGCGAACAAACCAGCGAACCGGGCCTGGCCCTGGACCAATCCAGCGGCACGGCGTCACGCCTGGGTTTAAGCGTGCGCGAAACCCCGGCGTCGGTGGCCATTGCCAACCGCAACGACATTGAGCGCCATGGCGCCAAGACCTTCCGCGATGCGGCCAACACCTTGCCCGGCGTCAACGCCAGTGCGCCGCCGGGGTTTGGCGGGTTTGTGTCCTATCGTGGTTTTACCAGCAGCCAGATCACCCAGATGTTCAACGGCATCAACGTCGCCACCGGCCTGGCGCGGCCGGTGGATGCGTGGATCTATGACCGGGTTGAGCTGGTCGGCGGCCCCTCCTCCCTGATCAACGGCGCCGGCTCAGTGGGCGGCTCGCTGAACTACGTGACCAAGCTGGCCACACGCGAGGAACAAGCCGCCGAAGGCCAGCTCACCTATGGCAGCTACGACACTGCCGGCATGGCCTTTGGCCTCAACCATGCCCTGACCGAACCCGGCGCCGAGGTGCAGCACTACGCGCGCCTGGATGTCAGCCGCAACACCAACCACAGTTACATCGACCGCGACCAGCGCGATGCCTGGAGCCTGGCGTTCTCCTTGCTCAGTGACCTCACCCCCAACCTGTCCCACACCCTGGCCCTGGAATACCAGGATGAACATGAGGACAGCCCGTATTGGGGCACGCCGGTGCTCAACCCCAAGGCTGGTGAGTTGAAAATCGACAAGCACAACCGCTTCAACAACTACAACGTCGCCGATGGTCGTTACGAGCAACGCACGATCTGGATGCGTTCGATCATCGACTACCGGATCAACGACAGCACCACACTGAAAAACACCCTGTATCACCTGGACAGCCAGCGTGACTACCGCAACCTGGAAACCTACCAGTACAACGCCGACAACAGCGCGGTGAACCGCTCGACCGCCTACCAGGTACGCCATCAAGGCGAACAGCACGGCAACCAGTTCGAGCTGCGCCATGACGACAGCGTGTTCGGCCTGTCAACCACCTGGTCCGGCGGCTTCGAGTACAAGGTCAACAGCACCACCAACAACCCGCTGAATGTGCCAGGTAACAGCACGGTGGACCCGAATGCCTACAACCCCGGGCACTTCTACGACATTCCGGGCACCCGGCCAGGTTTTATCAAAGACAAGACCAACGAGGTCACCACCAAAGCCTTGTTTGTGGAAAACCGCTTGGGCCTCACTGATAAACTCTCGCTGCTCACAGGACTGCGTTACGACGCCATCGACCTGGATGTGACTAACCATCGCGTGATCACCGCCACCAACCCACGGCACTTCAAGCGCAGTTGGGAGCCGGTCACCGGCCGCGTGGGCCTGACGTATCAGTTCATCCCATCGGCCAATGTGTATGTGCAATACAGCACCGCAGCGGAGCAACCTTCCACCACCACTCAAGTGTTCGACGTGTCGACCGGCAAACAGTGGGAAGTCGGCAGCAAGTTCGACTACCTCGACGGTCGCGGTTCGGCCACCGTCGCCGCCTACAGGATCGAGCGCAAGGACTTTGCCGTCACCGACCCGCTGGACCCGAACAACAGCATTCCGGTGGGTGCGCAGACCTCCAAGGGCATCGAGTTGGCCAGTTCGTTACGCATCACGCCACGGCTGCTGGCCGAAGGCAACTTTGCCTGGGTGGACGCCGAGTACGATGACTTCAACGAGAAAATCGCCAGCGGCGCAGTGGTATCGCGCCAGGGCAATACGCCCACCAACGTGCCCAAGCGCGTGGGCAACGTATGGCTGACGTATGACGTTGCCGAGGACTGGCAAGGCGGTATGGATGCGCGGTATGTGGCCCAGGTGTATGCCGATAATGCCAATACCCAGACGGTGCCGGCCTACACGCTGTTCGGCACGTTCCTGCGTTACAAAGTGGATTCACATACCTCGGTGACCGGGCGGGTACGTAACCTGACCAATGAGGTGTATGCCGAGTTTGCGCATGTGTCGCCGGCTTACTATTTGGGCGCGCCACGGACGTTTGAGTTGGCCGTACAAACCCGATTCTAAACCTGGAATAGAGAACCAAATGTGGGAGCCGGGCTTGCCCGCGATGGCGGTGTGTCAGTCCTGTATAAGTTGACTGTCACACCGCCATCGCGGGCACGCCCGGCTCCCACATTGAAGGTTACTTCAGGCTCGCCTCAACCTTCTGCGCCACCTGCGGCGTCAACCACGCCTTCCACACTTCAGGGTGTTCCTTGAGGAACACTTGCGCCACGTCACGCGGCGCCGTGTGATTTTCGCTCATCGCCGCCAAGGCTTTATTCAATGGCTCAATCGGAAACTGCACCTTGGTAAAGAACTCGGCAATCTGCGGCTGCGCTTGCTGGAACGGTGTCGACACACCGATGCTCAGCTTTGACGCCAACGAGCGCGTCGGCCGTGGGTTGGGGTTGTCTGCATCGGTCAGGGTCTTCCAGGCATCGGCGTCAAATGGCGGTTCTTCCAGCTGGATCAGCTTGTAACGGCCCATCAAGGGCGTTGGCGACCAGTAGTAGAACAGCACCGGCTTGCCACGACGGATCGACGACGCGATCTCCGCATCCAGCGCCGCACCCGAGCCGCTGCGAAAGTTCACATAGCTGTCGTTCAGGCCATACGCCTTGAGCTTCTGCGCGTTGACCACTTCCGAGGTCCAGCCGATCGGGCTGTTAAGAAAACGCCCCTTGCCGGGCGACTCCGGGTCTTTGAACACGTCCTTGTAACGCGCCAGGTCCTGCACGGTCTTGAGGTCCGGCGCCAACGGCTTGAGGCCTTTGGCCGGGTCGCCCTTGACCACGTATTCCGGCACCCACCAACCTTCGGTGGCGCCTTTGACCGTATCGCCCAGGCCGATGACTTTGCCTTCGGCTTCGGCCTTGATCCACACCGGGCTGCGGCCGGCCCATTCTTCGCCGATCACCTGGATGTCGTTTTTCGCCAGGGCGGTTTCCAGCGTGATGGTGGTACCGGGCAACGTATCAGTGGGCAGGTCATAGCCCTTTTCGACAATAAAGCGCAGCACTTCGGTGATCAGGCTACCGCTTTCCCAGTTCAGGTCGGCAAAGTGCACCGGCGTTTGCGCAGCCGATACCGGCAACGACAGACTCATGGTCGTCAACGCCGCAGCCGCAGCCGCAACCACCAGGGTTCTCAATCCTTTCATGCCTTTGCACCTCGCATTTTCACAGCCATAGCGGGCGGCTTTGCTGCGGATGCGCGAAGCCTCTGAATAGTTAAGTCAACTCAACTGTAGTAGAGGTTCCGGAGCAGCAAGAATACACGTGGCGTTTAGCAGTTACTCACTGGCCTTGAACGTCACCAGTTCACCCTTGCGCCACTTGGCGGCCTTGCCGGTCACGGCCTTGAGGGTTTTGGTCAAGCCTTCCTGCAATTGTTCATTGGCGGCAAACACCAGCATCACGCTGTGGCCTTCCTTGAACACGATGCCCTGGCCTTCGGTCGACGAAACAAAGGCGTAATCGCCCAAGCCATAGACCGTCAACTTGATGTCGCGAAACTTCAGTTCGAACTTGCCGCCTTCACGGCTCGGCAACACGGCGGCACGAAAATGGTCGCCGACCTTGAGTTCCAGGCGCGGTTTGTCATCCACGACCAGCGCCGATTCAGTATCGATCTCGGCGATGTAAATGCCTTCCGGCGTCTGTTCAGTGATGTAAACGAAACGGGATTGAAACTGCTTGACCAACTTTGCGCGCAAATCACCCAGCACGAATAACGCGTGCATATCCAGATTACTGACTGCCAAGGAAACGCCCCCACATCAAAAAAGGCGCTGACCGCCAGAGCGGGCAGCACAAAAAAACGGCCGTTACGGCTCGATCACACATTCGTAAAAAACTGAAGAAACCTGCTGCCACGCCATAAGACTAGTACACAGATGCACGATGGACCTTATGCAAGGTCATCAGGCGACACAGCAAATCACAGGTTCAGCAGCCCGAGAACTCGGACCGACCCACTTCAGAGAATAACCCGGTTAAAAACGCGATTTCCGACAGCCTACACATTACATAACACCCGGAATGGAACCAGGTATTGGCTGCCGACGACAATACTAAAACAGCAACCCGGTTCAAAACCACTCGAAACGCTGCTGGTAAGTCCACAAGGTCGATCGACAGGAGCTGAGCATGCAACCACGTCAACACGCCGTTATGTCATCGCGCACTCGTTCATCATGTCCAGACGAGCGCCAATACTACTGCTTACATAACCCCAACGGGTACTCCAATTACGTTCTTTACCAAGTGGTACCGGCCGGACGCAATTTCTTTCATATCCTTGAAGTGACCAGCGGCAGGATCAAAGGCTTTCGCAGCACGCATTCCAAGGCTTGCGAATTAGCCCAACAACTTGAAGCCAACCTGCAAGCGGTTCACGCTGCGATCGTTTCGTCACCCGCCTGACTTTACTGCGCCGTCGCCCTTCAACAACTGCCATACTGGCCCGTCCATTGAAGTTTGCCCCTTGCGTGTCGGCGTTCATCAGTGCAGTGACCTTGATGCAGTTAACTTGAAGGGAAGGCTATACGTGACGGAATTTGATATTGGCGAATTTTTCATCCATGGCGATGCGCGAGAAGTAGATGGCGAGTTTCAAGCGGTGATCATTATGCGGGCTAAACCACCGCTGACCACGGTCACCACGCATCAGGTAGAAAAAGATCGTTGGTTCAAAACCGTCGACGCTGCGGCCATTGCCGGCAAAGATGCCGCCAGGGCGCTGAAATCCGCGGTGGATTCAGGTGCACTCAATTCCTGACCTGTGCAAATCCTGAACTCTGTCGCGTCCCCGGCCTCACATGCACAACATCCCTCACCTTGCATGGAGAACCCACCATGGACGCGCCAATCCCTACGCTTGAAACCCTGTTTGATCAACTCGGTCTGGATTCAACACCTGAAGCCATCGATGCTTTTATCGTCGCGCATCCGCTACCTGAAGACGTGAAGCTGATCGACGCAACCTTCTGGTCTGCGCAACAAGCGGCGTTTCTTAAAGAAGAACTGCGCGAAGACGCCGAATGGGCAATACCGGTGGATGAGCTGAACCAGCGCCTGCACCCGTCTAAATAACACGCCTCAATGCAGGCTGTCTGATTGTTCCAGGTGCATCAGTGCCTGCCAGGCGGCTCTGCACTCCTCGGCTTCACTGCGGCTGGCGAATGCCGTACCGCGTTGCTCGCCATTGAGCAACACCACCCAACAGGCTTTCTGGCCCAGCGCACGCAGGGTTTCGGGAACACCACTGCCGATCATCACGGCGACATCGACCTTGTTTTGCATGGAGCTTCTCCGCCACATTAGTTAGCTACCTAACAATGTTGGCCATGCTACGGTTTTATTCCACGTGGAAAAAGCTATCTCCGGAATAGCTCCATTGCATAAACAGTAACAATCCTAACGCCCAGCCTTGGCCCCTTCCGGTTTATAGCCCAGGCGCAAGCCACCCCAATGCCGCCCCTTAACCATGATCGGCACCGACAAATCGTGCATCAGTTCGCCAGTATCGCGGGTATAGGTCTGCAACAGCACTGCCTGTTGATGGCTGCCACAACGAATGCCGGTACGGTCGTCGAACTTGCGTTTGGTACGGTTCTGCACGGCGTCAACCTGTGCATCGCCGGTCAGGGCGTGGGAGAACGCCTTGTTGTGTGTGGGCACATAGCCCTGCGGTGTGCAGGCAATCGCGAACACCAGCCCCTCATGGCGCGGCAGCAATGCCTCCTGGATCGTCGGCAGCACTTGGTCGGTGTAGCCATCAAAGCGCGTGTGGTATTTGCTCGGCCGGGTGTTGGGGATCGGCGTGTAGTTGCGGTCGAACAAGTCTTCCAGGCTGATGCGGTTTTGCACGATGTCAGCCTCGAACTGCTCACCAATACGGCTCGCCCCTTCGCGAGCCAGGTCGTAGATGCGCTGGTGATAGTCATCCAGCCCGACTTCAGCCAGGCGCTCACTAATGGTTTCAGCCTGTCCTTCCATCTGCACAGCGACCTCGGCCAGTTGCCGCGTCTGCTGGTCGCTCACCGTTAAATCGCTGCGCATCTGCTCTACCGCGTGGAACAGGCTGTCGAGTTGCGCGCGGTTGGTGTCGGTGCCTTGGGCGATCTCATTGACCTGCCCTTCTACGTCGGCTGCCAGGCTGGCGATATTTTCCAGTTGCTCACCCGCCTGCTCCACCTGCTCGACGCCGATGTGCAAGTCGGCGGACAGTTGGCGAATCTGTTCCACCACCTGGGCGGTGCGTTGTTGAATATCGGCGACCATCACGCCGACCTCATCCGTCGCCGTGGCCGTACGCCCGGCCAGGCCACGCACTTCATCGGCCACTACGGCAAAGCCGCGCCCGTGCTCACCGGCGCGCGCCGCTTCAATGGCGGCGTTCAGCGCGAGCAGGTTGGTCTGGCTGGCAATGGACTGGATCACCAGGGTCACGCGCTGAATCTCTTCACTGCGCTGGCTCAGCGCCTCGATCAACTCTCGGCTGGCATTGGCGCGCAGGCGCAGTTGGTGCATGCGAGTGATCGATTGAGCCAACACTTCGCGCCCTTCAGTACTGCGCTGGTGCGCCTGGCTGGCCGCGCCCAAGGCCTGCCGGCTGAGTTGAGAGGTGACTTGCTCGGTGCCGATCATCACTTCGGCGCTGCTGACAATTTGCTTGGCGGCGCCTAATTGCGATTGCACGCGCGCGGCCAGTTGCTTGACCGAATAGGCCACGCCGGCAGCGGAAAGTGCGTTATGACTGGTGGTGTAGGAAAGATCGCGAGTCAGCTCACCCAGCGTATCAATCGCCTGGGCAGGCGCTACACGCGGCACTCGGGCTTTGAGCGCAGGCAGCCAGATCACCAGCAAGGCCAGTGGCAGGCACAGGTACAGCGGCAAGCCGGCAAACGACAGGCCCAGCAGGACCAGCACCAGCGCGGTGCTCTGCATAAGCGGCGTCAGCCAGCCGGGCAGCACGCGCACCACCGTTTGCGGTGGCGCTGCTGCGCCCATCAGAGATCCGTCTCCAGCCATCGTCGTTACCCCACTGTTTGTCGTTATTGTTGCTGCATTAAACGCCACTATTGGGCCATTATCCATGGGCCTTTCGTGGGGTGCTTGCAGCAGATCAATAGACAGGGACGTAACCGGTGTTTCTTCGGGCATCACAGCTGCGATGCCCGACTTCAGCGCATCAGGCCTGGCGCTGGTGCTTGTCGATCTGCTCGTGACGCTCTTGCGCTTCGATACAGTATTTGGTGGTCGGGCTGATCAGCAGGCGCTTGAGGCCGATAGGCTCGCCGCTGTCATCGCACCAGCCAAAAGAATCTTCCTTGATGCGTTCCAGGGCACGCTCAAGCTGCGGCAGCATGCGCTGGTCGCGGTCGATGGCGTTTACCAGCCAGGTGCGCTCTTCTTCCACAGAGGCAGCGTCAGCCGGGTCCGCCGGGGTGTCCAGGCTTTCGATGGCGATGCGGTTCTGCTCAATGCGCTCGTGGTGTTCCACTTTCATGTCTTGCAGCAACTTCTCGAAAAAAGCGTGCTGTTCGGCATTCATGTAGTCATCCGCCGGCATGGCCAGCAACTTTTCCTTTGTCATTGATTTCTCTATAAAAAATACGTGCATTAAGGCGAATAAGGGAGCGTTCCGGCAGACCTTCGCAGGCCTCGGAAGGGCGCCGTCCATTTCAAGCGCCACCCGGCACTCAATTTACGAGGGGCGGCAGTCTAAGGCCGACTGGAAGGCTCAGCAACTGAAAAGACAGGCATTTTTTCCCAATTAACCCCCAAAGGCACCAGGACGGGCTTGGCGAACGGTCATCGGAGTGCGTTTATAGCAAGAAATTCAGTGCTGTGGAGCTATATAGAAGACAAACGGTTAGAACGGTCTGATAAAGACTCGCTGTGGGAGCTGGCTTGCTGTGGCGAGGGAGCTTGCTCCCGTTCGACAGCGCGGCTGGAGCAGGCTTTTTAGGGGCGCTTCGCACCCCAGCGCAAGCAAGCTTGCTCGCCACAACAAGCCAGCTCCCACATTGGATAGGTGTTGCCCGTTAATCGGTATCAGCGCTTGAGCTTGCGCTTGTTGCGATACTGGTCGATCACCACCGCAATCACAATGATCAGCCCCTTGATGATGTCCTGGATATACGCATCCACCCCCACAAAGGTAAACCCGCTGGCCATCACGCCGAGAATCAGCGCACCGATCACGGTGCCGGTGATGCGCCCTACTCCGCCCGCCAGGCTGGTGCCGCCGATCACCGCCGCCGCAATCGCATCCAGCTCATAGGACATGCCCATGCCGGCCTGGCCGGTGGCGGCACGCGCCGAGGCCACCACACCGGCCAGGCCCGCCAGCAGACCGGCGATGCTGTAGACGATGATCAGGTGACGCTTGACGTTGATGCCCGAGGTGCGCGCCGCCTGCATGTTGCCGCCGATGGCGTAGGTGTACTTGCCGTACTTGGTGTAGCGCAGGGCGATATGGAAGATCACCGCCACCACCAGGAAGATAATCACCGGCATCGCACCATGGCCGATGGCGGTGTACGAATCCGAGAGCATGCTCACCGGCTGGCCTTCGGTGTAGTAGCGTGCCAGGCCACGGGCCGAGACCATCATGCCCAGGGTCGCAATAAACGGCGGAATGCCGGTCACCGCGATGATACTGCCGTTAATTGCCCCCGCCAGCAGCCCCACACCCAGGCCCATCGCCACCGGAATCCACACCGGCAAGTCGGTCAGGCTGGGAAACACTGCCCGGGAAAAGTCCGAGGTTTGCGCCAAACTGGCGGCAATCATCGCCGATAACGCCAACACCGAGCCTGAAGACAGATCGATACCCGTGGTGATGATCACCTGCGTCACGCCAATCGCCAGCAGGCCGATGATCGACACTTGCAGAATCATCAGCACCAGGCGCTGGGAGTTCATCAGGAAGCTCTGGTCGCGCACGATCCAGCCGAATAGCTCAAACACCAGGCCGATGCCGATCAACACCAGGAAGATACTCAGCTCGGTGGGTAAACGCCGACGGTGCTTGACCGGTGCCGTGGCAGGCTTGTTGTCTGTTATTGCGTTCATAGCCAATTACCTTCTTATTCTGTGCGGTTCGTCAGTGGACTACGGTCATACCGGAAGCCAGCTGCATGACTTTTTCCTGGGTCGCGTCGGCGCGATCCAGGGTGCCCATCAGTTCGCCTTCATGCATCACCATCACCCTGTCGCTCATGCCCAGCACTTCCGGCAGTTCGGAGGAAATCATGATCACCGCCATGCCTTCGCTGGCGAGGAAGGAAATCAAGCGATAGATCTCGGCCTTGGCGCCAACGTCGATGCCACGGGTCGGCTCATCGAGGATCAGCAAGCGCGGGTTGGTCATCAACCAGCGCGCCAACAGGGCTTTTTGCTGGTTGCCGCCGGACAGAGTGTCGATGCACTGCTCCAGTGACGGGGTTTTCACCCGCAGCTTCTTGCACATGTCTTCGCACAGCACGCGCAGGGCTTTTTGCTGGATAA
The DNA here is from genome assembly GCF_021605825.1 of Pseudomonas sp. PA-6-3C. NCBI lineage: Bacteria > Pseudomonadati > Pseudomonadota > Gammaproteobacteria > Pseudomonadales > Pseudomonadaceae > Pseudomonas > Pseudomonas sp. PA-6-3C. The sequence continues at coordinate 20,602 of NZ_WKDV01000056.1, forward strand.
AGCCGTTACCCGAGTAATGCGGCAGCACCGCCATCTCCATGTTCTCCAGCACCGACAGGCACGGGAACAGGCCACTGAGCTTGCGGTCCTCGGTCAACAGCGCAAAGCCTTTCTCGATAGCCATGTGCGGGTCGGTGATGCGCACCGCTTTGCCGTCAAGGGTGATCTGGCCGCTGGAACTTGGAGTGATGCCGAAAATGGTCTCTGCCACGTTGGTGCGCCCCGAGCCCATCAGCCCGGCGATGCCGAGAATTTCACCAGCATGCAGGTCGAACGACACGTCCTTGAACACGCCGTCCAGGCTCAAGTCGCGCACCGACAGCAGCAAGTCGCCGATGGGTGTCTCGCGCACCGGGAACAACTGGCTCAGCTCGCGGCCGACCATCATCGAGATCAGGCTGTCGCTGTTCATGCTGTCAGCGCGCTGCAGGCCGATGTACTGGCCGTCACGAAACACCGCCACTTCATCGGCGATGGCAAACACTTCGTTCATTTTGTGCGTGATGTAGACGATGCCTTTACCCTGGGACTTGAGGTCGGCAATGATCGAAAACAGGTGGGCCACTTCCTTTTCGGTAATGGCTGAAGTCGGTTCATCCATGATCAGGATGTCGGAGTCGTAGGACACCGCCTTGGCAATCTCGACCATCTGCCGCTCGGCGATGCTCAGGTTGCCGACGTGTTCTTCCGGGTCCAGGTTGATACGCAAACGGGCCAGTAACTCGGCGGTGCAGCGGTGCATTTCGCGGTGGTTGACCATGTGCAGGCTATTGAGCTGCTCGCGGCCGATCCAAATGTTCTCGGCGATGCTCATGTGCGGCATCAGGTTGAGTTCCTGGTGGATCATCGCGATCCCGGCCTTCTGCGCCGCCAGCGGTGTTTCAAACACAATCGGCTTGCCGCGCAGACGAATTTCCCCGGCGTCGGGCTGGTAGATGCCGGCGATGATTTTCATCAACGTCGACTTGCCCGCACCGTTCTCGCCCATCAGCGCCAGTACCGAGCCTGGGCGCACGCGCAGTTGCACATCGGCCAGGGCCACAACGCCGGGAAAGCCTTTGCTGATGTTGACGATTTCCAGCAGGTAGGGTTCTTCCAGCAGCGCGGGCTGGAGACCGGGAGGCTGCGAGACAGTGGCTTGAGCAAGCATATCGGGTACTCCATCAGCAGAGCGACCGTGGCCGCCCTGCTTGCTTATTGTTGTTATGAAGGGCTACTTGAAGTCTTTGACGTTATCCGGCGTGATCAGCTTGAACGGGATCACCACGTTCTGCTCGATGGGCTCGTTTTTAGCCATCTTGCGCGCAGTCTCCACCGACTTGTCGGCCTGGCCCTTGGCATCCTGGAAGGCCGACACGGTCATGTCGCCCTTGGTGATCGCATTAAGGCCGTCCGGCGTGCCGTCGACACCGGCGATCAACACGCCTTTTTTGCCTGCCGACTTCAGCGCCATGGATGCACCAATGGCCATCTCGTCATTGTTGGCCAGTACCGCGTCAAAATCGCGGCCCTGGGTCAGCCAGTCGTTAACCAGGGTCATGCCCTTGTCACGCAACCAGATACCGGTCTGTTCCTGTTCGATCTTGATGCCGGGGTACTTGGTCAGGACTTCCTTCACGCCCTTGGTACGGTTAGTGGTGGAGTTGTTCGCCAGGTCGCCCAACAGAATCACAATGTTGCCCTTGCCGCCGAGTTTGTCGGCGATGTATTGCATTTGCAGTTTGCCGGCCTCGACGTCATCGGACACCACCGCTGCCACGCCTGGGGCCAGGGTTGGGCTATCCGGGCGGCGGTTGACGAACACCAGCGGGATTTTCGCAGCGGTGGCGGCCTTGATGATGTTGGCGGTCGAGGCGGTGTCCACCGGGTTGACGATAATCGCGTCGACCTTCTGGCTGATGAAGTTCTCGACCTGGCTCAGTTGCTTGACCACATCGGCCCGAGCGTCTTCAAACTGCAATTGCACACCATCGCCCTTGGGATAGGACTTGGCTTGCTTGTCCATGTCTTCACGCAGGTAGGTCAGGAAGGTGTCATCAAAGGCGGACATGGTCACGCCAATCTTCAGGTCGGCGGCCGAGGCAACACCACTGGCCAGCAACATGGACAGGGCCAGCGCGGTAAAACGGATCGGGGTCTTCATGAACGGTCTGTCTCCACTTTCTTGTTGGTTTTTTGGACGTTGCGTTTATCAGCGCTCGGCGGGCAATCGAACCACCGGTGCCCCCGGGATGCAGCAGACCAGCGCGCCGTGGTTTTCGACACACAGCACATTAAGGAAGGAGAAGTAAAACGGCCGGGCGCGGGGTAGACCGCGTGGCGCTGAGGCAGGGCGTAAAACTCGCAGTACAGCGTTGAAGATTTTCATCTGACGGTACCTGGTTGTTTTTGATCTTGTTTTTGTTGAGCCGCGCGAATCGAGTTCGAACGTACTTTATGCAACCTGGAAAAGACTGTATTAGAAAATAATTTCCATATCAACCTGTTTTAGAATTTTATTCTATTTTTGTCGAAACCACCTGCTGGCGCTCGGCGCTGAGGCGTGCGGCGTCCAATATACGGGTGGTTTCCAGCGCGTCATAGGCGCTTACCGGCAATGGCCCCTGCCCTTGCACGGCCAGTTGCAACTGGCGATAGAACTGCGTCCAGCAGCCTTTCTCGGACGGCACCCGCTCGCGATCCTCGCCTTGCTCGAACCAACCCCAGCGTCGATGCTCCTCGGCACCCCAGTGCTCGCCTTCGGTTTTTGGCGACTTGCCGGCCATCAGCGCGTCTTCCTGGCCGTCCAGCCCATCGACGGTGTAACAACCCAGGGTGCCACTGACCCGAAAACGCGGTGCCTGGCTGTTTTGCAGGGCGCTGCCCCACAGGTGCGAAATCACGCCATTGGTGTGGGTCAGGGAGACGAAAAAACCGTGATCAAGGGTGGGGTGTTGCGGCGTGAACTGCAATTGCGCAAACACCCGGTCCACCGGGCCGAACAATTGCAGCGCCTGGTCCACTAGATGACTGCCCAGGTCACGCAGCCAGCCGCCGCCACTGGCATTGCCCACCGCTTGCGGGCTGTAGCGTTCGACGCGGGATTCAAAGCGTGTGATCTCACCCAAGGCACCGGCGTCGATCAGTTTGCGCAGGGTCAGGTAATCCGAATCCCAGCGCCGGTTCTGGTAGACGCTGAGCAGCGAGCCCTGGCGCTCGGCGGCGGTGATCAGCGCCTGGGCCTGTTCGGCGTTGCTGGCGAAGGGTTTGTCGCTGACCACCGCCACGCCGTGCTCGATGGCTTCCAACACCAGCGCCGGGCGGCCTTTGAGGGTGGTGGAGATCACCAGCGCGTCGACACCGGCCTCGACGATCTGGCCGATGCTGTCAAAAGCCTTTACGCCCGGAAGGTCAGTACTCAATTGCTGGCGGCGCTCCGCTGAACGGGTCACCACACCAACAAAAGTCGCACCGGGCAAGGTTGCAATCAGCGGCGCATGAAAGAAGCGCCCTCCGTGGCCGTAGCCGACTAGTCCGATTCGCATAAGTTGTTTCCTTGTTGAATTGCAAACCCAATCAAGTGTGGGAGCTGGCTTGCCTGCGATAGCGTCGTGTCAGTTGATGAAGCTGTCACTGATAGACCGCTATCGCAGCGGTGCGACGATTCGACAAGCCAGCTCCCACACTGACTGCATTCCACCTGGCAGATTGTGATTAGCCGTAAAAGTGCGGACGCTCCGGCAAGCTCACCTTCACGATCTGCTCACTGTTCTGCGCCTCGATGCATGCATCCGCCGCCACCGCCGCTGCAAAACCGTCCCAGGCCGAAGGCCCGCCGACTTGGCCCGCACGCACACTGTCGATAAACGCCTGCAATTCCACGTCGTAAGCCCCGATAAAGCGGTCCTTCCAGTCCATCAAAATGGCATTCGACAGCTTCGCGCCACTGCGCATTTGCACCTGCGAAGGCTCCGGCAGTTTGGCAATACCGGTCTCCCCCACCACTTCACACTGGATGTCGTAGCCGTACTGGCAGTTCACGAACACTTCCACGTCGATGCGCGTGCCCTTGGCGGTTTCCAACAGCACGATCTGCGGGTCGCGCAGGTGGGCCAGGGCTTTGCTCGACTTGCGCGGGAACACCACCTGCACCGACACATAGTCATCGTTGAGCAACCAACGCAGCACATCCAGCTCGTGGATCAAGGTGTCAGTGATCGCCATATCCGTCTTGTAGTTCTCGCCCACCGTCGGGTTGCGGTGCGCGCAATGCAGCATCAGCGGCTCGCCGATCTGGCCGCTGTCGATCACGGCCTTGAGGGCGCGATAACCTTCGTCATACGGGCGCATAAAGCCCACTTGCACCAGGCGCTTGCCGTAGGCCAGTTCGGCGTCGACGATCTTGCGGCAGCCTTGCGCCGTCACCGCCAACGGTTTTTCGCAGAACACCGGCTTGCCGGCGGCGATGGCGGCCAGCACGAACTCTTCGTGGCTCGGCCCCCAGGACGTGACGAGAATGGCTTCAACCTGTGGCGAGTTGATCAGCGCATGGCCATCGGCGTAGACCTCGGCGGCAAGCTTCAGATCAGCGACGACCTTCGCGGCTTGCTCAAGGTTGATGTCGGTTACCGCCACCACCTGGCTATTGAGCAAGGTCTGGCTGCAACGACGGATATGGTCACGGCCGATAGCGCCGGTGCCAATCACTCCAAGCTTTAACGACATACACAACTCCTCTTGTTATTAGTACTGCCGGGCCTTGGCCAGCTGTTCGTTGAGTTTTTTCGCGGCGGCATTCGTGCGTTCACTGGTGGACACCTGCGCCACGCCCACCCGCCACCACGACAGGTAGCCGTGGACCATGGTTTTGGGCAGTACCTTGATATCAATCAGCGTGGACACCGTTTGCGTGCGCGCATCGGCCAGCGCCGCCTGAAGCTGTTCCACGCTGCTGACCTTGTAGGTCTTGCAGCCATAGGCCGCCGCGCTCATGGCGAAATCCACCGGCACCAGGCCGCCGTCGAGCTTGCCGCTTTCGGGGTTACGAAAGCGGAACTCGGTGCCGAAGCTGTCCATGCCGTTGCCGATTTGCAGGTTGTTGATGCAGCCGAAGGCCATGTTGTCGAGCAACACCACGTTGATCTTGCGCCGCTCCTGGATCGAGGTGGCCAGCTCCGAGTGCAGCATCATGTAAGAGCCATCGCCGACCAGCGCATACACTTCCTTGCTCGGCTCGGCCAGCTTCACACCGAGGGCGGCGTTGATCTCGTAGCCCATGCATGAATAGCCGTATTCGACGTGGTAGGTGTTGACGCCCTTGCTGCGCCAGGCGCGTTGCAAGTCGCCGGGCAGGCTGCCGGCGGCGGCAACGATGATCGCATCGTCCGCCAGGGTGTCGTTCAACACGCCGAGTACACGGCTCTGAGTCAGGCACGACCCGGTCAGCTCGATAAATTCGCGCAATACGGCGCGGTCCAGGTGGTCATCCACCTCCGGCACAAAATCGTCGCCGTGGTATTGCACCTGGTGCACACGATCCACTTCCGCGTCCAACTGCGCCTTGGCATCGCGGACCTGCTCGCCCCAGCCGGCGCGGTAGTCGCCCAAGGCGTCAGCCAACGCCTCAAGGGCCACTTGCGCATCGGCCAGCACTTGCACGCCGTCAAGCTTCAACGCGTCGCACGGGCTGATATTGAGGTTAAGAAACTTCACCTCGGCATGCTTGAACAGCGACTTGGACGAGGTGGTGAAATCGGTATAACGCGTGCCGATGCCGATGATCAGGTCCGCCTCGGGCGCCAACAGGTTCGCCGCCAGACAGCCGGTTTCGCCGATGCCACCGACGTTCAATGAGTGGCTGGACACCACTGCACTCTTGCCCGCCTGGGTTTCGGCGAAGGGAATCTCAAAACGCTCGGCAAACGCTTGCAGGGCCGCATTCGCGCCGGAATACTTCACACCGCCGCCACAGATGATCAGCGGCTTGCGCTTGCCCCGGAAGGCTGCCAGCGCATCGCCGATCATTGCCGCAGTGGCCGGACGCCGCTCAATACGGTGCACGCGTTTTTGCAGGAAATAATCCGGGTAGTCCCAGGCTTCGGCCTGCACATCCTGCGGCAGCGCCAGGGTCACGGCGCCGGTTTCCGCAGGGTCTGTGAGCACGCGCATGGCATGGATCGCCGCCGTCATCAGTTGCTCAGGGCGGTTGATACGGTCCCAGTATTTGCTCACCGAGCGGAAGGCATCGTTGGTGCTGATGCTCAGGTCGTGGAATTGCTCGATCTGTTGCAACACCGGGTCCGGCTGGCGGCTGGCGTACACATCACCGGGCAACAGCAGCAGCGGGATTCGGTTGGCCGTGGCGGTCGCCGCAGCGGTGAGCATATTCGCCGCGCCGGGGCCTACCGAGGCGGTGCACGCATAGATCTTGCGGCGCAGGTGCTGCTTGGCGAAACCGATGGCGGCGTGGGCCATGCCCTGCTCGTTACGACCCTGATGCACCACCAGGTCACCGCTGTCCTGCTCCAGCGCCTGGCCCAGGCCGAGCACATTGCCGTGGCCGAAAATCGTGAACACACCGGCGACAAACTTGCTCTGCACGCCGTCGACTTCGATGTATTGGTTATCCAGGAACTTCACCAGGGCCTGGGCCATGGTCAGTCTTGTTGTGGTCATCACTTGCACCTTGTGTGAATGCAATTGGGTTGATTAACACTGCTTCAATGTGGGAGCTGGCTTGCCTGCGATAGCAATGTGTCAGGCAATGTACCTTTCACTGATAGACCGCCATCGCAGCGGTGCGACGATTCGACAAGCCAGCTCCCACAGGTTAACCGGCGTCAGGTTCGGGGGTTTTGCAGGTGGGCGATACTGGCCCCGATGGCCTGCTGGATATCCGCCAACCCATGCACGCTTTCGGCAAACGGCTCAAACGACAGGTAACCGCCGTACCCGCTGCTGAGCAAGGTGTCGATCTGCGCGGCGTTGCCGAGGATATCGCCCTCGCCCACCAGCACGCGGTGGCCGTCACGAATCGAATTGAGCGGCGCTTCGGCGTCTTCTACCCCGGAGATATGCACCAGGCCGGTCAGTTGCGGGAAGAACTCCTGCTCGCTCGCCAGGTGGTGGTGGAAGGTGTCATGCACCAGGCGGAACACATCCAGGCCGCCGATGGATTGGATTGCATCCACAGCAACGCGTTTGCGGCGCAGGGCACATTCTTCAAAGCCCAGCGGCTCGATAAACCCGAGGATGCCGTACTCGCGCAGGATCGGCGCCAGCTCGCTCAGCGCCGTGCGCAAACCGGCGGCACGCTGGGCCTCGTTGCGGGTGTCGCCGCGCTCATTGAGCGGGCACATCACCAGACCCTGCGCGCCGCACTCACGGGCGTAGGTGGCGAGCTTGATGGCCTGGGTGCGACGCTCGTCATTCCACACATCAAACGGGTACAGCGCATTGATCGACAGCACCGTGATGCCCTGCACTGCGCACAACTCTCGCACGCGGCTGGCCGGGGTGCCGTATTCGATTTCGTGGCCTTTAAGGTCGTTGCGAATCTCGATGGCATCGCACTTGAGGGCCGCGGCCAGCTGGATAAAGTCCGGCAGGGACAGGTTGGGGGCGACCATGCGGTTAAGGGCAAAACGTAGCGGCGACTTCATTGTTGTTGTTCTCCGTCCAAAACCGTTTAAAGGTCCAGCAGCCAGCTGTGCTGCGGGTCGTTATGGAAATGCCAGGCGCGTTTTGGCCCGGCCATCACGTTGAGGTAATACGATTCGTAGCCATACGGCACGCTGACCGGGTGATACCCCTTGGGCACCACCACCAGGTCGCTGTTCTCCACGGCCATGGCCTGGTCGATGCTGCGATCGTCGGTGTACACGCGCTGGAACACAAAGCCTTGCGGCGGGTTGATCTGGTGGTAATAGGTTTCTTCCAGAAAGCTCTGGTGCGGCAGGTCGTCGGTGTCGTGCTTGTGCGGCGGGTAGCTCGACGAGTGCCCGGACGGCGTGCGTACTTCCACCACCAGCAGCGAATGGGCCGGCTCGCTGTCAGGCAGGATGTCGCACACGTAGCGGGTGTTGGCGCCTTTGCCGCGCACGCTGCGCTTGCACTGCTCGGGGCGAATCAGGCGCGGTTCAAAGCCAGGCGCGCCGGGCGCGGCACAGACGGCAATCTGCACGTCGCTCAAGGCGGTAATCTGCGCATCGGTGCCGGGCGGCAGGTACGCGGCGAAGGGGGATTTGTCTTCGAACACCGACTGGCGGTCGCCAAGGTTCTGCCAATTGAAGCCTTCGCCTTCTATATTGACGCGCCCGCTGAGCAGCACCAGGCACAGCTCTTTATCGCCGGCGCTGACCGGCAGGGTTTCGCCCAGGCTCAAGCGATACGCGGCAAAACCCACGTACTCCAGGCGCCCGTCTTCGAGGGCCACCATGGTTTGCCCGCGTTTGCTGCTTTTGACCAACAAGCTCATCACTTAGTCCTCTCGTTGAGCAGCGCACGCAAGGTGTCGTAGCCTTTTTTGGCATAGATATAGCTAGGCGCCACGGCCGGATCCTGCTCGGCTTCGACCACCAGCCAGCCCTTGTAGTGGGCAGCCAGCAGCACATCGAGCAACTCGGCAAAATCGATGTCGCCATCGCCGGGCACGGTGAACGTGCCGTTGACGATGCAGTCAGGGAAGCTCCACATCTGGTTGCGCGCCAGTTGCACCACCGGCTTGCGCACGTCCTTGAAATGCACGTGGCAGACGCGGTCGATGTGTTTGCGCAGGACCTCGAGGGGTTCGCCGCCACCCATGTAGCAATGGCCCGAATCGAACAGCAGGCCGACTTCCGGGCCTGTTCGTTTCATCAGCTGGTCAATGTCTTCAGGGGATTCGACGTAGGCGCCCATATGGTGGTGATACGCCAGGCGCACGCCTTGGGACAGGGTGAAACGCGCCAGCTCAGTGAGCTTGTCGGCGTATTCCTGCCAGGCGTGCTCGCTGTGAAAACGCGGGCGTTCGATCAGGCGCACCTTCGAGCCCTGGATCGAGTCAGCGACTTCGCCGTATACCAGCACGTCAGCGCCATTGAGTTTGAGCAGCTCGACATGGCCGGCGATGGCTTCGATTTCTTCGGCCACCGAACGGCGCGCCAGGCGGCTGGAGTACCAGCCGGAGACCAGCGCCAGGTCATAAGGACGCAGCACATCACCAACGCCTTTGGCGTCCTTGGGGAACTTGCCGTTGAGTTCGAAACCTTCGTAGCCGATCTCCTTGCCTTCGCTGAGCGCGGTGCTCAGCGGCGTTTCACCGCCGAGGGCCGGCAGGTCGTCGTTGCTCCAGGAGATCGGGTTGATGCCAATTCGGATTGCGGGCATGGCTGCACCTTTTATTTTTTTTCAGATAGCACTGTGATCTGCTTTATGTGGGAGCTGGCTTGTGTGGGAGCTGGCTTGCCTGCGATAGCATCACCTCGGTTTCATTGCTAGACCGAGGCGATACCATCGCGGGCAAGCCCGGCTCCCACACAAGCAGCTCCCACATTTCACTGTGTTTAATTTCTGGAGCTGCGCCAGGCGTTAATCAGCTGCTCGAACGTGGCCTGCACTTGCTCAATCAACCCTTCATCATCAATCTCCCCCGCCATCCACGCACGGCTTGGCTCCTGGAAGATTGTGCGGCCCACCGCGAACCCACGGCAGGTGGTGCTTTGGCTGGCTTGCTGAAAGCCATCGGCCAGAAACTGCGCCGAAGCATTCAGGCCCAGCAGCACCACGCCACGGCAGTACGGGTCACGCTCGTGGATCAGTTCGTCGAGCTTTTTCCAGTCTTCAGCCGACTGCGCCTCGATCTTCCACCACGCCGGATATATGCCCAGGTTGTACAGGCGCTTGAGGCTGCGATAGAGCACATCGGGATAGGTCGACGGGTGATCCTTGGGCGGCACGACTTCCAGCAGCAGTTCATGGCCGCTGACCAGGGACGCCTCGTACACCGCCTTGAGTTGCGCCTCCTGCTCCAGGCGCAGCATCGGCTCGTCGTCCGGGTGGAACTGCACCAGGCACTTGATGATTTGCTCCTGGGGCCAGGCAATCAGGTTACTGCCCACCGAGCGGCCGTGTTCAAACGCCAATGGCCGCGAGTTCTGCACCTCCACCGGGCGCGCGATCCACCAGCCACGGCCGCTGGCGGCATTCAGCGCATCCTGGCCGAAGCGCTGGTCGGCCAGCAGGCCCACATCGGCGTCGATGCCCTGCTGCGCCAGCTTGGTTTCCACACGTTCGATGGCCTGGATAAACAGCTGCTTGATGTCACTGATACGGCTCAGGTCCTGGCCGCCTTTTTGCGCCAGGTCCACCAGTTGCCAGCGATGGTCGAAGGCAAACACAAACAGCTGCTTCCAGGTTTTGCGCGGCACCGTGACGCGGTGCAGGCGTTGCAGGGTTACGTCCTGGTCCGGCCGGGTGATGGGCACCGGGCTGTTGAACAGGTAATCCAGTTCGGCGGGCGTGGGCATGGCCGGCGCGCAAGCGTGGCGGGACACGACCAGGCCGCCGCAGGCGTTGGCCAACTGGCTGCAACGCTCATCGCTGGCGTCATTGAGCCAGCCGCTGAGGAAGCCGGACATGAAGGCGTCACCAGCACCCAGTACATTGAGCACTTCAACCCGCACGCCGGGGTAAATCGCGCCGTCTTCCAGGCGCGCCGGGACGGCGCCGTGAATCACCGTGCAACCTTGCGGGCCGAGCTTGACCACCAGGGTCGCCGGGGTTAGTTCACGCACGGTGCGCAGCGCGGTCAGCAGGTCTTCACTGCCACCGGCGATCAAGAACTCTTCTTCCGTGCCGACGATCAGGTCGAAACGCGGCAGGATGCTCTGCACATGCTGGCTGACGTTCTGGTCGGCGACAAACCGCGTTTCGCCATCCGCCTTGCCCGCCAGGCCCCACAGCACCGGGCGATAGTCGATATCCAGCACACGCTTGACGTTGTGCTTGGCGGCGTAATCCAGCGCCTGGATGCTGGCCTTGTACACGCCATCGGTGGAGAAATGTGTGCCGGTGATCAGCAAGGCTTTGCTGGAGGCGATAAAGGCTTCGCTGATGTCTTCGGCGCGCAGTGCCATGTCGGCGCAGTTTTCGCGGTAGAACACCAGCGGGAAGGTTTCGCGATCTTTAAGCCCCAGCAATACCAGGGCCGTGAGGCGCTCCGGGTCGACCTTGATACCGCTCACATCACAGCCTTCACGGGCCAGGGATTCGAGCAGGAAACGGCCCATATGGTCATCGCCCACCCGGCTCAACATCGCCGACTTGAGGCCCAACCGCGCCGTGCCGAAGGCGATGTTGGCGGAGGAACCGCCGAGGTACTTGGCAAAGCTGGACACGTCCTCAAGCCGCGCACCGACTTGCTGTGCATAGAGGTCGACGCCCAGGCGCCCGAGGCAAATCAGATCCAATTGACGCCCACTGGCAAAACGAGTCTGGCCCATGCTGGCTCCTGTTATTTTTATCAGCCTGCGTGGTGCCGCCGTGGTGACGGCACACGCTCTTGGTGCAAGCAGACTAGAACGTCCGGCGGCGGCAATCAATATTTATTCCATAATTATTTTTTGTGGAATATTTTTTCCAATAAGCCAGCATAATGGCATGCCAGCCGCCGTGCATCGTTTCAGCAGCCCACGGGCGCCGTGATGCCGAGGTATTTTTTTGCGCCTACCCTGTAGACTTGCGTCACCCATCAGCGCATCAGACGAACACGCCAGAAGGATTGCCCATGTCCCGCACCGATCCCGAGACCACCCTGGAAGATACGATCGCCAGCCCTCCGATCAATGCCGAACGCCTGTTGCAGCTGATCACGGACGAATACGAAAGCCTGCCGCGCCAGCTCAAACGCATTGCCAGCTACATGAGCCAGCAGAGCGACCGCATCATGGTCGACCGCATCAGCGACATCGCCCGCGAATGCGAAGTACACCCTTCGGCCATCGTGCGGTTTTCCCAGCGCTTCGGTTTCAGTGGGTTCAGCGAGATGCAGGCGCTGTTTCGCGAGGCCTACACCCACAAAACCACGCCGGTGCAAAACTACCAGCAGCGCATCCGCAGCATGATCGCCAACAAGTCGCAGAAGGCCAGCGGCGGCGACCTGGCGCGTGAGTGCGTGAATGCCACCCTCTCCGGCATCGAGCGCCTGGGGCTGGAACTGGATGATGTGGCGTTTGAGAAGGCGGTGGACCTGGTGGTCAACGCCGACAATATCTACGTGGTCGGCGTGCGCCGCTCGTTTGCCGTGGCCGATTACCTGGTCTACAACCTGCAGCACACCAACAAGCGCATCCACCTGATCTCGGGCCTGGGCGGCAGTTATCGCGAACAGATGCGCAGCGTGCGGGCCAACGACCTGGTGATTGCGATCAGCTTTACGCCCTACGGCAAAGAGACCCAGCATTGCCTGCGCATCGCCCAGCATCATCAGGCCAAGACCTTGATCATCACCGACAGCAACCTGTCGCCCCTGGCCAAGCGGGCGAACGCGGTGTTGTTGGTGAATGAGGGTTCGTCGTTTGCCTTCCGCTCCTTGAGCGCCACGTTGTGCCTGTGCCAGGCGTTGTTTATTGCCGTGGCGTATCGGTTGGAATTGAAGGTGGATGAGATTCATGAGCAGGTCGGGTTTGACGACTGACGTGCCGGCAACGCAGGTCTCCTGTGGGAGCTGGCTTGCCTGCGATAGCATCAACTCGGTATGCCTGATACACCGAGTACTGCCAAGCGCCAATTAAACCGCCATTAACAATTTGTTGAGAGCCCGGCCGTGAAAGCGAATCTGCGCCAGGGTCAGCGCGGTGTAGCCGATGATCACCGCAGGCGGCAGGCTGGCCTCGTCACAGAACTTGCCCAAAGGCTGAAAAGTCAGGCCGACGGCGGCAGCGCGGCTACAAAAATCCGCCTCGCAGACGCCTGCCGGCAACCACAGCACAAAATGCAACCCGGCCTGCTGGCCGCTGACCGTGCAGCCGTCCGGCAGGCAGGCGAGCAATGCATCGCGGCGCGCCTGATAAGCCTGGCGTGAAGCGCGCAAATGCCGCACAAACGCCCCACTGCCCAGGAATTCGACCAAGCCCAATTGATCCGTGGCGCCCACCGAATGCCCGGTCCATTGTGAAGTGTGCAATAACGCGGGCCGCAGCGCCCTGGGCACCACCATGAAACCCACACGCAAGCCGGGAAACAGGTTCTTGTTGAAGCTGCCGCAATAGATTACCCGGTCGCCGGAATCGAGGGATTTGAGCGCGGCCAGCGGCGCGCTGTTGTAGTTGTATTCGCTGTCGTAATCGTCTTCGACCACCCAGGCGTCAGCGCGTGCGGCCCAGTCCAGCAATGCCAGGCGGCGCGAGACCGACAAGGTCATGCCCAATGGCGCCTGGTGGGCAGGCGACACGTAAGCCAACCGCGCCGTGGCTGGGAGTTGGTCGGTGTCGAGGCCTTCGGCCGTGACCGGGATCGATTGAACCTGCGCGCCAGCCAGGCTGAACAGGCGCCGCGCAGGCTTATAGCCTGGGTCTTCGACGCATGCCGTGTCGCCGGGTTTGAGCAGCGTGCGCGCGATCAGGTCGAGGGCGTGACGAATGCCCGTGGTGACAATCACCTCATCCGCCTCACAGTGCATGCCGCGGTAACTGCGCAGGTAGTCGGCGATTTGCTCGCGCAACGCCGGTAACCCGGCCGGGTGCGCGGCCTCCAGCGCACCCGGCCCCGCCGACAGCAAGCCACGGGAAATACAGCGTGCCCAGGTTTTCAAGTCGAACAGACTGGCATCCGGGCGCCGGGCCACAAAAGGCACGTGGCTTTGCACGCCGGCGTCGGGCTGATCAGGCACGGCCAGGCGGCGCGGTTTGCTGCTCGGCGCCGGGGCCGCGATAAACTCCTCGGGGATCACTGCACTCACCCGCGTGCCGGAGCCCGCCACGCGCTCGACATACCCCTCGCTGTGCAGGCGCTCGAACGCCGCCTCCAGGGTGCCACGCGACACCAACCAACGCTCGGCCAGGCTGCGGGTCGAGGGCAAGCGGCTGCCCACCGGCAACTGGCGATTGAGGATGGCGGCGCGCAACGCGTCATAGGCGCCCTGCTGCTTGCTGGCGTCCAGCGTATCCGGGCGCGGCAAGTCCAAGATGGCGGCGGTTTTTCCTCGGCGCATAAGTGGTCCAGTGTTTTAAGCCATAAGCGGCTCAAAGAATTAAACCACAAAGTCGTTAGAGTTCAGGCTCTACTCGTTAGCAAAGAAGCTTCCCATGACTCAACGCGCCCTCTCCACCGGGTTCTGGCTGGTCCTGCTGACCGTGCTGATCGCCCTGCCCCGTCTCACCCTCGACCTGCACCTGCCAGCCTTGCCCGCCATGGCCGACTACTTCCACAGCAGCGACAGCCAACTGCAACTGACCCTCACGCTGTACACCCTGGGCTCGGCGATTTCCCTGCTGGTCAGCGGCCCGTTGACCGACCGCTTCGGCCGGCGCCCGGTCTTGCTGGCCGGGCTGCTGCTGTACGTGGTGGCGACGGTGACCTGCGCCCAGGCCGACAACCTCGGCGTGCTGGTGATCGCCCGGCTGTTCCAGGCCCTAGGCGGTTGCTGTACCACGGTGATCGGTCGAGTGATCGTGCGCGATTACTTCGACCGCCACGAACAAGCGCGTCTGCTCGGCCTGATCTCCATGGCCATGGCCATCTCGCCGATGGCCGCGCCAGTGCTTGGCAGCCTGATGCTGCCCTTGATCAACTGGCGTGGCTTGTTTGTGCTGCTGGCCGTGATCGGCGCCGTGCTGTGCCTGGTGGTTTACCGCCGCCTGCCGGAAACCCGCCCGACCGAAGTTGCCGCTGCGCCGCCGAGCAACCTGCTGCGCGTGTATGGCCAACTGCTGCGCGACCGCTATTTCCTGCGGTACGCCTTGGCCATCGGCTGTGTGTACAGCACGTATTTTCCGTTTATCAGCGAGTCGTCTTCGCTGTTGCAGCGCGGCTACCAACTGACGGCTACGGAATACGCGCTGGTATTCGCCGCGACGATCAGCGGCTACATGCTCGGGGCGAACCTGTTTCGCCGTTTGGTATTGCGCTTCGAGCCCGACCGCTTGATCAACGCTGGTATCGGCCTGAATGTGCTGGGCAGCTTTTTGCTGGCGATGGCGACCCTCGCGCTGCCGGGAGAATGGCTGGCGATTGTGCTGCCGATGGTGGTGATCATGGTGTCGGTGGGGATGGTGATTCCGGCCTGCCAGCTGTCGGTGCTGCAGCCCTATGGCGCGATTGCGGGGACGGCGTCGGGGTTGTTCTTTTTTATCCAGATGATCCTGACGGCGGTGAGCAGCTGGGTGACGGGGTTGTTGTCGGATGGCACTTCACTGCCCTTGGTGATCATGACCGCAGCGGCGAGCGCGCTTCTTATCACAAGCTGGCTGACATTACACAAAACCAAATGTGGGAGCGGCGGTGCGACGACTCGACTTGCCCGCGATAGCGGTGTGTCAGTTAGATAAACCATCAACTTACACTCCGTCATCGCGGGCAAGT
>NZ_WKDV01000057.1:0-33913 GCF_021605825.1 Pseudomonas sp. PA-6-3C
TACAGATGTATCGACTGACCCACCGCTATCGCAGGCAAGCCAGCTCCCACATTTTTAAGTATCCGCGTGATTGATATTTTGGTTATTAATAAATAGCTTCTTATTCCTTAACGAATATAACCCTCGTCCCTATACTGACCAGCAACGTTAAACGCTGCAGGAGGGCACACCCATGCACAGCGAGTCGATTCGTTATCTGATCGTGCCGGGCTGGCAAGGATCGCCAGAAGATCATTGGCAAACTCATTGGCAGAACAGCCTGCCCAACAGTGCGCGTGTGGAGCAGGCCGATTGGCTTACCCCGCGTCGCGAAGACTGGGTGGCGGCACTGGCGGAGGCCATCGCCGCCGACAGCACGCCGGTGATTCTCATTGCCCATAGCCTGGGTTGCATCACGGTCGCCCATTGGGCGGCCACGGCGCCGGTGCATTTTCTACGCCAAGTGCGCGGCGCTTTGCTGGTGGCGCCGGCGGATGTCGAACGCCCAGCCTGTGCCCCCGCCCTGCGCAACTTTGCACCGATTCCCACGCACCTGTTGCCGTTTCCCAGCCAAGTGGTCAGCTCCGACAATGACAGCGCCGTCAGCGCCACCCGCGCCTTGGAGCTGGCCCGCAACTGGGGCGCCGAGGCCGGCATTTTGTCCGGTGCCGGGCATATCAATGTGAAGTCCGGCCACCAACGCTGGGAACAGGGTTTCGCCTACCTCTATCGCCTGCAAAACCGCCTTGAGCATCACGCCCGGCGCCGTGCATAAATTTTTTTCAACGCCCCGTCCCTGAGCGGATTTGGGGCGGGAGCCTGCCATGAGTCATGACACCTTTGGCCAGCCGTTGCTGACCTTTCCCGATGCTGAAAAAAGCCCGCTGAGCATCCGCGCCAAGGCGCTGGTGTTTGTCGACCCGCGTTCCCGCCAGCTGCGTGAAGAGCTGGAAAGCCTCGCACCGCGTGCATTGCCGGTGTTGATTCGCGGTGAGACCGGCAGCGGTAAAGAGCTGCTCGCGCGACATATTCACCGGGGCAGCGACCGCACGGGTTTGTTTGTGTCGGTCAATTGCGGCGCCATCAGCCCTACCTACGCGGATGCCGAATTGTTCGGCTATGCCGCCGGCAGCCATAGCGGAGCAGCCAGCAGCCGCGCCGGCTGGTTTGGCTCGGCCAATGGCGGCACCTTGTACCTGGACGAGATCGGCGATTTGCCGCTGCCGATCCAGGTGAAATTGCTCGCCGCCCTGGAAAACCACGAAGTCACCCGTGTCGGCGCTCATCAGCCAAGCCCGGTGGATGTGCGGCTGGTCGCCGCCACCAGTATCGACCTGGCCCAGGCCGTGGCCGCCGGAAAGTTTCATGAACGCCTGTTCCATTACCTGAGCGAAGGCCAGTTGGACCTGCCGGCTCTGCGTGAGCGGGTGGGCGACATTTTGTCCCTGGCTGAATATTTCCTCGGCATCTACAGCCAGCGCCTCGACCTGCCGGTGCCCCTGATCAGTGACGCCGCCCAGCGTGTGCTGGAGCATCACAGCTGGCCGGGCAATACCCGTGAGCTGGAAAACGTTATTCACTTTGCGCTGTTGGTAAGCAGTGGCGATGAGATTTTACCCGAGCATTTGAACCTGCCCGCCGCCGGTTCGCCGTTGGAACAACTGCGGCGGATCTTCGCGAGTGCCAGCGCCGCGGAACAGCAAACCTTGCTCAGCTTTCTAAATGAGCAGCCGCAACATGAACAAAATGGAATATCAACGTGAATAAAAGATATTGTTCGGGAATAAAAAATCTAGGTATTGTCCATCCCACGCCGCGATAGCACTTCGCTGGCACACCATAAAAAACGGTCGTCAGAGACGCCCCGGAATTTCGATAAGGACACTGCATGAAAAAGGTTCTGTTGTTTACCGCACTGGCGGCTGCCCTGACTGCAAGCTTCGCCCAGGCCAACGAGAAACTGGTGGTAGCGGCTACCCCGATCCCGCACGCGGAGATCCTTGAGCTGGTCAAGCCGACCCTGGCTAAAGAAGGCGTGGACCTGGAAATCAAAGTCTTCACTGACTATGTGCAACCCAATACCCAGGTTGCCGAGAAGCGTCTGGACGCCAACTACTTCCAGACCCTGCCGTACCTGGAAAACTTCAACAAGGGCAAGGGCACCAACCTGGTCACCGTGATTGGTGTGCACGTTGAGCCGATCGGTGGTTACTCGAAAAAGATCAAGAACATTTCTGAACTCAAAGATGGCGCCACCGTGGCCATCCCTAACGAAGGCTCCAACGCCGGCCGTGCCCTGTTGCTGCTGCAAAAGAACGGCCTGATTACGCTGAAAGACCCGACCAATGCACTGGCTACGCCGAAAGACATCGCCAGCAACCCGAAAAACCTGAAATTCAAAGAGCTGGAATCGGCGCTGCTGCCACGTGTGCTGGACCAGGTTGACCTGGATGTGATCAACACCAACTACGCCCTGGAAGCTGGCCTGAACCCAGCCAAAGACGCGCTGATCATCGAAGACGCCAAGTCGCCGTACGTGAACTTCCTGGTGGCGCGCCCGGACAACAAGGACAGCGACGCCATCCAGAAACTGGCCAAGGCCCTGACCAGCCCGCAAGTCAAAGCCTTCATCGAGAAGAAGTACAACGGCGCGGTAGTGCCTGCGTTCTGATGTAAACCAAACCCCCTTCAAGGTTTGAACGCCGACGGCTACTGCAGCGTCGGCGTTTTTTTATGCCTGAAACAAAATCAAACCCTGTGGGAGCTGGCTTGCCTGCGATTGATCGTTCCCACGCTCCGCGTGGGAATGCCTCCTGTGACGCTCCGCGTCACGAGCGGACGCAGAGCGTCCTGTGCTGCATTCCCACGCAGAGCGTGGGAACGATCAGCGTTTCAGAGCTCGCGGCTATTGATCGCCCGACGCAACGCCACCAGCCACTTCACCAGTTCCTGCGGATCAATCGGTTTCGCTTCGTTCATTATTCATTCCCTCGAAACACAGACCCATCAACCATAGCCGCAGCCCGCCAAACCCGCGAATCCGCGGGTTATCTTTTTGGGTGATATCAATATGCTATTTGGGTATTTAAATTTTACTTTTTATGCCTTTAAAGTTCGCGCTACCCGGCGTTACCCATGCCGGAACGGACAGCGCCCGCCGCATTACCCCTGCGGCGTCATGGACTCAAGATGACCTTCGATTTTGCTTTTATCCTCAGCACCTTGCCGGCGTTTCTCAAAGCCGTGGGGGTCACGCTGCAAGTGGGTTTGATCGCCATTGCCACCTCCCTGCTGGTGGCGCTGATCAACGCCGCACTGCTGGTGTTTCGCACGCCCTACCTGTCGCGCCTGGTGGCGCTGTATGTGGAGCTGGCGCGTAATACACCGCTGCTGATCCAACTGTTTTTCGTCTACTTCGCACTGCCGGCCCTGGGCTTCAATATCTCCGGGTTCTGGGCGGCGATCATCACCATGACCTTCCTCGGCGGCGCCTACCTCACCGAAGTGCTGCGCGCCGGAGTGGAAGCGGTGCCGCTGGCGCAGATCGAGTCGGGCAAGTCCATCGGCCTGTCGGACTGGCAATTGCTGCGTCATGTGATCCTGCCCCAGGCCGGTATCCTCAGCCTGCCGGCGCTGTTTGCCAATTTCATCTTTTTGCTCAAAGAGACCACCGTGGTGTCCGCCGTGGCGGTGCCGGAGATTCTCTACACCACCAAGAGCTACATCGCGCTCTACTACAAGACCTACGAAATGCTCGCCGTGCTGACGCTGATTTGCGTGTTGCTGTTCTTGCCGCTGTCGCTGTTGCTCAGCCGCCTGGAAAGGAGGCTCCAGCATGGCCAGTTCGGGTCTTGAGTTGTTGTGGGTGTCGTTGCCGCAACTGGGCAAGGGCGCGGCGCAAACCCTGTCGATTTCATTTTTGAGCATCGCCTTCAGCACTGTCGGCGGCGTGTTGTATGGCGTATTGCGCACCTTGAATAACAAGGTGATCAACGCGGTGCTGCGGGTTTACCTCGAGCTGTTCCGGGCGATCCCGGTGCTGGTGTGGTTGTACCTGCTGTTTTTCGGGCTGCCGATTTTCTTTGGCCTGAGCATTCCAAGCTTCTGGTGCGCGGTGCTGGTGCTGTCGCTATGGGGCGCCAGCGAGGTCGGCGAAGTGGTGCGTGGCGCGCTCCATTCGCTGCCACGCGGCCAGCGCGAGGCGGGGTTGTCGATTGGTTTATCCGACCCGCAACTGTACGGCTACGTACTGCTGCCCCAAGCCCTCAAACGCATGACGCCGCCGACCATCAACGTCTATACGCGCATCATCAAGACCAGCTCGCTGGCGGTGCTGATCGGCGTTGTGGATGTGATCAAGGTCGGCCAGCAAATCATCGAGCGCACCTACGAGTCGGTATTGATCTACGGCGTGCTGTTCCTGTTTTTCTTCTTTATCTGCTACCCGTTGTCGGCCGCCTCCAAGGTGCTGGAACGGCGCTGGGGCCAGGCATGAGCGCATTGATCGAGTTCCAGGGTTTCAACAAATTCTTCGGCGAGGCGCAGGTGCTCAAGGGCATCGACCTGAGCGTGCAGAGTGGCGAAGTGGTGGTGATCCTCGGCCCCAGTGGCTGCGGCAAAAGCACGTTGCTGCGCTGCCTTAACGGCTTGGAAGTCGCCCACAGCGGCAGCCTGCGTTTTGCCGGCAAGGAGTTACTGGACAAACACACCGACTGGCGCCAGGTGCGTCAGGGCGTGGGCATGGTGTTCCAGAGCTACCACCTGTTCCCGCACATGAGCGTGCTCGACAATATCCTGCTCGGCCCGCTGAAGGTGCAAAAGCGCGACCCGCGTGAAGCCCGTGAGCAAGCAGAGAACCTGCTGGAGCGTGTGGGACTTGCCGACAAGCGCGACGCCTTCCCGCGACAGCTCTCCGGCGGCCAGCAGCAACGCATCGCCATCGTCCGTTCGCTGTGCATGAACCCGCAGGTCATGCTGTTTGATGAAGTCACCGCCGCCCTCGACCCGGAGATGGTCAAGGAAGTGCTGGAAGTGATTCAAGGCCTGGCCCGCGATGGCATGACCCTGTTGATTGTCACCCATGAAATGGCCTTCGCCCGAGCCGTCGCTGACCGCGTGGTGTTCATGGAGGCCGGTCGCATCCTCGAGCACAACACCCCCGAGGCATTCTTTACGAACCCGCAAACCGCACGCGCGCAGCAGTTCCTGGAGAAGTTCTCCTTTGTTTCAACACTGCCCAAAAAGACCAAGGAATTGGAGCTGATATGAAAAAACTACTGCTGCCACTGTTTGCCGTCGCCTTACTGGCCGGCTGCGATAAAAAGGCCGAAGAGCCTGCCAAACCCGTCGCTGCTGCCAGCTACATCGACAGGATCAAAGCGCGGGACAAGCTGATCGTCGGCGTGTTTACCGACAAACCACCGTTTGGTTTCGTCAACGAAGCGGGCCGCTATGTGGGGTTTGATACCGACATTGGCCGCCAATTCGCCAAGGACCTGCTGGGCGATGAAAACAAGGTTGAGTTCGTAGCCGTCGAGCCGGCCAGCCGTATTCCGTTCCTGCAAAGCGACAAGGTCGACCTGATCCTCGCCAACATGACCGTGACGCCGGAGCGCAAGGAAGCGGTGGACTTTACCAACCCCAACTTGAAGGTCGCTGTGCAGGCGCTGGTGCCGAATGACAGCGCGGTGAAAAGCCTGGATGACCTGGCGACCCGCACCATCATCGTCACCACCGGAACCACCGCCGATATCTGGCTGACCAAGAACCACCCGGACTGGAAACTGCTCAAGTTCGAGAAAAACTCCGAGTCACTGCAAGCCCTGTCCGCCGGGCGTGGCGATGCCTACGCGCAAGACAACCTGGTGCTGTTCAGCTGGGCCAAGCAGAACCCTGGCTACCGCGTGCTGGAAGAGAAACTCGGCGATGAAGCGCCGATTGCACCGGCGGTGAAGAAGGGCAATATCGAACTGCGCGACTGGGTGAACGCGGAGCTGGCGAAGTTGGGTGAGGAGAAGTTTTTGCTCAAGCTGTATGACCAGTACGTGCGTAAAGAGCTGAGCGATGACACCAAGCCTGAGAGTGTGATTGTTGAAGGCGGGAAGTGGCAGGGCTGATATAGCTATCGCAGGCAAGCCAGCTCCCACATTTTGATGTGTGAATATCTTCAAATGTGGGAGCGGGCTTGCCCGCGATGAGGCCGGCCCAGTCATCTCTTATTCCGGCCAATGCCAGGCCGGCCCATCCAGAATCCCCTGGCCGACAATCTGAGTCTGCCCCAGCACCTTCTCCAGCACGATCGAATTGCATTCTTCATCTTGCTGCAACGCCGCAATCAAGCGGCTGGCATGCGACACCACCCACACCTGGCACTGCTTCGAGGCCTGGATAATCAAACGTGCCAACGCCGGTAATAAATCCGGGTGCAGGCTGGTTTCCGGTTCGTTCAGTACCATCATGGTCGGCGGCCGTGGTGTCAGCAGTGCCGCGATCAGCAGCAGGTAGCGCAAGGTGCCGTCTGACAATTCCGCTGCCGACAATGGCCGCAGCAAACCTTCCTGATAAAACTCAATTGCAAAACGCCCACCTTGCAACGGCTCGATATTCAGCCGTGCGCCGGGGAAGGCATCACTGACTGCGCGCTGCAACGCCTCGGGGTCGCCGATTTCGCGGATGGTCTGCAATGCCGCAGCCAAGTCGCGCCCATCGTGATGCAGTACCGGTGTGCGCGTGCCCAGTTGCGGCTGGCGCACGGGGGCATCCACATCACTGCGAAAATGATCATAAAAGCGCCAGCCACGAATGCTTTCGCGCAGCAGCAACACTTCCGGCGAGCCGCGCAGGCTGCCGACCTGATCGAACAGGCTGTGGTAGTTGGGTGTGTGCTGGGCCAATACGTCCCAGGCGCGGCCATCGCGTGCGCGCACCATCGGCCCGGACCGCTGCACCAGCAGGCTGGCCGGGCGGTAGATGTGACCGGCCCAGATGCATTCTTTCTTTACCTCCGGGTCCAGTTGGAACGCGGACAGGGTCTTTTCCGGCAACCCAAGGGAGATTGCGTAGCTGAAGTCCTCAGCGGCAAACCCCAGGCGCAGGCGTTTGACGCCCTGGCGCACGGTCGGCTCAACCGCCACCTCGCCATTGCGCATGCGTCGGCTGACGTTCTCAGGCCCGGCCCAGAAGGTCGAATCCAGCCCACCCTCACGCGCCAGTGCATTGATCACTCCGCCCTGGGCCGTCTCCGCCAGCAAGCGCAGGGCACGGTACAGGTTGGACTTGCCGCTGCCATTGGGGCCGGTGACCAGGTTCAACCGGTCCAGCGGCACCACCAATTTATTGATCGAGCGGTAGTTGGCCACCGCGAGGGTTTTGAGCATGTGTATTTAGCCGGCGTGGGAACCCTTGGAGTATGGGATGCTCAATGCAGATAAGGAACCCTGATCTAAGCTCACAGTCGCATACTCACTGTCACATCGCGTCACGCAAAAGGAGCCTGCATGGGCGGTCGTATTTACACCTGTATTTTCGGATTTGGCCTGCTGACGCTGCTGAGCGGTTGCGGCCAGGAAAAGTCCGAACCCAAGGAACATTCGCGGGTGTTTGTGCAGGCCGTGCAACCCGCGGATTTTGCCGCCGCCGTGACCCTTACCGGCGATATCCAGGCCCGCGTGCAAACCGATTTGTCCTTTCGCGTGGGCGGCAAGATTATCCAGCGCATGGTCGACGTGGGCGACCGCGTGACCGCCAAGCAAGTGCTGGCCAAACTTGACCCCAAAGACTTGCAGACCAACGTCGATTCCGCCCAGGCCCAGGTCGTGGCCGAGCAGGCGCGGGTCAAGCAAACCGCCGCCGCCTTCGTACGCCAGGAAAAGCTCCTGCCCAAGGGCTACACCAGCCGCAGCGAATACGACGCTGCCCAAGCCGCGCTGCGTAGCAGCCAAAGCGCTCTGGCTGCCGCCCAAGCCCAATTGGCCAATGCCCGCGAACAACTCGGCTATACCGCGCTGGTCGCCGATGCACCTGGCGTGATCACTGCACGCCAGGCCGAAGTCGGCCAGGTGGTGCAGGCCACCGTGCCGATTTTCAGCCTGGCCACCGATGGCGAGCGCGATGCGGTGTTCAATGTCTATGAATCCTTGCTGGTGGAGCCGCCGCCCGATGCGCCGATCACCGTGAGCCTGCTGGATAACCCGAGCATCAATGCCGTGGGTAAAGTGCGCGAAGTCACGCCCGCCGTGGCGGCCAATACCGGCACCGTGCAAGTGAAAATCGCCCTGCAATCGCTGCCTAAAGGCATGCAACTGGGCTCAGTGGTCAGTGCCACGGCCAATGGCCCGGCCAAGGCCAGTGTGGAGTTGCCGTGGTCGGCGCTGACCAAAGACCTCAACGAACCCGCCGTGTGGCTGATTGACGGCGACGGCAAGGCGCAACTGCACAAAGTCACGGTAGCGCGCTATCTGACCGGCAAAGTGATCATTGGCGACGGCCTTAAAGGCGGCGAAAAAGTCGTGGTGGCCGGTGGGCAATTGCTGCACCCGGGCATGATCGTCGAGATCGCCCAGCAAGGAGTCCAGCCATGAAGCGCCTGACGGCATTGCTTGCCGCCAGCCTGTTGCTGGTCGCTTGTTCCAAAGAGGAAACGCCGCCCGAGCCCGTGCGCCCGGTGCTGTCCATGCAAGTGAAGTCCGAAGATCAGGAAAACCTCGGCCGCTTCGCCGGCACCATCCAGGCCCGCTACGAAAGCAACCTGGGTTTCCGCGTGCCTGGCCGTATCGCCCGCCGCGCCGTGGATGTCGGCGCCGAAGTGGAGAAGGGCGCCTTGCTCGCGGTGCTCGACCCCACCGACCAGCAAAACCAGTTGCGCGCCGCCCAAGGCGACCTGGCCCGCGTGCAGGCGCAGTTCATCAATGCCCAGGCCAACGCCCGGCGCCAGCAGGAACTGTTCAATCGCGGCGTCGGTGCCCAGGCCCAGCTGGATGTGGCGCAGACCGACTTGAAAACCACCCAGGCGACCCTTGATCAAGCCAAAGCCTCGGTCAACCAGGCTAAAGACCAACTCAACTACGCCGAACTGCGCACCGACCACGCCGGGATCGTCACCGCCTGGAATGCCGAGGCCGGACAAGTGGTCAGCGCCGGCCAGCAAGTGGTGACCCTGGCGCGCCCGGACATCAAGGAAGCGGTGATCGACCTGCCCGCCGGGCTTGCCGAGCGCCTGCCACCGGACGTGGTATTCCTGGTCGCCGGGCAGCTCGACCCCAGCGTCAACACCACCGCCATTGTGCGCGAGATCGAACCCCTGGCCCAAAGCGCCACGCGCACCCGCCGCGCGCGCCTGACCCTGGCCGAGACGCCACCTGCGTTCCGCCTCGGCACCGCCATCAGCGTGACCCTGAGCACGGCCATTGCACCGCGTATCGAAGTACCGCTGACCGCCTTGCAGGAAGCCGACGGCAAAACCCGTATCTGGTTGCTCGACACCCAGAGCCAGACCGTGCTGCCGCGTGACGTCACGGTGATCAGCCGTGATGCCAACAGCGCCTTGCTCAACGGCGGCGTCAAACCCGGCGAACGCATCGTCACCGCTGGCGTGAACAGCCTGAAACCCGGGCAAAAAGTCAAAATCGACGAGGACAGCCCGCGATGAAAGGGAGCTTCAACTTATCCGACTGGGCCCTTAAGCATCAGTCCTTCGTCTGGTACTTGATGTTCGTCGCGCTGCTGATGGGCGTGTTCTCCTACATGAATCTGGGCCGCGAGGAAGACCCGTCGTTCACCATCAAGACCATGGTGATCCAGACCCGCTGGCCGGGCGCGACCCAGGAAGAAACCCTCAAGCAGGTCACCGACCGCATCGAGAAAAAACTCGAAGAACTCGACTCCCTTGACTACGTGAAGAGCTACACGCGGCCGGGTGAATCCACGGTATTCGTCTTCCTCAAGGACACCACCAGCGCCAAGGCCATCCCGGAGATCTGGTACCAGGTGCGCAAGAAGATCGACGATATTCGCGGCACCTTCCCCCAGGGTTTGCAGGGGCCGTCGTTCAACGATGAGTTCGGTGATGTGTTCGGCTCGGTCTACGCCTTTACCGGCGACGGCCTGTCGATGCGCCAACTGCGTGACTATGTGGAGCAGGTGCGTGCCGAAATTCGTTCGGTGCCGGGGCTGGGCAAGGTCGAGATGATCGGCCAGCAGGACGAAGTGATTTACCTGAACTTCTCCACGCGCAAACTCGCCGCGTTGGGCATTGATCAACGCCAAGTGGTGCAAAGCCTGCAATCACAGAACGCCGTGACGCCTGCCGGGGTGATCGAGGCCGGGCCGGAACGGATTTCGGTGCGCACGTCCGGGCAATTCGCCTCGGAGAAAGACCTGGCCAACGTCAACCTGCGGCTCAATGACCGTTTCTACCGGTTGGCCGACATTGCCGATATCAGCCGTGGCTACGTCGACCCGGCGCGGCCGATGTTCCGTTTCAACGGCAAACAGGCGATTGGCTTGGCCATCGCCATGCAGAAGGGCGGCAATATCCAATCCTTCGGCAAGGCGCTGCACACGCGCATGGACGAACTGACCGCCGACCTGCCAGTGGGCGTCGGCGTGCATAAGGTTTCCGACCAGGCCGAAGTGGTGGAAGAAGCCGTCGGCGGCTTTACCAGCGCCTTGTTTGAAGCGGTGATCATCGTGTTGGTGGTGAGCTTTATCAGCCTCGGCATGCGTGCCGGCTTGGTGGTGGCGTGCTCGATTCCACTGGTGCTGGCGCTGGTGTTCGTGTTCATGGAATACAGCGGCATCACCATGCAGCGGGTGTCGCTGGGCGCGTTGATCATCGCCCTCGGCCTGTTGGTGGACGACGCGATGATCACCGTCGAGATGATGATCACGCGCCTGGAAAAAGGCGAAACCAAGGAGCAGGCGGCGACCTACGCCTACACCTCCACAGCCTTCCCGATGCTCACCGGTACGCTGGTGACCGTCGCCGGCTTTGTGCCGATTGGCCTCAACGCCAGCTCGGCGGGCGAGTACACCTTCACCCTGTTTGCGGTGATTGCCGTGGCCATGCTGGTGTCGTGGGTGGTGGCGGTGCTGTTTGCGCCGGTGATCGGCGTGCATATCCTCAGCGCCAAGGTAAAACCGCATGACGCTGAGCCTGGGCGCATCGGCCGCGCCTTCAACGGCGGCATGCTCTGGGCCATGCGCAACCGCTGGTGGGCCATCGGCATCACCGTGGGCCTGTTTGTAGCCTCGGTGTTTTCGATGCAATTTGTGCAGAACCAGTTCTTCCCGTCCTCGGACCGCCCGGAAATCCTGGTCGACCTCAACCTGCCGCAAAACGCCTCGATCAATGAGACGCGCAAGGCCGTCGACCGCCTTGAAGCAATCATCAAGGACGACCCGGACATTGCGCGCTGGAGCACCTACATTGGCCAGGGTGCGATTCGTTTCTACCTGCCCCTGGACCAGCAACTGGAAAACCCTTACTACGCGCAGCTGGTCATCGTGAGCAAAGGCCTGGAAGAGCGCGGTGCGTTAATTGCACGCCTGCAAAAGCGCCTGCGCGATGATTTTGTCGGCATCGGCAGTTATGTGCAGCCGCTGGAAATGGGCCCGCCGGTGGGGCGGCCGATCCAGTATCGGGTGTCGGGCAAAGACATTGATCAGGTGCGCAAACACGCCATCGAACTGGCGACCTTGCTGGATAAAAACAGCCACCTGGGCGAGATCATCTACGACTGGAACGAGCCCGGCAAAGTGCTGCGCGTGGACATTGCCCAGGACAAGGCGCGCCAACTCGGGCTGTCGTCGGAAGACGTGGCGCAGTTGATGAACAGCGTGGTCAGCGGCGCTTCGGTGACCCAGGTACACGACGATATCTACCTGATCAATGTGGTCGGCCGCGCCGAAGATGCCGAGCGCGGTACGCCGGAAACCTTGCAGAACCTGCAGATCGTCACGCCCAACGGCACCTCGATTCCGCTGCTGGCCTTCGCCACCGTTCGTTATGAGTTGGAGCAGCCGCTGGTATGGCGTCGCGACCGCAAGCCGACGATCACCATCAAGGCCTCGGTGCGCGATGAGATGCAGCCCACGGACCTGGTCAAACAGCTGGCGCCGACCATCGAGAAATTCAGCGCCGGGCTGCCGGTGGGTTACAAGGTGGCCACCGGCGGCACCGTCGAAGAAAGCGGCAAGGCCCAAGGCCCGATTGCCAAGGTGGTGCCGCTGATGCTGTTCCTGATGGCGACGTTCCTGATGATCCAGCTGCACAGCGTGCAGAAGATGTTCCTGGTGGCCAGTGTCGCGCCACTGGGCCTTATTGGCGTGGTGCTGGCGCTGATCCCCACCGGCACGCCCATGGGCTTTGTGGCGATCCTCGGCATTCTGGCGCTGATCGGCATCATCATCCGTAACTCGGTGATTCTGGTGACGCAGATCCACGAATATGAAGTGGCCGGCTACACACCATGGGACGCGGTGGTGGAAGCCACCGAGCACCGGCGCCGGCCGATCCTGCTCACCGCAGCGGCGGCCAGCCTGGGCATGATCCCGATTGCGCGGGAAGTGTTCTGGGGGCCGATGGCTTACGCGATGATTGGCGGGATCATCATTGCGACCTTGCTGACGCTGCTGTTTTTGCCGGCGTTGTATGTGGCTTGGTACAAGATTCGCGAGCCGAAAAAAGAACAGGCCTGACCATCGGAGCCTTCCAGAATGGATGTGGGAAGGTTCTTTGAAACACTTTTCGAACACTTGCTGAGGCTTATGTGCATTACCCTCCGGGCCTGATCTTGTCTGGAAGGCCCGTGCCATGCGTCATTTTTTGCTGGTTGTCAGCCTGTTGTTATCTCCACTGGCATTAGCCGGTACCGTGTTGGAAAACGCCCTGTGGCGTGTCGAACTCGACCCCGCCACGCTCGCGCTGCGCGTTACGCCCGCAGGCGAGACCTCGGTGCAGGCGTCCAGCGGTGTGGCTGCCCATGCTGTCAGTGATATGCAAGCGGGTGCCGAGCAGGCTGCCTGGCAGTGGGACAACGGCGCTTATCGCCTGACGGCCCGCCTTGAGCAGCGCGACCTGTCCCTGACCCTCAGCGCCCGTGAGCCGGGTGAACTGCCGCTGCTGCGCCAACCCGCTGCGGCCATGGGCAAGGGGTTGATCTGGCCCTTGGCCGAAGGGCATTACATACCGGCCGGTAACGCCGTGTGGAAAGCGTTTTTGCTGGAGCAGGGCGAACTCAATACCACTCAGGACCTCAGCCTGCCGTTATGGGGCATGGATCACGGCCGCTTCACGTTGAGCTGGTTGCTGACCAACCCCTACAACAACCACTTGCAATGGCAGGCCGACGGCAAGGGCCTGGCACTTTCGGTGGCTCACGAATTTACCCGTCTTGACCCCACGGCGCCGATGACCTTGCGCTTGCACCTGGGTGACGCCGACCCATTGGCCGGTGCCAAGCGCTATCGCCAATGGCTGGTAGAGCAGGGCCGCTACGAGCCGCTGGCGGACAAGCTGCAACAAACCCCCGAGGCCAAAAAACTGCTGGGCGCCAGCCATGTCTACCTGTGGGGCAACAGCCTGCTGGCCCCCGCTGATGTGCGTGATTGGCCGCTGCTGGTCAAACGCTTGCGCGGCCATGCACTCAAGGGGTTGATGGACAAAGAGGCGACTCAGGTTCTGGCGCAGGCCAAGGCTTTGAACCGTTATGAGCAAGGCGTTTTGTTGCGGGGCCTGAATGCGGCGATCAATCAGCAAGCGCGGCAGGCTTGGCAAGTCGAAGACCCGGACATGACCCGACTCGCCGCCCGCTATGGTGAACTGCGTAGCGAGCTGGCCAAGGACTTTGCCGGGGCCTTGACCGGCACCCCCGAGACCTGGGGCAACCAGACGATTCAATCCCTGCGCGACGCCGGGCTGCCGCGCCTGTTGCTGACCCTGGGCGAAGGCTGGGAAGGTGGCCTGTGGCATCCCGAAGCAATTCGCGCCGGTGTCGCAGCCGGTTACCTGGTGGCGCCCTACGACTCCTATGAAACCGCCTTGTCCGCCAGCGAAAACCCGGACTGGACCACCGCGCACCTGGGCGCCAAGGCCTACCGTGACTGCGCGATTGTGCTCAAGGACGGCAAGCTGAAAACCGGCTTCCAGCAATCGGGCCACTACATCGACCCGCGCTGTATACGGCCTTTGCTGGAAGCGCGGGTGAAGGCGGTGCAGGCCAGGGCCGGTTTCAACGCCTGGTTCCTGGATGCCTACGCCACCGGCATGGTGTTCGACAGCTACCGTGACAGTGCGCCCATGACTCAGGAGCAGAACGCCGAAGGCAATATCGACGCCTCCCGCTGGATCAGCACGGTACTCAAGCTGCCGGCGGGTTCCGAAGATGGCAATGCCAGCACCGCCCAAGGCACTCTGTTCGCCCACGGCATGCAGACGCCGGTGATCGGCTGGGGCGATCGGCAGATGACCCAGGACAAGCAATCGCCCTATTACGTCGGCAACTGGTACCCGCCGGAGCAGCCGGCAGTGTTCTTCAAGCCTGTGCCGTTAAAAGAGCCGTTTCGCACGCTGTACTTCGACCCGACCATGCGCCTGCCGCTGTATCAGGCGGTTTTCCACGGCTCGGTGATTACCACCCACCATTGGCTGTTCGACAGCCTGAAGCTGAGCAATGTGCAGGCCGAGAACGAGCTGACCCAACTGCTCTACAACGTGCCGCCTTTGTATCACCTCACGGATGCGACGCTTAAGCAGCGGCTGCCGGTGATCCAGCGTCAGGACCGTTTCTTCAGGCCGTTGCATCAGCGTTTGGCGGCTCAGGCGATGACCGATTTCCGTTGGCTGACGGCGGACAAACAGGTGCAGCAGACTACGTTTGCCGATGGCACGCGGTTGGTGGTGAATTTTTCTGCGCAGGAGCAAGCGGGGTATGTGGGGCGTAGCGTGACGGCGTTGGTGGTGGGTGAAAAACCGGTGGTGTATCAGGTGAAATAGCGACGCTGCTTAAATCGCCATCGCAGGCAAGCCAGCTCCCACATTTTGATGTGTGAATACCTTCGAATGTGGGAGCTGGCTTGCCTGCGATAGCGTCAGATCAAACAACAAATCTCTAGGCCTTGCGCCACACACTCGCCAACCAAGGCTGCTGCTCCCGCGGCAACCCGGCCGGTCGGTAGTAATGCTCCAACTCCACAAACCCCGCCGCCGTCAGCAAACCTTGCCACGCCTCCAGGTCGTGATAAGACCCGTACCGAGGCCCGTTCCAGCCTTCCTGATTTTCACCCCGAGGGTTGGAACTGAACAACACACCCCCCGGCTTCAGCGCCCCATGCAGCTGCTTGAGCACCCGAGGCAGCTCCTGTTTGGGAATATGAAACAGCACCGCATTGGCAAATACCCCATCAAAGCGCGCGGCGGGTAAAGCCAGCTTCAGGAAGTCCTGCTGCAACACTTCACAACCACTGTCTTCACGCGCCATCTGCGCAAAGCGCTCAGAGCCGTCCAGCCCGACGGCGATATGCCCCATGCGCGTAAACGTCTGCAAATCCCGCCCAGGGCCACAGCCGAAATCCAGCACGGTGAACGGGGGCGTGCCCTGGATATGCCGCAGCAGGGCGTCGATGTTCTGGCTCACATCGTGATCGCGGGTGCCTTCGCGGAAGTCTTCGGCGACTTTGTTGTAGTGGCCGAGGGTGGTGGTGGTGATCTGGTTGAGGTCGTCGGGCTTTAGGGTCATGACGGGTAATACCGGGCGCTGAGATTGCCCGACTATACCTCACCTCTCCCGCATCTCTTGTTAAGCACCCGCGCCAACCGATCCCCACCCAACTGAATCACCGCCACCAACACCACCAGCAGCACAATTACCGTGAGCATGATCTGCGAATCAAAGCGCTGATAACCATAGCGGTAGGCAATATCTCCGAGGCCACCCGCCCCAATCGCCCCGGCCATGGCCGATGAGTTGATCATCGTCACCAGAGTAATCGTAAACCCGCCGACAATCCCCGGCAGCGCCTCGGGAAGCAGCACATGCCAGATAATGTGCCAGCGGCGGCAGCCCATGGCCTGTGCGGCCTCGATCAAACCATGATCGACCTCACGCAAGCTCACCTCGGCGATCCGCGCAAAGAACGGCGTGGCGGCGATGGTCAGTGGTACAACGGCGGCCCACACGCCATAGGTGGTGCCGACGATCAGCCGGGTGAACGGGATCAGCGCCACCATCAGGATCAAAAACGGAATGGAGCGGAACAGATTGACGAACGCCCCCAGCACGCGGTTCAGCGTGGGGGCTTGGTAGATGCCGCCCTTGTCGCTGGTGACCAGGAACACCGCCAGCGGAATACCTGCCAGCAACGCGATCAGTGATGACACGCCGACCATCAACAAGGTGTCGATGGCGCCCTGCAATAAACGATCAAACCACATAGCCCAGTACCTCTACCTGTTGCGCCCAATTCCCCGCGCGGCTGCGCAACTCTTCGGCGTTGTGGGGCGAGCCATTTACCGCCAACAGCAATTGCCCCAGGGCATGCCCCTGAATCCGTTCCACACCGCCTTGCAATAAGCGCACGCGCCCGCCGAGGGCAGCGAACAGCGCGGCCAGGTCCGGTTCGTCTGCGACGCTGCCGGTGAACTGCAACCGCAACACCACCGCCGCCGTCGACGAAGGTTCAGCCTGCAAGCGACTTTGCAGTTCGTCCGGCAGCCCGTGTTGCAACGGTGCCAGCAGGGTTTGGCTGACCTCGTGCTGCGGGTTGCCGAACACTTGCCACACCGGGCCTTGCTCGACGATGCGCCCGTGTTCCAATACCACCACGCGGTCGCAGATATCGCGAATCACCGCCATCTCGTGGGTGATCAACACGATGGTCAGGCCCAGGCGCTGGTTGATCTCGCGCAACAGGCCGAGGATCGATTGGGTAGTTTCCGGGTCGAGGGCCGAAGTGGCTTCGTCGCACAGCAAAATCTGCGGGTCATGCACCAGCGAGCGGGCGATGCCCACGCGCTGCTTCTGCCCGCCGGAGAGTTGCGCCGGATAGGCTTTGTGCTTGTCTTTGAGGCCGACCAACTCCAGCAACTCGCGCACTTTTTGCTCACGCTGCAGCTTGGGCACACCGGCGACTTTCAGCGGCAGTTCGACGTTCTGCCACACGGTCTTGGCCGACATCAGGTTGAAGTGCTGGAAGATCATGCCGATGCGCCGCCGCAGCGCCACCAGGCGGTCTTCGTCGAACTCACCGATGTCCACCTGATCAATCAATACGCGCCCGCTGCTGGGTTGCTCCAGGCGGTTGATGGTGCGGATCAGCGACGACTTGCCGGCGCCGCTGCGGCCGATGATGCCGAACACTTCACCGTGCTGGATCGCCAGATCAATGCCTTGCAGGGCATGCACGGCGCCGTCATAGGTTTTGCCCAGGTTGATAAAACGCACATGGGCGCGGTTCAGGTCCGGGTGCAGCTCTGTCTGCTCGGCGTCCCGGGGCGGCGTGCCCAGGTCGCGCAGTTGGGCGTTGGCGGCGGTCATTTTTTATCTTCCCAGCCGACCTGGTAGAGCTTGCCGAGGGATTTATCCAGCGCCGCACGTACCACTGGTGAGTGCTGGTAAATGTCGACGAACTTGATCACGCGCGGGTCGGTTTTGCTCTTGGGCTGGATCACAAACTGAATCACGTATTCCGGGTGGTCGAGGCCGTCGAACAGCAGCGCCGACTCGGCATCGAAGGTCTTGGACAGGCGGATATACGCCGGGTAGCCCTGCACCAGATCGGCGTCGTCATAGGCGCGCACCAGTTGCACGGCCTCGACTTGCAGGATCTTGAGCTTTTTCGGGTTGGCGATGATGTCTTCTTCGGTGGCCTTGTAGCCCACGCCCGGCTTGAGGCTGATCAGCCCGGCCTTGGCCAGCAATTGCAGGCCGCGACCGCTGTTGATCGGGTCGTTGGCAATCGCCACGCTGGCGCCTTGGGGCAGGTCGTTGATGGTTGTGTACTTCTTGGAATACAGCCCGACGTTATTGATGATGCCCGGCGCATACGGCACCAGGTCAAAACCGGCGGCGGCCTTGGCGTTTTCCAGGAACGGAATGTGCTGGAAGTAGTTCACGTCGATATCGCCGGCGGCCAGGCTGACGTTGGGCGCGATCCAGTCGGTGAACTCCACCAGCTCGACCTTCAGGCCTTGCTTGCCGGCTTCGGCCACGGCGGCTTCGAGGGGAATCGCGAAGGCGGCGGTGGTACCGATTTTCAGCGGTGCGTCAGCGGCAAATACGGCCGAGCTGAACAAGCCGAAGGCCAGGGCCAGTGCTTTGACTGGGTGGGAGAGCCGTGTTTTTTTCATAATCGATTTCCAGTCATAAGGGATGGGTAAGAACAATGCGGTCACTTGTGGGAGCTGGCTTGCCTGCGATAGCGGTCTGTCAGCCACATATGTGTTGCTGGCCCACCGCTATCGCAGGCAAGCCAGCTCCCACAGTTTTGGTTCAGTGTCGGTAGGTGGAACCGGTGTGTTGCTCGGGTAGGCGAGCGCCGGCGTGGAAGACTTTTTCGCGCAGTGTTCCCTGCTCATAAGCCGTCTTGTACGACCCACGCTTCTGCAACTCCGGCACCACCAGGTCGATAAAGTCGACATAGCTTTCCGGCGTCACAATCCGCGTCAAATTGAAGCCATCCAGCCCCGTCTCGCTGATCCAGGACTCCAGCTCATCAGCCACTTGCTCGGGCGAGCCAACCAAAGTGATGTAACGCCCACCCAAGGCGTGCTGCTCCAGCAATTTGCGCCGGGTCCAGTCGTTGTTCTGCAGGTTCTTGGTGGCCGACTGAATCGCGTTGCTCTTCACGTACTGGATCGGTTCGTCGATCTCGTATTGAGAAAAATCAATCGCCGTGGACGCCGAAAAATGCGCCACGCCGGCCTCCGGGCTGGCGTAGCTCAAGTACTCGGCGTGCTTGGCCCAGGCCAGCGCTTCGGTGGCGCCAACGATCACGTTAAGCCCCATGAACACCTTGATGTCATCCGGGTTGCGCCCGGCCTCGACGGCACTGGCGCGCACCTTGTCCACCTGGGTTTTGGTCGCGGCCTTGTTCTGGCCGCTGATGAACACGCACTCGGCATGTTGCCCGGCGAACAGCAGGCCACGGTCCGAACTACCCGCCTGGAACAATACCGGCGTGCGCTGCGGCGACGGTTCGCACAGGTGATAACCCTCGACCTGATAGAACTCGCCGTGATGCTCGACCTTGTGCACCTTGCCCGGCTGCGCGTAGACCCGTTGCGTGGGGTCGTTGAGCACCGCGTCGTCTTCCCAGCTGCCTTCCCAGAGTTTGTACAGCACCTGCAGGTACTCATCGGCCTGGTCATAGCGGCGGTCATGCTCAACCTGCTCGGTCAGGCCCATGGCCTTGGCGGCGCTGTCGAGGTAGCCGGTGACGATGTTCCAGCCGACCCGGCCACGGCTCAGGTGATCGAGCGTGGACATGCGTCGGGCGAACAGGTACGGCGGCTCGTAGGTGAGGTTGGCGGTGAGGCCGAAACCGAGGTTTTTGGTCACGGCGGCCATGGCCGAGACCAACAGCAGCGGGTCATTGACCGGCAGTTGGATCGACTCTTTGAGCGGCACGTCGATAGCGTTCTGGTACACGTCGTACACGCCGACGATATCCGCGATGAACAAACCGTCGAACAGCCCGCGTTCCAGGGTTTGCGCCAGGTCGGTCCAGTATTCGACCGTTTTGTACTGCGTCGAGGTGTCCCGTGGGTGGGTCCACAGGCCGTGGTTGATATGCCCGATGCAGTTCATGTTGAAGGCATTGAGCAGGATTTTTTTCTTGGCCATTCAGATGGTCCCCCGCAGTGGTGGGTTTTCATCGTTGAGGTAGTAATTGCCCACCGCGTGATACTTCCAGCGCACCGGGTCGTGCAGGGTGTGCACGCGGGCGTTGCGCCAGTGGCGGTCGAGGCCATGTTCGGCCAGGGTCGCCTGGCTGCCGGCCAGTTCGAACAAGGTGCTGCCGGCAGCCAGGGAGATTTCCGTACTCAAGGCGCGCGCTTCAGCGACAGCAATAGAGGTTGCTGCGACGGTCTGGGCATTGCTATCGGCCTGGGCGCGGTCGAGGTATTCGCCCGCGCGCTCCAGCAAGGCCTCGGTGGCGTGCAGGCGGATGCTCAAGTGGCCGAAGCTCTTGAGTGTCAGCGGGTCTTCGCTGGCCTTTTCGTTGCCGGCGTCGATCCATGGGCGGGTTTTGGTGCGCACAAAGTGCAGCGCATCCTCAAAGGCGGCACGGGCGATGCCGGTGTCGATGGCGGCGTGAAGGATCTGCGCCAGCGGGCCGACGGTGGTCGGGCGCTCGAAGGCGCTCTGGAACGGGATCACGTCCTGGGCGGCCACCCACACGTTGTCGAACACCACTGAACCGCTGCCAGTGGTGCGCTGGCCGAAACCACTCCAGTCGTCGATCACGCTCAAGCCCTCGCTGTCGCGGGGCACAAACGCCAGTTGCTGCACGCCGTGTTCATCCACCACCGAGGTGGGGATGCGCTGGGCGTAGATCGCACCGGTGGAGTAGAACTTGCGGCCTGTGATGCGAAAACCATCGCCATCGCGGGTGATGGAGGTAACACGGTCGTGGGCGGTTTTGGTGCCGAGTTCCGCCAAGGCATTGCCGAAACGTTTCCCGGCGAGTACTTCGGCGTACAGGCGTTGTTGTTGGGCCGGGCTGCCGTTTACGCGCAGGACTTCCAGCGCATAAAAGTGGTTTTGCGGGATCTGGCCCAGCGAGGCGTCTGCCTGGGCGATCAGGGCGATGACCTTGGCCAGGGTGACGTTGGAAACGCCAGCGCCGCCATACTCCTTGGGTACGCTGATGCCCCACAGGCCGGAGCGCGAAAACACGTCCAGTTCAGGCAAGGGCAGGCGGCGTTCGCGGTCGCGCTGGGCGCTGTCACGGCGGAAGTCTTCGGCCAGGTCGCTGGCGACAACAAGGGCGTGTTCGTCGCTGGTGATGACCGCGACGTTAGGGGAAAAAGTCATGGGTTTCTCCAGATGTCTGGTCGGTCAGATCCAGGAATGTCGAGCAGGCAAAGTGCCGTTTAGTCGATACGCGCCGATGGCGTGATACTTCCAGCGCACCGGGTCGTGCAGTGTGTGCACGCGGGCGTTGCGCCAGTGGCGGTCGAGGTTGAATTCGGCGAGGGTGGCGCGGCTGCCGGCCAGTTCGAAGAGCTTTTCGCTGACCAGCAACGACACTTCGGTGGTCAGCACCTTGGCCTCGGCCACGGCAATCGAGGCGCGGGCGGCCGAGTGCGCGGTGATCGGCGCGGCGCTGACCTCGTCCAGCACCTTGCAGGCCTTGCGCAGCAGGGCTTCGGCGGCGTGCAGTTCGATTTTCAGTTTGCCGATATCGGCGATCACGTACAGGTCATCGCTGGCGCGTTCGACCTTGGCGTCTATCCACGGGCGCGAACGTTCGCGCACGAAGGCGATGGTGTCATCCAGCGCCCCACGGGCGATGCCGGCATCGATGGCGGCCTGGATCAGTTGCGAGACGGCGCCCTGGATGTTCGGGCTTTCGCCAAGGCGCCAGTTGTCGACGACCAACTCTGCGTCCACTGGCACCTGGTCGAGCAATACCGTGCCGCTGGCGGTGGTGCGTTGGCCAAAGCCCGACCAATCGTCAACGATGCGTAGCCCCGGCGTGCCACGGCGCACAAACGCCATGACTTGCTTGCCGTCATCGTTGAGTGCTTTTACTGCGACCCAATGGGCGAACAAGGCGCCGGTGGAGTAGAACTTCTGGCCGCTGATCACATAGCCGTCATCCTTGGCCGTGAGGCGCGCCTTGAGTTCCAGGGTGTTTTTGGTGCCGCGCTCGGGGCCGCCATTGCCGATGCGCCAACCGTCGAGCACGCTCTGGAACAGCTGCTTTTTCTGGCGCTCGGTGGCGGTGCTGTGCAGCAGGTGCAGAATGCCGAAATGGTTCTGCGGGATTTGCCCGAGGGCCGGGTCCGCTGCGCTGATGATCGCGAACACTTCGGCCAGGGTCACGAATGACACTTGGGGGCCGCCGTATTCACGGGGAATGGAAATACTGCCCAGCCCGCTGCGGGTGAACTGCTCAAGCTGCGCCCAAGGCAGTTTGCGCTGCTGGTCGCGTTTGGCTGCTTGCAGGCGCGCGGCCTGAGCCAGCTCATGGGCCGCGCTCAACGCCTGGGCGTCGTTGCGCAGCACCGTGGCCGGCAACAGCAGTGGGGCTACGTCCAGATCACTCTGGGGGGGTGTTAGAGCCAAGTTAGACATCAGCGCCGCTCCTTGGCTGCACGTAATGCCCTGGCGTTATGCACCGGGGTAATTCTGACCATACCGACCTCGCATTCAATGAAATAAAAACAGAAAAATCAGAGAAGTCCGGTGGTCCGGTGCATATACCCTAAGCGTGTTAAATTTATAAATAAACTAACTTATAGGAATATGCATAGAAGGGCTGTTACCCAGGTTCGCAGGGTGACCCGGGCTGGCGCGGTTGATAGGTCGTCGCGGCCCTGGCGGAGCGGGCTGGCGGCTGTGGCGCGCAGGTGGCGATGTTCAAGGTGCGTACCGGTGCCCAGCGCGAATTATTGCCGACCCGATCGAGAATGCAGTACGTCACGTCCAGGCGGCTGTCGTCGCCCGCTTCGATAATCATTGTGGACGGCACCCACACCTGCACCGGCAGGCCGACGCCTTTGGCCTGGATTCTTGGCAGGTCCAGGCGCACGTCGCCCCAGCGCAAGGTGATTGAATCGCCCGTGGCCATGTTCAGGTAGGGCTGGATGGTCAGCGGAATGCCGCGCCGCACCTGGCTGCCGTTGACACCGTAGCGGCGGATAGTTTCGGGCAGGCACACCGGGGCGAGGTTCTGGTTTTCATCGTCCAGCAGTGCAGAAGGGTGGCCACCGGGATAGCAGGTCTTCACAGGCACCTGAGTGAGGTCTGAACGTGCCGGGCCGTGGCCGACTTGCATGACCTGGTAGTGAACCCGTGCGGTGCCATCCTGAATAAAACTTTCGGGTACACGCAGGCGGGTCAGCGTGCCGACCTTGCACGCGGTAATCCGACGTGAGTCGGCAAAGCAGTTGTTCCAGAACAGTTCGATCAGGTCGCCCTCGTCCATGCCAGGGTAAGGCGCGATATCCACCTGCAATTGGGTGGCGGCGAGGGCATTGATGCCGTGTCGATTCGCCTGGGGCAGGGTCGGGGCGGTGAGCGTGGCCTGGGGTGCGGTGCGCGTCATAAGTAATCTCCTTGATGCAGCCAGCAGCAATCGTTCCGGCGCCCGTGGCGCGATTGCGCGCAGGGTGCCGAAAGGAACGATTCAGTGAGTAGCCGGGATAGGATCCAATCCTCTGAGCGCTAGATAAGAGGGTTGGCCAGCGGGCGTCAATGGCGGCAAAAGGCTAAACGGCGAGTTGGAGCAGATTCAGAAAAGGCTGACGCGGCTGGGGATTTTAAGGCGGGTTTGGCGGGGCGTTTTACCCATAGTTGCGAGGGTTTTGCGTAGGACTGTGGCGAGGGAGCTTGCTCCCGCTGGAGTGCGAAGCGCTCCCAGGATTTTGGGGCCGCTGCGCAGCCCAGCGGGAGCAAGCTCCCTCGCCACGCTGCAAGCCAGTCAGTGGGCCAAAAACTTGCTCAAAAACTGCTTGGTCCGTTCTTCCTTGGGGTTGGCGAACAGTGCCTTGGCTTCGCCTTGCTCCACGATCACGCCTTTGTCGAAGAAGATCACCCGGTTGGCAACATCGCGGGCGAAGCTCATTTCGTGGGTGACGATGACCATGGTGCGGTTTTCTTCGGCCAGGCTGCGGATGGTCGCCAGCACTTCGCCGACCAGCTCCGGGTCGAGCGCCGAGGTGGGTTCGTCAAACAGAATCACCTCCGGTTCCATGGCCAAGGCACGGGCAATCGCCACGCGCTGTTGCTGGCCGCCGGACAAACGCCGTGGGTAGGCGTCTTCCTTGCCGGCCAGGCCGACCCTGGCCAAGAGCTTGCGACCGAGCGCGGTCGCCGCCTCGCGCGGCATCTTCTTGACCACGATCGGGCCTTCGATGACGTTTTCCAGCGCGGTGCGGTGCGGGAACAGGTTGAAATTCTGGAACACAAAACCCACATGCTGGCGCAAGCGCCGCACCAGGCCTTGCTGCTGGCTGAGCGGTTTGCTGCTGTCGATCTCGATATCACCGACCTTGATGCGACCGCTGGTGGGTTCTTCGAGGAAGTTCAGGCAGCGCAGCAAGGTGGTCTTGCCGGAGCCGCTGGGGCCAATGATGGCGACCACTTCGCCTTCCTTGACCTCCAGGTCGATGCCGTTGAGTACTACCTGACCTTTGAATTGTTTGGTCAGTTTTTCAACCACGATCATGCTCAGGACTCCAGGTCATGCCGGTTGACCCGGTCTTCCAGGCGATTTTGAAAGTGCGCCAGGATGCTTGCCAGGATCCAGTAGATCAGGGCGGCGGACAGGTACATGGTGAAGATTTCGAAAGTACGCGCCGACACCAGCTGTGCCTGGCGGAACAACTCCGGCACCTGGATTGTGGCGGCCAGTGCCGTGTCCTTGACCAGCGAAATAAAGCTGTTGCCCAGCGGCGGCAAGGCCGTGCGCATGGCCTGCGGCAGGATGGCCCGGCGCAGGGTTTGCGCGCGCGTCATGCCGATACTGGCGGCCGCTTCCCATTGGCCGCGTTCGATGGAGCTGATCGCGGCACGCAGGATTTCACAGGCGTAAGCGGCCATGTTCAGCGAAAAGCCGATCATGGCCGCCGGGATCGGATCCAGCTCGATGCCCACTTGCGGCAAGCCGTAGTAGATCAAAAACAGCTGTACCAGCAAGGGCGTGCCGCGAAAGAACGACACGTAGACTCGGGCGGTCCAGCTTAGAAGCTTGAAGCGCGACAAACGCATCAAGGCCAGGCCGAAGCCCAGCAGCAAGCCGAAAAACATCCCGCCGAGGCTAAGAATCACCGTGTAGTACGCGCCCTTGAGCAGAAAGGGCGCGGAGTCCAGCGCGAGTTGGAAACCTGCTTCCATTATTCAGTGACGTCAGCGTTGAAGTACTTCTCGGACAGCTTCTTCAAGGTGCCATCGGCGCGCAGCTTGTCGAGGGCCTTGTTCACTGCGTCGAGCAGTTCTGGCTCACCTTTGCGCAGGGCAATACCGGCTTCCTGACGGGAGAAGGCATCACCGGCAGCGGCGGTGTCCGGGGCTTTCTTGGCGTATTCCAGAGCGGCCAAGCGGTCGATCAGGATGGCGTCGATACGGCCAATGCGCAGGTCCTGGAACTTGGTTGGGTCATCGTTGTAAGTCTTGATGATGGCTTTGGGTTGGTTGTCCTTGAGCCATTGCTCATAGTTGGTGCCCAGGCCCACACCGACTTTCTTGCCGGCCAGGTCGTCGGCGGTCTTGATGCTGTCGGCGTTTTTCTTCAGCACCAGCGCCTGGATACCGGACACGGTGTAAGGCTTGGAAAAGTCATACTTCTTCTTGCGCTCCTCGGAGATGGTCACTTGGTTGACCACTGCATCCAGGCGCTTGGATTCCAGGGCGGCGAGGATGCCGTCCCATGGCGTGGCCTGCAGCTTGACCTTGACGCCCAGCTCTTTGGCCAGCGCTTCGGACAGCTCGACTTCAAAGCCGCTGAGCTTGCCGCTTTCATCGACAAAGCTGAACGGCGGGTAGGTGCCTTCCAGGCCGATCTTGATCTCGCCCGCCTTCTTGATGGTGCTCAGCTGCTCGCCGGCGATGGCTTGGCCCATCAGACCAGCCCCGAGTGCCAAGCCCAAAGTGCCAACCAGCAACGTGCGACGCAATACAGAAATAGTCATGAACAGCCCCTGTGTTTTTTATGTTGAGCGAAGCAGGTGACGCAGTAGTCGTATCCTGCCTTAAAGCGCGGTGCGCGTCTTCGCCTTCGGCGCGACTATAAAGCGAGTTTTTAAGACTTGAAAATAATATAAAATTAATTTGATATTTCTTTTTGGACTATTAGGTTGATCTAATGTGGGAGCTGGCTTGCCTGCGATAACGGTGTATCAGCCAACACATTTGTAGCTGACGAACCGCTATCGCAGGCAAGCCAGCTCCCACATTTTGATCGGTGTTTATTCAGTTAAGCACCGAGTCATACGCAAACAACGCCGGTGCCCCGCCGGTGTGCAGGAAAATGATCGGGCCGTCCTCAAACCGCTGACGCCCGATGCCATCGAGCAAACCGGCCATGGCCTTGCCGGTGTAGACCGGGTCCAGCAGCAAGCCTTCCTGGCTGGCTAACAGCTTGATCGCCGCCAGGGTGCCGGCGTTCGGTTCGCCGTAGCGCGGGCCGAAATATTCGTCCCACAGGATCACTTTGAAGGCTTCGGGAATGTCCACGCCCAGCAACTCGGCGGTGCGTTCGGCCAGGCCCTGTACTTTCGGGAACTGGGCTTCTTCGGTGCGCGACACGGTAATGCCCACCACCGGCAGGTCCGGCAGCACTTCACTCAACGCCAAGGCGAGGCCGCTATGGGTGCCCGCGCTGCCCGAGGCCAGCACCACGGCGGCGAACTCGATGCCGCTTTCTTCGATCTGCCCGGCCAGCTCCAGCCCGGCGCGCACGTAACCCAAGGCACCCAAGGCATTGGAGCCGCCAATAGGGACGAGGTAGGGCTTCTTGCCGTTGCTGCGCAGGCGGTCGGCGAGGGCGTTGAGTTGGTCGTCGACGTTATCGAGGTTCTCGACCAATTCCACCTTTGCGTCGAACAACTCCAGCAGCAAACGGTTGCCATTGCCCAGATAGTTGGGGTCTTCGGTGCCGGTAGGGTTTTCCAGCAGCGCCACGCAGCCCAGGCCGAGCTTGGCGGCCAGCGCGGCGGTCTGGCGCACATGGTTGGATTGGATGGCGCCGGAGGTCACCAGGGTGTCGGCGCCCTTGGCGATGGCATCGGCGGCCAGGTATTCAAGCTTGCGCAGCTTGTTACCGCCCATGGCCAGCGGCGTGGTGTCGTCGCGCTTGACGTAAATGTCCCTGCCCAGCCAGGCCGACAGCCGCTCGAGTTTTTCCAGGGCGGTGGCGCCGCCCAGCAGTTCCAGGCGGTTAAAACGGTCGAGCTGTTGTTTGATCATGGCGACATACAGTGGCTAAGTGATGGGGCGACTATAGGCAGGCACTTTTCAACCGGCAACCGCCAATCGCTTATGCCGGATAGTTCTTAGCATCACACCATTGGTTCTTAAGGGCGGCCAGGGTGCATACCGTAAAGTGATGGCCATTTCGTCAGGAGTGAATACCGTGAGTGAGCGTTCCAGTCATTGGCAATTACAGACCATCGTCAGCCAGCTGCGCAGCGCCCGGGACCAGTGGCGAACGCGCAATGGCCGCCTGAGTGGCGAACACGGTGGCCGCGAGTTGCCGTCCCGCGAGGCGGTGGCGCAGATTCTTGAAGCGTTGTGCGGCGCGCTGTTCCCGATGCGCCTGGGCCCGGTAGACCTGCGTGAAGAAAGTGAAGATTTTTACGTCGGCCATACCCTCGACGTCGCCCTGAATGCCTTGCTTGCCCAGGCCCGCCTGGAGCTGCGCTACGCCGCGCGCCAGGGTGCAAGGGATGACAGCGAGGTCGATGCCCTGGCCATCCGCCTGATCCAGGATTTCGCGCTGGCCTTGCCTTCACTGCGCAGCCTGTTGGACACCGATGTGCTCGCCGCCTACCACGGCGACCCGGCTGCGCGCAGTGTGGATGAAGTGCTGCTGTGCTATCCGGGGATTCTGGCGGTGATTCACCATCGCCTGGCGCACCATCTGTACCGCGCCGGGCTGCCGTTGCTGGCGCGGATCAGTGCAGAGATTGCTCACTCGGCCACCGGCATCGATATTCACCCTGGTGCGCAGATCGGTCCGAGTTTCTTTATCGACCACGGGACAGGTGTGGTGATCGGCGAGACCGCGATCATCGGCGAGCGCGTGCGCATCTACCAGGCCGTGACGTTGGGCGCCAAGCGTTTCCCGGCGGATGAGGACGGGCAGTTGCAGAAAGGCCACCCGCGCCATCCGATCGTTGAGGACGATGTGGTGATTTATGCCGGGGCGACGATCCTGGGGCGCATCACCATCGGCAAGGGCTCGACCATTGGCGGCAATGTGTGGCTGACCCGCAGCGTGCCGGCGGGGGCGAACATCACGCAGGCGAATTTGCAGCATGACGACGGCGCGCAGAAATAGTATTTGAGCCAAACACCGATCAACTGTGGGAGCTGGCTTGCCTGCGATAGCGGAGGACCAGTTGGCACATTTGTAGCTGACAGACCGCTATCGCAGGCAAGCCAGCTCCCACAGTAGTGTCCGCATTTCAATTCCGAGCCACTGAACGATTTGCCATCCCCGCCCGTCATACCAATCCTTGAGCTAGTGTAGGAATTGTCTACCACTCAGCCCTGCGATTAGTCCCAAACCGCCTACCTATGTTTAACTTGAATGCTCGTTCAAGTTAAACCCGGTGGTTCGCTGCCCGCTCACAACAGGAGGCTTACCTTTGCTGAGTCCGTTATTTACAGCCACATCACACACCTTCGGGGTGCATCGTTCATGAGTGCATCGTCCACCCCATCCAGCGGCCTGGTGCGCATGAATGCGCCGGTTTTCTACTTTGCCGCAACCTTCATTTTGCTGTTTGGCATCACTGTCATCGCTATTCCGCAACAGGCCGGTGCCTGGCTGCTGGCAGCGCAAAAC
Organism: Pseudomonas sp. PA-6-3C; assembly: GCF_021605825.1. Lineage (NCBI taxonomy): Bacteria > Pseudomonadati > Pseudomonadota > Gammaproteobacteria > Pseudomonadales > Pseudomonadaceae > Pseudomonas > Pseudomonas sp. PA-6-3C. Next base: position 28,714 of record NZ_WKDV01000057.1, read on the forward strand.
TGGGCGGCCAACACGGTCGGCTGGTACTACATGCTCGCGATGACGCTGTATCTGGTCTTCGTGGTGGTCACCGCGCTATCGGGCTACGGCAAGATAAAACTCGGTGCCGACCACGACGAGCCCGAATTCAGTTACCTGTCCTGGGCCGGCATGCTGTTCGCCGCCGGGATCAGCATCACGCTGTTTTTCTTCTGCGTCTCCGAGCCGCTGACACACCTGGTGCAGCCGCCTCAGGGCGCGCCGATGAATGCCGATGCGGCTCGCCAGGCCATGCAGATCCTGTTTCTGCATTGGGGTCTGCATGGCTGGGGCGTGTTTGCCTTTGTCGGCATGGCCCTGGCGTACTTCGCCTACCGGCATAACCTGCCGCTGGCGCTGCGCTCGGCGCTGTACCCGCTGATCGGCAAACGCATCAACGGCCCCATCGGTTATGCGGTGGACGGCTTCGGCATCATCGCCACGGTGTTCGGCCTGGGCGCCGATATGGGTTTTGGCGTGTTGCACCTCAACTCCGGTCTCGACTACCTGTTTGGCATCGCGCATACGCAGTGGATCCAGGTCGGCCTGATCACCTTGATGATGGGCGCCGCGATCCTGGTTGCCGTCGCCGGCGTCGACAAGGGCGTGCGAGTGATGTCCGACATCAACATGCTGCTGGCCTGTGCGCTGCTGCTGTTTGTGTTGTTCGCAGGCCCCACCCAGCACTTGCTCAACACCTTGATCCAGAACATCGGTGACTACCTCGGCGCCTTGCCGACCAAGAGCTTCGATGTGTACGCCTACGATAAACCCAGCGACTGGCTGGGCGGTTGGACGGTGTTCTACTGGGCCTGGTGGATCGCATGGTCGCCGTTCGTGGGCCTGTTCATCGCGCGTATTTCCCGTGGTCGGACCATCCGCGAGTTCGTCTTCGGCGTACTGCTGATTCCGCTGGGCTTCACCCTGGCGTGGATGTCGATCTTCGGCAACAGCGCCATCGACCAGGTACTCAACCACGGCATGACCGCGTTGGGCCAGTCGGCCATCGATGACCCTTCGATGAGCCTCTACCTGCTGCTGGAAACCTACCCGTGGAGCAAGACGGTGATCGCCGTCACGGTGTTTATCAGCTTCGTGTTCTTCGTCACTTCGGCGGATTCCGGCACTGTAGTGCTGTCGACGCTTTCGTCCAAAGGCGGCAACGCCGATGAAGACGGGCCGAAATGGCTGCGGGTGTTCTGGGGCGCGATGACGGCGCTGGTCACCAGTGCCCTGCTGTTTGCCGGCAGTATCGACTCGCTCAAATCGGCAGTGGTGCTGACCTCGTTGCCGTTCTCGCTGATTTTGCTGCTGATGATGTGGGGGCTGCACAAGGCCTTCTACCTCGAATCGCAGAAGCAGATTGCCCAGCTGCATTCGCTGGCACCGGTGTCGGCGGCGCGCAAAGGCCGAGGCGGTTGGCGCCAGCGTTTGAGCCAGGCCGTGCACTTCCCGTCACGTGATGAGGTGTACCGTTTCCTCGAATCGACGGTGCGCCCGGCGATTGAAGAAGTGACGGCGGTGTTTGTCGAGAAAGGCCTGAATGTGGTGACTCAGCCGGACCCGTCCAACGACAGCGTCAGCCTGGAAATCGGGCATGGCGAGGAGCATCCATTCGTTTACCAGGTGCAGATGCGCGGTTACTTCACGCCGTCGTTTGCCCGGGGTGGCATGGGTTCCAAAGAGATCAACAACCGCCGCTATTACCGCGCGGAAGTGCACTTGAGTGAGGGCAGCCAGGACTACGATCTGGTCGGCTACACCAAGGAGCAGATCATCAACGACATCCTCGACCAGTACGAGCGCCACCTGCAGTTCCTGCACCTGGTGCGCTGACCCACCGATCGTTCCCACGCTCCGCGTGGGAATGCCGCCTGGGACGCTCCGCGTCCCGCCGCAGGGATGACGCAGAGCGTCAATGGATGCATTCCCACGCAGAGCGTGGGAACGATCAAATGCCCGCAAACCCGCGTAATTAAAGGCTTTCTTAAACTTAATTTCATTCGTGAACTAAGCGTTTTGACTCCGAACTGTCATCTGGCCACTGCGTAATTGTGTGAAGCGTTTGACGCTTTCATTTCAGAACAGTGACGGAGACCGGTAACAATGAAGACGTTAATAAGCCCCATGGTAGGTGCCGCCATGGCGAGCTTTATGCTGTCCGCCCATGCCGATTTTATCGACGACAGCCACGCCGACGTGACCCTGCTCAACCGCTATCTCAACCAGCAAGGTCGTGATGTGGTGGGCAGCAATGCCAAGGCGCATAGCGTGCGGGATTGGGGCCAGGGTTTCGAGTTCAACTTCAAGTCAGGCTACACCGAAGGCCCGGTAGGTTTTGGCCTGGATTTGCAGGCGTTTTACGGTTTGAAGCTCGATTCCGGTGGCGACCTCAACGACAAGGATCACCAGGGCCGTTACCCAGGCAGCATGTTCCCGTTGGACAACGGCAAATCCGCCGACCAGTTCGGTGTACTCAGCCCGACCTTCAAGATGCGTTTCGCCAAAGATGAACTGCGGGTTGGCACGCTGTATGGCAACAACCCGGTACTGGCCAACACCGACGGCCGCCTGTACCAGCAGACCAATACCGGCGTGCAACTGGTCTCCAAAGACCTCAGCGACTTCACCTTCACCGGCGGCGATATCTTCAAGACCAAGATCCGCAACGAAACCGGCGACCAAGGCATGATCACCGCCGGCGGCACCCGAGAAAGTGATCGCTTCCTGTTCGGCGGTGCGGATTACACCGGCATCCAGAACACCACCGTGAGCCTGTGGTACTCCAACCTTGAGGATTACTACCAGCAGTTCTTCCTCGGCGCCAAGCGCCATGACGCGTTGTCCGTGGGCGCCATTGACACCGACGTGCGGGTGTTCCGCAGCCTTGGTGTAGGCGCCAACGCCGACGGCGATAAAGACTTTACCGGCGCCGGTCTGTATGGCGACGGCACCAGCAAGGGCCGCATCAACCAAACCACCGCCAGTTTGCTGGAGAGCTACAGCCTGGACGGTCACACCGTCGGCTTGGGCATCCAGAAAAACAGCGGTGACAGCGACTTTCCGTACCTCGATTCCGGTCTCAACAGCGGCGACAACCGCCAAGGGCCGGGCTCAGGCGCAGACACCCCGGCGCTCACCAACATGCAGTTGAATAAATTTCAACACGCCGGTGAGCGCACTTGGCTTGCGCAGTACAAGTATGACTTCGGTAAGCTGGGCCTTACCGGCCTGACGTTCTCGGCGGCCTATGCCCACGGTGATGACATCCGCACCGTGCAAGGCACCACCAGCGAGTGGGAACGCAACATTGCCGTGGCTTACCAAGTACCGACCGGCACCCTCAAGGGCCTGGGCGTGACCTGGAAAAATGCCCACGCCAGCCCGGATATTACCGGTGCCACCGTTCAAGATGAAAATCGCTTTTATGTCAGCTACGTCGTTCCACTCTGGTAGGAAATTGCTGTAGAACGGAGCGGCAGGCTTAAGCGATTCAGCTGGTTAAAAGGCCTGGGAATAACCTTATTCCCAGGCCTTATTTGCCTACGTCCAAGAGAGGATTCGATGACTTACATTGCTGCCGAAAACCGCTATGAATCTATCCCGTACCGCCGCGTAGGTCGCAGTGGATTGGTGCTGCCGGCACTGTCCCTGGGGCTGTGGCACAACTTTGGCGACAGCACCCCGATTGACACCCAGCGCGCCCTGCTGCGCACTGCGTTTGACCTGGGGATCAACCACTTCGACCTGGCCAACAACTACGGCCCACCGTATGGCAGCGCCGAGATCAACTTCGGCCGTTTGCTGCGTGAAGACTTCAAGCACTACCGCGACGAGCTGATCATTTCCAGCAAAGCCGGCTGGGACATGTGGCCCGGCCCTTACGGCCAGGGTGGCGGTTCGCGCAAATACGTACTGGCGAGCCTGGACCAGAGCCTGCAACGCCTGGGCGTCGACTACGTGGATATTTTCTACTCTCACCGTTTTGACGCCGACACCCCGTTGGAAGAAACCGCCAGCGCCCTTGCCACTGCCGTGCAGCAGGGCAAAGCGTTGTACATCGGTATCTCGTCTTATTCGGGGGTGAAAACCCGCGAAATGGCGGCGCTGCTCAAAGAGTGGAAAGTGCCGTTGCTGATCCACCAGCCGGCCTACAACCTGCTCAACCGCTGGATTGAAAAAGACCTGCTGGATACCACCGACGAACTTGGCGCAGGGGTGATTGCTTTCACACCACTGGCCCAGGGTTTGCTCACCGACAAGTACCTCAACGGCGTGCCGGCCGATGCGCGGGTCAACCGCCCAGGTGGCGGCTCGTTGCAGGCCAAGCACTTGTCTGAAGCCAACATTGCCCATGTGCGTGGGTTGAATGAAATCGCCAAGCGCCGTGGCCAGAGCCTCGCGCAACTGGCCCTGGCCTGGACCCTGCGTGACCCACGGGTGACCAGTGCCTTGATTGGTGCGAGCCGACCGGAGCAGATCATTGAAAACGTTGGCGCGTTGAAGAACTTGAGCTTCAGCGCGGAAGAACTGGCGGAGATTGATCGGTTTGCGCAGGAAGGCGGGATTAACCTGTGGGAAAAACCGTCCACTGCTGAATAAGCTGGTACAACCCGGTCAAAAATGTGGGAGCGGGCTTGCCCGCGATGGCGGTGTGTCAGTCGATGAATGTATGGGCTGGTACGCCGCTATCGCAGGCAAGCCAGCTCCCACATTTTGATCTTCAGTGTGGCAAATTCATTCGGCAGTACGCGGTCAATGTGGGAGCCGGGCTTGCCCGCGAAGGCGGTGTGTCAGTCGATGAATGCATGGGCTGGTACGCCGCTATCGCAGGCAAGCCAGCTCCCACATTTTGATCTTCGGTGTGGCAAATTCACTCGGTTGTACTCGGCCAATGTGGGAGCCGGGCTTGCCCGCGAAGGCGGTGTGTCAGTCGATGAAGTAGTGGCTGGTCCACCGCTATCGCAGGCAAGCCAGCTCCCACATTTTGATCTTCAGTGTGGCAAATTCATTCGGCAGTACGCGGTCAATGTGGGAGCCGGGCTTGCCCGCGATGGCGGTGTGTCAGTCGATGAAGTAGTGGCTGGTCCACCGCTATCGCAGGCAAGCCAGCTCCCACATTTTGATCTTCAGTGTGGCAAATTCATTCGGCAGTACGCGGTCAATGTGGGAGCCGGGCTTG
>NZ_WKDV01000058.1:0-33636 GCF_021605825.1 Pseudomonas sp. PA-6-3C
GGTGATCACCACATCGGCATCGGCGCGCAAGGCTTCGAGGATGCCGTCGACGCCCAGGTAGGCGTTAGCGGATATCAGCCGCTCGCCCAAAGAGCCAACGGTCTGGCCGTTATCCAGCCAAAAACCGGGCTGTAAAACCTCCAACACGTCATCACCCACCACCGCCACGACCTTGAGGTTCAGGCCCAGTTCGTTGGCAACCCGCCGCACTTCAACGGCCGCCGCCACGGGGTTGGCCGCGCCCATATTGGTAATTACCCGCAGGCGACGGTGGCCCTTCAAGCCAACAAATGGCAACACCCGGCGCATACGCTCGCTCAGCAGTGGGTCGTAACCGCCCGGCGGGTCGCTGATACGCGCCTGTTGCGCCAGGGCAATGGTGCGTTCGGCCAGGCATTCGAACACCAGGTAATCCAGGTCGCCCTGTTCGGCCAGTTCCACGGCAGGCTCGATACGGTCGCCGGAGTAGCCGGCGCCGGAACCGATGCGCAAGGTTTTCATCTCAAATCACTCCCAGGAGCAATGCGGTCAGGGTCATCAACACCGACGCAGCAAACAGAAACGGAATAGTGAAGCGCTGGTGATCGGCCAGTTCGATCTTGCACAGGCCCACCAGCAGGAAGGTCGCAGGCGTCAGCGGGCTGACCGGGAAACCGGTGGTGTGTACGCCCAGCAACGAGGCCTGGGCCACTTGCAGCGGGTCGACGCCCAGGGCTTTGCCGACCTCGGCGATCACCGGCATCACGCCGAAATAGTAGGAATCGGGGTCAAACAACATGCTCAACGGCATGGAAATAAAGCCCACCACCGCCGGGATCAACTTGCCGTGGCCGGCGGGAATCTGTGCGACCGCCACCTCGGCAATCGCCTTGAGCATGCCAGTGCCTTGCATGATGCCGGTGAACACGCCAGCGGCGAGCAGGATACTGGCCATGGTCAGGGCGGTTTTCGCATGGGCATCAATGCGCGCCCGTTGGGCATCCACATTCGGGTAGTTGATGCACAGCGCCACCACGGTGCCGAGCATAAACATCACCACCGGGTCGACCCAGCCGGCAATCATCACCACCATTACCAGCACGGTCAGCAACAGGTTGACCCAGAACAGCCGTGGGCGCCGTAGCTTGATGTCCTCGTCGCTGAGCACCCGTTGCGGTACCGCCTCCACCGAGGAACCGGCGCCCAGGCCCAGACGTTTTTCTTCACGACGGCCCAGCCACCAGGCGCAGGCAAACACGAAGACCAGGCCGACGATCTGCACCGGGATCAGCGGCTGGAACAGGTCGGCCACCGGCACATGCAAGGCCGCCGACGAGCGCAGCACCGGGCCGGTCCACGGCAGGAAATTGACCCCGGCGGCCATGGCACAGACACACGCAAGGATGCGCTTGTCGATGCCCAACCGCGTATACAGCGGCAGCATCGCCGGCACCGTCACCAGAAACGTCACCGCCCCGGAGCCGTCCAGGTGCACCAGCAGCGCGAGGGTCGCGGTGCCGACCACAATCCGTGTAGGACGCGTGCCGACCGTGCGCAGGATGCGATCAATGATCGGGTCGAGCATACCGGCGTCGGTCATGATCCCGAAAAACAGAATCGCGAACACAAACATGCCCACCACTGGGGCGACGTTCTTGATTCCGGTAATGATAAAGGCGCTGGTTTGCAGGCCGAAACCGCCGAGCAGTGCGGCGATGATCGGCAAGGCGATCAGCGCCACCAGTGGCGACAGGCGTTTGCTCATGACGGCAGCGAGCAGGCACAGGATGGTGATGACACCCAGGGTTGCGAGCATGGGTTACTCCAGAGCGGCCTTGGTGGCCGGTTATTGTTTTCCCTGGAGTATTGGAAGCGGGTTAGTCTTTGTAAATTGGAATATTCGGCCTGGCACGTTCGGAAAAACAAAATGAAGAACAGCATCCAACATATACAAGCCTTTCTCGCCGTAGCCCGCACCGGCAGTTTCACCAAGGCCGCCAATGAGTTGCACTTGTCGCCCTCAGCCCTGACGGTACAGGTGCAACAACTCGAAGACTGGCTCGGCGTCGCGCTGCTCGATCGCAGCCCGCGCCACGTAAGCATCACCGCCGCAGGCGAAGACGCGCGCGGCCCCATGGAAAAACTGTTGCTGGACCTGGACAACATCGTCACTGGCTCGCGCGACCTCGCCGCCCTGCGCCGCGGCGTGGTCACCATCGCCGCACTGCCCTCGGTGTGCGCCGGCGCCCTGCCGCCGGCCTTGCGCCTGTTTCGCGAACGCTTTGCCGGCATCGAAGTACGTTTGCATGACCTGGTAGCTCATCGCATTCATGCACAGGTGCGCGAAGGCGTGGTGGACTTTGGCATCGGCGTGCGTGCCCGGCTGAGCCACGGCCTGGAATTTTTGCCGGTGCTCAATGATCGGTTGTGTGCGTTTGTGCCACTGGGCCATCCCCTCGCCCACCATCGCCAACTGACCTTGGAGCAATTGGCGGACCAGCCGATCATCCTCACCGGGCGCGACAGCAGTGTGCGTGAGCAGGTGGACGCGTTGTTTGATCAGACACGGCTGACAATGAATGCCGGCATGGAAGCCAACTACATGTCGACGGTACTGGCGTTGGTGCGCCAGGGGCTGGGCATCAGCGTGTTGCCGGAGTCGGCGGCGGACAGCCTGGAGGGGTTGAAGCGCATCAATATTGACCATCCCGGCGTGAACCGCGAGATCGGGTTGATCAGTCGCAGCGGGATGGGCCTCAGCCCGGCGGCGCAGCGTTGCTTTGAGCTGCTGAGTGATGAGCTGTCTGGCACAACATCGAACTGAAACTGGACACTATCAATGTGGGATATGGCTTGTGTGGGAGCTGGCTTGCCTGCGATGCAGACACCTGGGTTTATCTATTACCCCGAGTTGATGCTATCGCAGGCAAGCCAGCTCCCACATTTTTGACCGCGTGAACTCAATCAAGCATCGCTACATGTTTTGGATGGCTCGCCACCCGCGCCAGCCACGCCTGCACACCCGGATAAGCGTCCAGCTCAAACCCACCCTCCTCGGCCACATGGGTATAGGCATACAACGCCACATCGGCGATGGAGAATTGATCGCCCACCAGATACGGGGTCAGTTGCAGTTGGCGCTCCATGACCTTGAGGGCCTTGTAGCCACCTTTGTGCAGCTTCTTGTATTCCTCAAGACGGTCTGCGGGCAAGCCCAGGTAAAACTGGATAAACCGCGCCACCGCAATATACGGTTCGTGGCTGTACTGCTCGAAAAACTGCCACTGCAACACTTGCGTGCGCAGGCGTGGCTCGGACGGCAAAAATTCGCTGCCATCGGCCAGGAAGTTGAGAATCGCGTTGGACTCCCACAGGCAAGTGCCGTCTTCAAGTTCCAGCACCGGGATCTTGCCATTGGGGTTCTTGGCCAGGAACTCGGCAGTCTGGGTGTCGCCCTTGAGGATGTCGATATCGATCCATTGGTACGGGATGCCCAGCAGGTTGAGCATCAATTTGACCTTGTAGCAGTTGCCCGACTTGTAATCGCCATAAACCTTGTACATGGGGCTCCCCTTATGCCGCTTGCGCGTGCTGTGCTTGACGGACCACCGCGGCCAGGCGCTTGAGACCTTCGTCCAGACGGGCCGGGTCGATATGGCTGAAATTGAGGCGCAACGAACCCAAGTGTTGATCGGGCTCGGAAAAGAACGGTTCACCGGGCATGAACGCCACGTCCTGATCCAATGCTTGCGCCAACAAGGTGCGGGTGTCGAGGGGTTGTTTCAAGGTCAGCCAGAAGAATAATCCACCTTGAGGCACTTGCCAGTCGGCCAGGTCGCCAAAGTGGCGCTCCAGAGCCGACTGAAAGGCATCGCGACGCTCGCGGTAAAAGTCGCGTAACTGCGCCAGGTGTTGCTGGTATTTTTGCGTGCCGATCCACTGCATCGCTTGCCACTGGCCGATGCGGTTGGTGTGCAGGTCGGCCGATTGCTTGAGCTTGAGCAGGTGCGGGAACAAATCCTCGCTGGCGATCAGGTAACCGACGCGCAACCCCGGCAACAGGGTCTTGGATACAGTGCCGGTGTAGATCCAGCTGGCTTTTTTCAACCGCCCGGCGATGGGCTGCGCACTGGCGCCGTCGAATGTCAGCTCGCGGTAGGGCTCGTCTTCGATCAGGGTTACGCCGAATTCATCGAGCAAGGCGGCCACGGCTGCGCGCTTGGCCTCGCTGTAGCGCACGGCCGAGGGGTTCTGGAAGGTCGGGATGAGGTAGATGAACGCCGGGTGATGGCGTTCGAGGCTGGCGCGCAGGGCAGCCAGGTTCGGGCCGTCGGCCTCCAGTTGCACGGTGAGGCAATCGGCGCCGAACAGTTGGAAAATCTGCAAGGCGGCCAGGTAGGTCGGGCCTTCCAGCAAGACTTCAGTGCCCTTGTCGATGTACAGCTTGGCCGCCAGGTCGAGGGTTTGCTGGGAGCCGCTGACCACCAGCACCTGACTGGCCTGGCACGGTAAGCCCAAGGCGCGGGCCTCGGCGGCGAGCAGTTCACGCAATTGCGGCTCGCCTTCGCTCATACCGTATTGGCCGATGTTCAGTGGCAGTTCATCCCAATTCAGTACCGGCAACATGGCTTCGGCGGGCAGGCCACCGGCGAACGACATCACTTGCGGGCGCTGGGCCGCCGCAAGAATTTCACGGATCAAGGAGCTTTTGAGGCGCGTAACACGTTCAGAGAAGGCCATAGGGTCACCGGTAGCGAAGTCGGGGGCAAATACGTCAAACTGGTTGACCGAAATTACGACGACTCGCGTGGATACGTCAATATGCTTGACCTTAAAAACCAGGGCAGCCAACAACAAGCCATGGAAGCCTTTTTCTTCGGCTACCAGGCTTTTACCGCCAAGGCCGACGAAATGCTCGAGCGCCGCGGCCTGAGCCGCGTGCATCAGCGCATCGTATTTTTTATCGCGCGTTACCCCGCCTTGAGCGTGAAGCAGCTGCTGGAGTTGCTTGGGGTGAGCAAGCAGGCGCTGAACATGCCATTGCGCCAATTGCAGGAAATGCACTTGGTCGACAGCGTTGCCTCCGAGGCCGACAAGCGCAAACGCCTGTTGGAACTGACTGAAGAAGGCCAACGTTTTGAGCAGTCACTACGCCGCGAGCAGGTGAAGCTGTTGCAGCGTGCGTTCAGTGAAGCCGGTGAAGACGCCGTGGCAGGCTGGCTAGCCGTGAACCAGGCCCTCGCCGGCCAACTTTAACCCTATGCCGAGCGAGCTTGTTGTGGCGAGCAGGCTTGCCCTGCGTTGGGACGCGAAGCGGCCCTGAGACAGTCATCGCGGGGCTTCAGCGAGAATCCATTGGCAGGTTTGGGGGCCGCTACGCAGCCCAACGCAGGGCAAGCCTGCTCGCCACAACAACTTTGCCCTGCGCAACCCGATAAATCGCGCCGGCATCAGCCTTTCATCCCCTTTCGCAAACAAAATAGAAAACATTATTTGCTTTATTTGTATACAAAAGCATAATTCGCTTCGTGCGAGTTCCTGACCTATTGGTCAACAAAACCCGCCAGTACCTCAAAGCGCTGCTGCCCACCTCTGTGACCGGCGCTGGAAATAACAATAAAACTCTTGAGGAGTACTTGCTGTGGATAGCCAAAAAACCGAAGCCCCTACGCTGGACCTCGCCCCACCGCAAGGCGGCTGGCTGGAACGCCTGTTCAAACTGCGCTTGCATGGCACCACAGTGAGAACCGAACTGATTGCCGGCCTCACCACCTTTATCACCATGGCCTATATCATCTTCGTCAACCCCAACATCATGGCCGACGCCGGTATCGATCACGGTGCGGCGTTCGTCGCCACCTGCATCGCCGCCGCGCTGGGCTGCCTGCTGATGGGGCTGTACGCCAACTGGCCGGTAGGTTTGGCACCGGGTATGGGCCTGAATGCGTTTTTCACCTACACCGTGGTCGGCACCATGGGCTACCACTGGGAAACCGCGCTGGGCGCAGTGTTTATTTCCGGCGTGCTGTTCATGGGCCTGACACTGTCGCGCGTGCGTGAATGGCTGCTCAACAGCATCCCTGTGAGCTTGCGTCATGCCATGGGCGCAGGCGTCGGTTTGTTCCTTGGGGTGATCGGCCTGAAGACCGCCGGCATTATCGTCGACAGCCCGGCCACCTTGATCAAGCTCGGTTCGCTGCACGAGCCTGCGCCATTGCTGGCGGCCGTGTGCTTCCTGTTGATTGCGATCCTCAGCTATCACCGGGTATTCGGCGCGATCCTGATCAGCATCATCGCCGTGACCCTCGCCGGTTGGGGCCTGGGCCTGGTGCACTACAACGGCATTCTCTCAACCCCACCGAGCCTGGCGCCGACATGGATGGCCATGGACATAAAAGGTGTATTCAATGTAAGCATGATAAGCGTGGTATTTGCTTTTCTTTTTGTACACATGTTCGACACCGCAGGTACACTGATGGGCGTCGCGCAACGGGCCGGACTGGTCAACGCCGACGGCAAGATCGATAACCTGTCCCGCGCGCTTAAAGCCGACAGTGCCTCCAGCGTGTTTGGCGCCATGGTCGGTGTGCCGCCGGTGACCAGCTATGTGGAAAGCGCTGCCGGTGTGGCCGCAGGTGGTCGCACCGGGCTGACCGCCGTGACCGTGGGCATCCTGTTTGTGGCCGCGATGTTTTTTGCGCCACTGGCGGAGATGATTCCGGCGTATGCCACCGCCGGTGCGCTGATTTACGTGGCGATGCTGATGATGGCGAGCATGGCCCATATCAACTGGGATGAGGCCACCGACAGCATTCCGGCGATTGTCACCGCGATCATGATGCCGTTGACCTTCTCGGTCGCCGACGGGATTGCCTTGGGCTTTATCACTTACGTGGCGCTCAAGGCAGGCACCGGCAAGTACCGTGAGATTTCTGTCAGCCTGTGGGTGCTGTGCGCGATCTTTATCGCCAAGTTCATCTTCCTGTAGTTCGGGAACGGCTGAAAAACCGCCTCACCTTCGGGTGGGGCTTTTGCATAGAGGGAGAAATGTAGATGAACCTGGATACCTGGCTGTTGTTCAGTGGTGCGGCACTGGTGGTGATCCTGATCCCCGGGCCGTTGTCGCTGTTGATGATCAGCAACAGCCTCAACTACGGCCTGCGCCGTTCGTACCCGGCGTTCCTGGGCGGGGTGTTTGCCTCGATCTGCCTGTTGAGCGCCTCGGCTCTGGGCCTGGGCGCATTGTTGCTGGCCTCCGAGCAGTTGTTCAGCGCCTTGAAAATCATCGGCGCGCTGTACCTGTTCTATCTGGCCTGGCAGAGCTGGCAGCAATCGCGGCTGCCGACCCATGGCGCGCAAGTGCCACAGACACCGGCGGTGCCGCGTTTTCGCGCGCTGTTTGGCCGGGCCTTTGTGCTGGGTGCCAGTAACCCCAAGGACATCCTGTTCTTCGCCGCCTTCCTGCCGCAGTTTCTCAGCAGCCAACAGCCGTTTCTGCCGCAACTGCTGATCATGATCGCGACCTGGACCGTACTCGACTTGCTCTGCAAGCTGGCTTACGGCCTCGGCGCCCACGGTGCCGCGCGTTACCTGCGCAGCGGCGCGGGCCAGAGCTGGTTCAATCGCGTCAGTGCCACGCTATTTGGCGGGGCGGCAACCGCAGCGCTGCTCAAGGGTTAAACGGCGCGACTTTGGCAAAATACACACTGGCGGGCTCTCCATAACGAACTTGCCACTGAATGCCTGCAACGATCCGAACCAGACGGTTTTGTGTCATGGCTTGATCAATGGCGGCAAACTCCGCCGAGAATGGCGACTGCGAACCGATACGCTCGCGAAACCAAGCCTCGGAGAGCTGCGGGGCCACCCTGGAACGCAGGCTGACGTTGCGATTATCGACCCAATTATTCAGCACAAAGTAAACCGAACTCGAATGCGGATGGGTGCAGTAAAAGTCCCTCGTACTGGCCCCGCCATGCCGCCTTGGAATGCTCCTGACGGTGAATCCATATCTTTCGAGTATCTGCCTGACAGCTGTGTGAACAGCTCGCGAACGAAGTACGCCGTTGCCGCGGCTGCGCCTGAGCAACGAGGGATCAAGGTGTAAGGGCGGCGTGAAATCCAGCCGCGTGCCTCCCGGCGCTACCCCATCGATCCCTATGTTAATGGTGAGGGCACCCGGCTCGCCCGCAGGCCGTAGCATTCTCAGCAGATCGGGCAGGCGGTCCGGGTTTCCCGGGGCCGTCCAACGGTCGAGTGTCGCCCTGATATTGAGTAAGTGCGTGGCCGTCACCCTGGGGCCGGTGTCCGCCAACTCAGTGAGCCGGTCGGCGACAAACCGCCTGCTGCCCGGGGTCATAGCAGGAAACGCCCGCCCCACCGTGACGTCCAGACGTTCATTAAACAGCACTTGATGGGGCGTCCACAGCCCATTGGCACCCAGGGTCGCCGGTATCGGCTGCTCAGCAGCAGCCACGCCCAGCCAGCGCTCTATATCCACGGATGCCCTGAACGAAACATCCTGGTTTCTCATTATAAAGACGATGCTCGAAGACGACGCGTTTGTACCCTGGGGCAACAACCGATAGTAATCAGGCCCTAGTCGCAAGAGATCAAAGGCCGCCGCACCCGGCGTTGCTGCCACCCGGTATATACTGCGGCCCAGGGGCGGTACTTCGATCAGTGAGTCACTGCGCCGAAAACCCCACGCCTGCCAGGAACTGGTGGGCACAGGCAACGCGCGCAAGTTCGCTTCCAGGCCCGTACGCGAAGGCGGTGACCAATCCGCTGCGCTTCTGGTGGGTGCCCAAGGTTGCCATACGCCTGAACTCGGCCCGGGCACCGGTGCATCGGCCCCTAACTGCCATTCGTGGGGCTGCTCGATGTGTAAAATCAGTTCATCTTGCCCTTCTCCCTGGCTCTTTTTCAGTCGCAGTCCCCATTCGTTCTCACGCTGATATACCGGGTAAATATCTTTACCCTCACGAATAAACTGCCGGCCATCTTTCGCGTACCGCCCTTTAGCGCCCGGCCCCGCCAACTCAATGGCCCCATCCAGTCCATCAGGGGACTGGAAGTGTTCCAGCAGGTGACGTGGCTTGATCGGTGACGGTTTCAGGCCTGCGCGGGTACCGAGCGTGACCCCTTGATGGCGATGCAAGCGGCCTAAAGCGACACGCGACACGCGCGCGCCTTTCGCGGAAGGGCCAAAGGATGTCAGCACGTCGAAGAACGCAAGCATCGTCAAGAACGCCACATCCACAGCATCATGGGCAGACCCGCTGTAATGATAGCGCCGCGCTGCAAGCAGCATTTCATACAGGCTGATGCCAACACCCAGTACCGGGACAAAGCCCAGCAGCCCGCGAATCGTCGCGTCGTGCTGCTCCCCCAAACGCTGCTCGCGGTATTGCTCCAGCGCCTGGGAAGACTGGGATTGGGCTTGGGTACGCCGTTGCAGATCGAACACCTTAGCGTGGGCCAACAACGCCATGGCATTGCCACAGGTGGTGGGCGCAGCCGCTAACCAATGTTCAGGCTGCGACTCGATTTGCTCCTTGATCAATGCCTCGATGCTTTCATTGTCCACCGCCGGTTTTTTGTGCGGGGCCAAAAAAAACTCCACAAGCATGGCAACAAAACGATATAGACCGGGTTGACCCGGCTCAAGCGAATGAGGCCTGCGGGGTTGCACCTCTAGGTCTTGACCGGGGTAGCCGGCCAGCGCCTGCGCCTCCCAGCCTGGCGCCACCTGGCGCGCCAACGCCTTCTGGTTTTCGGGAAGTGCGCCGATAAGATTCAACGCCCTTTCTGCTTCGCCCAAACTGGCATACGCGACAATCACCCGACTTGCCGCAGCCATGGGCCAGTACACCACACAGAGCTTTGATAACCTGTCATGAATGAACAATAAGCCAGCAATGTGCCGATCATGTTCTGGGGTTGCGTCCATCAGGCGCAGAACCGCCAACTCTACGTCGAACCCATCTTTTTTCAGGTCACTTGCCGACCCAGCGGCCATCGCCAGGGTAAACAGACGCTGCGCTTTATCACTCAAACCTTGCTGGACCGCAGAATACAGCTGCATCTGAGCGCGTTGTCGCAAAGCCCTATAGACCAAAGCCTGTGTGAGCCCAGGAGACGTGGCCGGAGTAGACGTCGGCGGATAAAATGCCTTGAGGATCCGCTTGTCGTACTCGCCCCCAAGATCGAGCGATGACAGGGTGTTGATCAGGTAACGCACGCTCAAGCGCTCTTTCCAGGCGGGGTCCAGCCAGCGTGCGCGATTTAATCGCCAGCGGGTCCAGGGTGCCTTGGGGTCAAGGTTATGCAACGCTAATTGCAGCAGGCTGAAAGTGGTGCGCTGCGAGCTGACGACCTTTTTTGTATCGCGATCGCCCACTGCGCACTGACTCGACCAGCCACACAATTGGGAGCTGACATCATCGGGCAAATCTATCAGGGGTTTGTCGATATCCAGTCGCGGGTAAAACCCGTCCCGAGTCAATCGCGCAATCAAGCCATTACGGGCGAATGACTCCAAGTCCGGTAAATCCCGCCACAGTTTGTTCTCCACCGCAAAGGCATTCATCAGGTAACGGCGTAACAATCGTTTGTAGTGTCTTCGACTACCGGTTGAGGCAATGCCCAACCACGAGGGGAGTTTTTTCGCCTGAGTGGCTGCCATCTGCAACAGGTTGATATTGGCCAAGGCCAGTGTGCGAGCATCATTGGCGGGTACTTGCAGGCACTCGAACAACTCCTGGGCCAGTAACATTCGGCTCAACTGCGGATCGCTCACCTCACTGAACAACCGAACACCCCTGCCCACACGTTTGTTCAACGCCGCGTAACGTTGCATTAGCTTAATGAACAAGTCTTTGAGCATCGTGCGCTTGATGGCCTCATAACTCACTACCAATGGCGCATCCTTGGGCAACGCCTGGATCCAGCCCCGCGCAGCCACACGGTGATCACGCTCGATGCAGCGCCACAACACGGAGCCATCGCGGCTTTTCAGGCTGGCTTGAAGCCCCTTGGCGAACGCGTTCACGTTGTCAAAGGGCACAAGCCCGCCATACAGACCCGTCACGTATAACAATACTGAGTGTGGGCCACTCGGGTGAGCCAGGGCCTGGTGGGTGGTCACGAGCAGAGCCCCCAGCAGCGGGTACAACTGGCCGGACTCACTGCCGACCGTTACTTGCAATACACAGGTATCAGCAGCACTGTCGCCAGGCACCCAAGACTCACTCAATACCGTATTCAATCGCTCCAGATGCACGGAAGGCATCAGGTTCAACTGTTGCTGCATCTGGGCTTCCAGAAGCAAAGCCCGGCGCAGGGCAGTCCCCACCAATGAGCCGCGATTAGACGTGCCCAAAGGCTGTTCAAGCCAGAACGCCTTTTCAAACATGCGCTCGTGCGGGGCATGGGCCAATTGACTCACGGTGCTCACTTGTTCCTGCCATCGCTGATCGAGGTTCAAAAAGTCTTGATAGGGTGCTGTGCTTTTGCCCACATCCGTCGGATCCAGCAGGGCCATCAAGCCTTTTTCGTAACGTTTGAGTTGCGCTTCACGGGTCTTGAGGGCGAGGTCCGGCGTCAAACTTGCACACACAATCTCACCGCTGCGGCGCTGATGATCCCACTCCGGCAAGGCGTCCAGGCTGTTTCCCAGCAGGAGGCTGCATGCCAGCCGGCGACGGCCTTTTTCGATGAATTTGAGGAAGCGTTTCATCTCAGGAGCGTTGAATTGCCCCACACCTTGAACGCCCACAGCCGCAGGGTTGATTGACAATGCACAGGCCACCTCGTTATCCCACTGCGCCTCCAGCAGCTCGGTCGCACTGGCAAGCAACACGTCTTCCTGGTGTACACCAATAAGCTGAAGGGTAAACGCCTGAGGCGTAACACTGGGTGTGTTACACAGCTCATGCCAACGGCGCAGTGGCAAACACTGCCATAGCACCTGGCTCAAAGGGCCGTTGACCAGCGCAGGCAAATCACATTGCATTCGATACCAGGAACTGAACTCGTAAAACTCCCGAATCAGACCCGGCAGATAAATCACATGGGGCGTGTCCCCCGCGATGCCTTCACGATAAATATGCAAAGCGCCCGGCACAGGAACCAGTGCCCGATTTGTGCCAGGCCACGCCACCCTGCTCACTTGAATATTCGCCCACTCACCTGCGGCGCGACGGCGCGCATCGGCGCCGGGGATCTCCATGACTTTACGGACCATGGCATAGCCGCGGTCCGAGAGCTGGTAAACGCGATGGGCCAGCAGTGCATGCTCGGCGAACAAGGATTTTCGTAACTGGACCCAACGCTGCTTGCGCGTCAGCCAGGAGCCATAGGCCAGTTGCTGCCAATAGTCTCGTTCAGCCTTCTCAACCTGACCGAGCAGCGCCAACCCCTTCACACGTACCAACGCATCCCAAGCGGTAAACGGCAACGTCCGTGCCGGTTCGTCCTTGATACGCAATGTAGTGAACTGGTTAATGTCCAGCGGCACATCCGGATCAATGAGAAGTGCCAAGCCTTTTTCGGTCAGGCTGTAGACCTTCTGGGGCAAAGGCGGCGGCCGGAACTCGGTGAACAACAGCGTATCGGGGTCCAGCGCAAAGGCCTTGCGTAATGCGCCCCGGATAATGCCCAAGACTCTCGGCGCACGCCCAATCAAGTCTTTTAAGAGTTTTACCGCCTCTCTGGCCCTGGCTTGGGCTTCGTACAGGCGATTGATTTCAAGACTGGGCTGCGTGACCGCGTTTAGCCGTCGGGTCAGGAGTGTGCGAATCGCCGCATCACGCTGCGCGTCCGAGGTTTGCGGGTCATCAAAATTAAGCGTTTGCGCCGCAGCAGCCTCAGCGGCCAACCAGGCGGTGGTGTCGGTACTCATGGCGGACTGTTCCATACAGAAAAGCCGAGCCTAGGTACCTCGACCGCCCCAGGTGCGTTACATACTTGGGCGGCCCGTGAGCCATTCAGAATAAAAAAAGCCCGCAGTGTGGGCGGGCAAAAAACCAACGAAGAGCTTTGGGGGTGTGAAGCGAGGTGACGACTCAGCTACCGCGATAGGTGGAGTAGCTGTAAGGCGAAATCAGTAAAGGCACATGGTAGTGATCCTGTTCGGCGCTGATGCCAAAACGCAGCACGACGACGTCGAGAAACGCCGGTTCCGGCAATTGCACACCACGGGCGCGGTAGTAGTCGCCGGCGCTGAATTGCAGTTGGTAAACACCACTGCGGTAGTCGTCACCTTGCAGCAGCGGCGCATCGCAACGGCCGTCGCTGTTGGTGGTGGCAGTGGCAACCCGTTCCAGCTGCGCGCCGTCGACGCGGTACAGCTCGACCTTGATATTGCTGCCGGGGCAGCCGTGTGCGGCGTCCAAAACGTGTGTGGTCAAACGTCCCATGGCGTCTTCGCGCCTCCTGAAGTCAGTAAAAGAGAAACCTGCACTTTTTCAGGGCATCGAAAAAGCCGGCGATGGCTGATTAAGACACTTTTTAAAAAAATTGTACACAATAAAAATCACAAAGCTTTGGATCTTCCCGTCGGTGTTGCTCGATGAGTCAATTCGTAAGTAAACCTTGCTTTTAAACGACCTTTTGTCCATTAACTGACCAGTCAGGCAAGTTTCTTGCTACAGCATCTGAACCCGGCGATACAGAAAAAATGCAGAAATGTAGGCTTACAAAGTGACAGATAAGTTGTATACAATCACTCATCGCTGTGACGCCACCCAGTCTTTTCACTGCCCGGCCGCCACACACACTTGCTATCACGAACAAGAAGGAAGACTGCAGTGAGCGCTGACTACCCACGCGACCTGATCGGTTACGGCAGTAACCCTCCTCACCCCCACTGGCCGGGCAAGGCACGCATTGCGCTGTCGTTCGTACTCAACTACGAAGAAGGCGGTGAGCGCAACATTTTGCACGGTGATAAAGAGTCCGAAGCCTTCCTCTCGGAAATGGTCTCGGCCCAGCCGCTGCAAGGCGCCCGCAACATGAGCATGGAGTCGCTGTACGAGTACGGCAGCCGTGCGGGTGTGTGGCGCATCCTCAAGCTGTTTAAAGAATTCGATATCCCGCTGACCATCTTCGCCGTCGCCATGGCCGCCCAGCGCCACCCGGATGTGATCCGCGCAATGGTCGACGCCGGCCACGAGATCTGCAGCCACGGCTACCGCTGGATCGACTACCAGTACATGGACGAGGCCCAGGAGCGCGAGCACATGCTCGAAGCCATCCGCATCCTCACCGAACTCACCGGCGAGCGCCCACTGGGCTGGTACACCGGCCGCACTGGCCCCAATACGCGTCGGCTGGTGATGGAGGAAGGCGGTTTCCTGTACGACTGCGACACCTATGACGACGACCTGCCCTACTGGGAGCCGAACAACCCGACCGGCAAGCCGCATTTGGTGATCCCTTATACCCTGGACACCAACGACATGCGCTTCACCCAGGTGCAGGGTTTCAACAAGGGCGATGACTTTTTCGAGTACCTCAAGGACGCGTTCGACGTGTTGTATGCCGAAGGGGCCGAGGCGCCGAAGATGCTTTCCATCGGCCTGCACTGCCGCCTGATCGGCCGCCCTGCACGCCTGGCTTCGTTAAAACGGTTTATCGAATACGCCAAAGGCCATGAACAGGTGTGGTTCACCCGTCGCGTTGACATCGCCCGTCACTGGCACGAAACCCACCCGCACACGGGAGCGGCGAAATGACTGCGTTCCAGACCCTGAAGCCATCGACCCTGAGCCGCGATGAATTTGTCGCCGCTTTCGCCGATATCTACGAACACTCGCCATGGGTGGCCGAAAAGGCCTTCGACCTGGGCCAGGACAGCTCGGTCGACCAGATCGAAACCCTGCACCAGCGCATGAGCGATATCCTGTTAAGCGCCGATCATGCCAGCCAGCTGGCGCTGATCAACGCTCACCCGGACCTGGCCGGCAAAGCTGCCGTCCAGGGCCAACTGACCCAAGCCAGCACCGATGAGCAAGCTGGCGCGGGGATTCACCAATGCACGGCCGAAGAGTTCTCGCGCTTCACCGAGCTGAACGATGCCTACAAGGCCAAGTTCAAGTTTCCCTTCATCATGGCGGTAAAAGGCAGCAACCGGCATCAGATCCTCGCTGCGTTCGAAACGCGCATTCACAATTCGGCAGACGCCGAGTTCAAATGCGCGCTGGCCGAGATCAACAAGATCGCGTTGTTCCGTTTACTGACCCTCTAACAGACCATCCCCAGCCACTCTATCTAAGGCAGACAAGAAGAATGAAAGCTTACGCCGTACCTTTCGAAAAGTTCGTCAACCTGGCCGATGCCCGCCTGGGCACCAAGATCATCTCGGTGACCGATGACTGGTTCGCTGACGCCAACCGCCTGTTCCAGCCGACCCCGGCCGTGTGGAAGGAGGGCGTTTTCGATGACAACGGCAAGTGGATGGACGGCTGGGAGTCACGCCGCAAGCGCTTCGAAGGCTACGACAGCGCGGTGATCCGCCTCGGCGTACCCGGCTCGATCAAGGGCGTGGACATCGACACTTCATTCTTCACCGGCAACTTCCCGCCATCGGCCTCCCTGGAAGCCTGCTTCCTGGCCTCGGGCGAGCCGGACGCCAACACCCAGTGGGTGGAAGTGCTGTCGGCCGTGGAGCTGCAAGGCAACAGCCACCACTACCACGAGATCAACAACGACCAGGCGTTCAGCCACCTGCGTTTCAACATCTACCCGGACGGCGGTGTGGCCCGTCTGCGTGTGTACGGCGTGCCGTTCCGCGACTGGTCCTCGGTGGGCGACAACGAACAGGTCGACCTGGCAGCGGCCCTCAACGGCGGTCGCGCCCTGGCGTGCTCCGACGAACACTTCGGCCGCATGAGCAACATCCTCAACCCGGGCCGTGGCATCAACATGGGCGACGGCTGGGAAACCGCCCGTCGTCGTACGCCAGGCAATGACTGGGTGATCGTCGCCCTGGGCCACCCCGGCGAGATCGAGAAAATCGTGGTCGACACCCTGCACTTCAAGGGCAACTACCCGGACACTTGCTCGATCCAGGGCGCGTTCGTGAAGGGCGGCACCGACAGCCAGATCGAAACCCAATCGCTGTTCTGGCGCGAGCTGCTGCCGGCGCAGAAACTGGAAATGCACGCTGAACACACGTTTGCCGAGCAGATCAAGGCACTGGGGCCGATTACCCACATCCGCCTGAACGTGTTCCCGGATGGTGGTGTGAGCCGCCTGCGGGTCCTCGGTAAAGTCGCTAAATAAGCGGTGAGCCCATCGCAGGCAAGCCAGCTCCCACATTTGAATGTATTCACAGATCAAAATGTGGGAGCCGGGCTTGCCCGCGATAGCAATAGAACAAACAACACAGAATCCGGATAAGAAGACAGCCATGCGCACACTAGTGATCGAACCCCTGACCAAAGAAGCCTTCGCCCCTTTCGGAGACGTTATCGAAACCGATGGCAGCGATCACTTCATGATCAATAACGGGTCGACCATGCGCTTTCACAAGCTGGCCACGGTAGAAACCGCCCAGCCTGAAGACAACGCAATCATCAGCATCTTCCGCGCCGATGCGCAGGACATGCCGCTGACCGTGTGTATGCTGGAAAGACACCCGCTGGGCAGCCAGGCCTTCATCCCGCTGCTCGGCAACCCCTTTCTGATCGTGGTCGCGCCACTTGGCGATGAACCTGTATCGGGCTTGGTCCGCGCCTTCGTCACCAACGGCAGGCAGGGCATTAATTACCATCGCGGCGTCTGGCACCACCCGGTGCTGACGATCGAAAAGCGGGATGACTTCCTGGTGGTTGATCGCAGTGGCACAGGCAATAACTGCGATGAGCATTTTTTCAAAGAGGATGAGCGGTTGATCCTCGCCCCCCACCAATAAGAGAAGGTCTGATCACCCGACAACAAGGGTGACAGGCGAGAGGTAAAGACTGTGGAAGCACATTTGATGGAATGGCTGAACCTTAGCGTGCGCTGGGTTCACATGATCACTGGCGTCGCGTGGATCGGCGCTTCCTTCTATTTTGTCTGGCTGGAAAACAACCTTAATCGCGTCAACCCCAAAGACGGCCTGGCCGGTGACTTATGGGCGATTCACGGTGGCGGTATCTACCACCTGGAAAAATACAAACTGGCCCCGCCGACCATGCCGGACAACCTGCATTGGTTCAAATGGGAAGCCTATTTCACCTGGATGTCGGGCATCGCGCTGCTGTGCGTAGTGTTCTACGCCAACCCGACCTTGTACCTGCTGGCCCCGGGCAGCAGCCTCAGTGGTCCCGAAGGCGTACTGCTGGGCATTGGCTCACTGTTCGTCGGCTGGTTCATCTACTCCTTCCTGTGCGATTCGGCGCTGGGCAAACGCCCTGCCCTGCTCGGCTTTATCCTGTTTGTACTGTTGATTGCAGCCGCTTACGGCTTCAGCAAGGTCTTCAGCGGTCGCGGTGCTTACCTGCACGTAGGTGCGGTGATCGGCACCATCATGGTCGGTAACGTATTCCGCATCATCATGCCCGCCCAGCGCGCGCTGGTAGCGGCCATCGCCGAGAACCGCACACCTGACCCGGCGCTGCCGGCCAAGGGTCTGCTGCGTTCGCGTCACAACAACTACTTCACCTTGCCGGTGCTGTTCATCATGATCAGCAACCACTTCCCGAGCACCTACGGCAGCCAATACAACTGGCTGATCCTGGCGGGTATCGCGGTGGCAGCGGTGTTGGTGCGTCACTACTTCAACACACGGCATAACAGCCAGAAGTATGCGTGGACGTTGCCGGTGGGCGCATTGGCGATGATTTGCCTGGCGTATGTGACCGGTCCTAAACCTGTTTCGACTGCACCTGACGTGGCCAAGGCACCCGCGGCCATCGAGTACCAGCCATTGCCGGAAACCGCATTGGGCGGTGGCTTGAAACCTGCTGCGCCAGCCGCACCCGCTGCAGAACCTGCTGCGGCACCGGCCCAGGCGACGATTGATTTCGACAAGGTGCATGGCGTGATCCAGGAACGCTGCGCCGTGTGCCATTCGGCCAAGCCCACCAGCCCGCTGTTCAGCACCGCCCCAGCCGGCGTGATGTTCGATACCCCGGCGCAGATCCAGCAGCAGGCGGCGCGTATTCAAGCGCAGGCCGTGGCCAGCCAGATCATGCCGCTGGGCAACATCACCCAGATGACCCAGCAGGAACGGGATTTGATCGGCACCTGGATCAACCAGGGGGCACGCACTAACTGACAGCCTGAGTAACACAAATCCAAAATGTGGGAGCTGGCTTGCCTGCGATAGCGGTGCATCAGCCACCAGATGAGTGGCTGAGCCACCGCCATCGCAGGCAAGCCAGCTCCCACAGGGATTTGTGGTGATTTACAGAGTGCGTTCCAAACAACACAACAATAAAAAAGATCCGAGGTGTTGCATGACCGAGTTAGTCGAACCGCAGATTCCCGCCGCACCCGCCATGGTGCGGCTGCCCCTCTTGCAACTGATTCTGGTAGGCCTGCAACACGTCTTGCTGATGTACGGCGGCGCCGTAGCCGTACCCCTGATCATTGGCCAGGCCGCAGGCTTGAGCCGTGAAGAAATCGCCTTTCTGATCAACGCCGATCTGCTCGTGGCTGGCATTGCCACCATGGTGCAGTCATTCGGCATCGGCCCGGTGGGCATTCGCATGCCGGTGATGATGGGCGCCAGTTTCGCCGCCGTCGGCAGCATGGTGGCCATGGCCGGCATGCCTGGCATCGGCCTGCAGGGCATCTTCGGCGCGACCATCGCTGCCGGTTTTTTTGGCATGCTGATCGCGCCGTTCATGTCCAAGGTCGTGCGGTTTTTCCCGCCCTTGGTGACCGGCACCGTGATCACTGCCATCGGCCTGTCGCTGTTCCCCGTGGCCGTGAACTGGGCCGGTGGCGGCAGTGCCGCCGCCACCTTCGGCTCGCCGGTTTACCTGGCGATTGCCGCGCTGGTACTGGCCACCATCTTGCTGATCAACCGTTTCATGCGCGGCTTCTGGGTAAATATCTCGGTGCTGATCGGCATGGCGCTCGGCTATGGCTTGTGCGGCCTGCTCGGCATGGTCGACCTCGGCGGCCTGTCCCAGGCACCGTGGGTGCAAGTGGTGACGCCACTGCATTTCGGCATGCCCAAGTTCGAGTTGGCACCGATCCTGTCGATGTGCCTGGTGGTGGTGATCATCTTCGTCGAGTCCACCGGGATGTTTCTTGCGCTGGGCAAAATCACCGGCCAGGAGGTCACGCCAAGGATGCTGCGCCGTGGCCTGTTGTGTGACGCTGGCGCCTCATTTTTCGCCGGTTTCTTCAATACGTTTACTCACTCCTCATTCGCCCAGAATATCGGCCTGGTGCAGATGACCGGCGTGCGTTGCCGCTCGGTGACGATCATGGCCGGGGCGTTCCTGATTGTGCTGAGCCTGCTGCCCAAAGCCGCCTTTTTGGTGGCATCGATTCCACCGGCAGTATTGGGCGGCGCCGCCATTGCCATGTTCGGCATGGTCGCGGCGACCGGCATCAAGATCCTGCAGGAGGCCGACATTGCCGACCGCCGCAACCAGTTGCTGGTGGCAGTCAGCATCGGCATGGGCCTGATCCCGGTGGTGCGCCCGGAATTCTTCGCGCAGTTGCCCCTGTGGATGAGCCCGATTACCCACAGTGGAATCGCCATGGCCACCCTCAGCGCCTTGTCGCTGAACATCCTGTTCAACATCCTCGGCGGTTCGGAACGCCCCGCGGTCGCCCACACGCATTGATTTGGCCTGTTAGCAAAAAACAACAAAAATAATAACCAACAGGAAATACCCACATGCACCCTATTCACCTGGGGCCGGCCACAAGCCGCGCCCCATTCTCGCCCCCTGCGCTCTCTAACAGCGCACTTGAGCCAAGGCCTGGGAGCCAGTATTCTCCGCGCCCGCTCGAATCGACTCAAAAAAAAACAGCGAATGTAAAAGCTGACTGCAGGGCCAACTTATCCTGGCCCAATGTCTGCGGCCAACGTGCAGAAAAAAACCTCCGGATTCGACTGCATCAAGTGCAGCCGAAGGCCTTTTATTGGCTTTTTAAACACCTTGGCGCAGCTCTTGCTAAAAGCATTAAAGCTGACCAAACAGACGATTTTTGCAGCGAACCAAAAGGCGCCACACCAGAGCGCCTGCGTAGAAAAACAACCATAAAACTTTGACTCGGGAGCAACCGAATGAAACCTATGTTCAAAGGCCTGATGCTGGCAGGATCCCTGCTGGCCGGCGGCCAAGCCGTGGCAGGCGATTTGTTGCAGTGGCAGAACAACAGCCTGACGTACCTGTGGGGCAAGAACTTCACCGTTAACCCGCAGATCCAGCAAACCGTCACCTTCGAGCACGCCGATGCGTGGAAGTACGGCGACAACTTCCTGTTCGTCGACCGCATCTTTTACAACGGCAAGGAAGACGGCAACGTCGGCCCAAGCACTTACTACGGCGAGTTCAGCCCACGGTTGTCGTTCGGCAAGATCTTCGACAAAGACCTCTCGTTCGGCCCGATCAAAGATGTGCTGCTGGCCTTCACTTACGAGTTCGGCGAAGGCGATAACGAGTCGTACCTGCTGGGCCCGGGCTTTGACCTGAACATCCCAGGCTTCGACTACTTCCAGTTGAACTTCTACCAACGCCAGACCGAAGGCAACCGCCCGGGCGATGGCGTGTGGCAGATCACGCCGGTGTGGTCGTACACCATTCCCGTGGGCAACTCCAACGTGCTGATCGACGGCTTCATGGACTGGGTAGTGGACAACGACAGGAACGCCCGTGGCACTTACCACGCCAACCTGCACTTCAACCCACAGGTCAAGTACGACTTGGGCAAGGCGCTGCATTGGGGCGAGAAGCAGCTGTATGTCGGCTTCGAATATGACTACTGGAAGAACAAGTACGGGATCGAAGATTCCGGCGCGTTCAAGACTAACCAGGACACGGCGAGCTTCCTGGTCAAGTATCACTTCTGATTGAGCAACACCAATCCCCTGTGGGAGCTGGCTTGCCTGCGATAGCGATCTGTCAGCCAACATAGTTGGCACAGGAATACCGCTATCGCAGGCAAGCCAGCTCCCACATTTAGTTCACCGTCAGCCCAAGGAATTTGGACAACTCCTCACGTTTTGCCAGCGCGTCTTTCCTGCCCAGTTCAATCAACTCGCTGCAATACCCCGCCTCGAACAACAAGTAACTCAACACCCCCGCCCCACTGGTCTTGGTCGCCCCCGGGCCGCGCAAGAACAGACGCAACGCCGCCGGCAATTCCTGCCGATGCCGCGCCGCGATTTCATCGATCGGCTGGCTGGGCGCAATCACCAGCACCTCTACCGGCGCCAGCCCAGGCGCAACATGGCTGAATTGGTTCAGACGCTCCAACAGCTCAATATCGCTTTCCAGGCTGTCAATAAACGTGCTGTTAAGCATATGCCCACCAATCTGCGCCAAGGTCGGCTCCTGGCCAGTGTAAGTACGTTGCACCGAAGGTTCATTGCCACGCGGGTTGCCGCTCACGCCCACCACCAGCACCCGGCTGGCACCCAGGTGCAAGGCCGGGCTGATGGGCGCGGATTGGCGCACGGCACCGTCACCAAAATATTCCTGGTCGAGTTTGACCGGCGCAAACAGCAAGGGGATCGCGGAGCTGGCCAGCAAGTGCTCAACCGTCAGTTGGGTCGGCACACCGATGCGCCGATGGCGCAGCCAGGCATCGATCTTGCCGCCGCCCTGATAGAAGGTCACCGCTTGCCCGGACTCATAACCAAAGGCCGTGACCGCGACTGCATGCAGATGCTTGTTGCGGATCGCCTCATCAATGCCGTGCAGGTGCAGTTTGTCGTTGAGCAAGTCGCGCAACGGCGCACTGTTGAGCAACGCCACCGGCACCTGGGCACCCAGGCCCAACAGGCTATGGATAAAGAAACGGCTGGCCTGGTGCACCACGCCCGGCCAATCGCTGCGCAGCACCAGATGGCTGCGAAAGCCCTGCCAGAAGGCGGTAAGGCGTTGGATGGCCGCGGTAAAATCCGTGGCGCCACTGGCCAGGCTCACCGCATTGATCGCGCCGGCGGAGGTGCCGACAATCACCGGAAAAGGATTCGGCGCCCCCGGCGGCAGCAACTCGGCAATCGCCGCCAGTACGCCCACCTGATACGCCGCTCGCGCCCCGCCACCGGAAAGAATCAAGCCTGTGACCGGTTCAACTGGGCGCATTGCGTCACTCCATAGCGGAAAAAGTGCGGGTTACCGGCGGCGCGGTTCGTACAGCTTAGCCTCGCCGGGCGGGCGGCTCTTGAAGCGCCGGTGTGTCCACAGGTACTGCTCGGGGCATTCGCGCACCGAGGCTTCGACCCACTGGTTGATGCGCAGGCAGTCAACCTCGTCGCTCTCACCGGGGAAGTCGGTCAGCGGCGGGTGGATCACCAGGCGGTAACCGCTGCCATCGGCCAGGCGCTCCTGGGTGAAGGGCATCACCAACGCCTTGCCCAGCCGCGCAAACTTGCTGGTGGCGGTCACTGTAGCGGCCTGGATGCCGAACAGCGGAACAAAAATGCTTTGCTTGGCGCCGTAGTCCTGATCCGGCGCATACCAGATGGCGCGGCCCGAGCGCAGCAGCTTGAGCATGCCGCGCACGTCGTCGCGCTCTACCGCCAGGGAATCGAGGTTGTGCCGCTCACGGCCACGGCGCTGAATGAAGTCGAACAGCGGGTTGCCGTGTTCGCGGTACATGCCATCAATGGTGTGCTTCTGCCCGAGCAGGGCCGCGCCAATTTCCAGGGTGGTGAAGTGCAACGCCATCAGGATCACACCCTTGCCATCCAGATGCGCCTGCTTCAAATGCTCAAGCCCTTCGACATGGGCCAGGCGTGCCAGGCGCGATTTGGGCCACCACCAGCTCATGGCCATCTCGAAGAAGGCGATGCCGGTGGACGCGAAGTTTTCCTTGAGCAGCCGTTTACGCTCCTTGGCGGATTTTTCCGGGAAGCACAGCTCGAGGTTGCGCGCGGCGATGCGGCGGCGATCAGCAGCCACGCGGTACATGCCGGCGCCAAGTAATCGACCAATGGTCAGCAAGGCACGGTAGGGCAACTGGGTAATCAGCCACAGCAGGCCGAGTCCCAGCCATAACAGCCAAAAGCGCGGGTGAAAAAATACAGCTCGAAAACGCGGGCGATCCATTACAGATTCCGGTAAAGACAAGGGCCGCGCATTCTACAACGTTCGACTCGGCTTGCGGCCCGTGGTTGTTATCGTTATAAGTCTCGACACTTTTCGTGACAAGCCGCTTTTGCCGACCATGAGCCAAACCGAACCGCTAGACCAAGATCCCGTGTTCCAGCTGAAAGGCAGCATGCTCGCCATCACCGTGCTGGAACTGGCCCGCAACGACCTCGACGCCCTGGACCGCCAGCTCGCCGCCAAGGTCGCCCTGGCGCCGAACTTCTTCAACAATGCCCCGCTGGTACTGGCCCTGGACAAACTCCCGGCCGGCCAAGGCGCGATTGATTTGCCCGGCTTGATGCGCGTCTGCCGCTCCCACGGCTTGCGCACCCTGGCCATACGCGCCAGCCGTATCGAAGACATTGCCGCGGCCATCGCAATTGAACTGCCCGTATTGCCACCCTCCGGTGCCCGCGAGCGCCCGCTCGAACCGCTGGAAGGTGAAGTGAAGAAAAAACCGGAAAAACCGCCGGAACCTGCGGTCAAGCCTACAAAGATCATCACCTCCCCCGTACGCGGCGGGCAGCAGATTTACGCCCAGGGTGGCGATCTGGTGGTGATCTCCTCGGTTAGCCCCGGGGCGGAACTTCTGGCCGATGGCAACATCCATGTATACGGCCCCATGCGCGGACGTGCCCTCGCCGGCATCAAGGGCGATACCAAGGCGCGGATTTTTTGCCAGCAGTTGAGCGCTGAGCTAGTGTCCATCGCAGGCCAGTACAAGGTTTCAGAAGATTTGCGCCGTGATCCGCTGTGGGGGGCCGGGGTGCAGGTCAGCCTGTCGGGCGATGTGTTGAACATCATCCGTCTTTAACGGATACTGCCGCATTTTCCAAGCATCTCTAGACTCTGATAGCAAAGCGAAACCGGCAAGACTTGTGTAGGAATAATTGGAAGTTGGCGTTTCCCTGCGGAAATCACATCTTTTTCCTACAAAGGCTGTCCGCCTGCAGCGAGTTCCAAGAGATGTTTTTCAGGGGCTGAAAAGTCCTTTTTCCTTAGGGGTGAAACACCTTGGCCAAGATTCTCGTGGTTACATCCGGCAAGGGTGGTGTGGGTAAGACCACCACCAGCGCCGCTATCGGTACCGGCCTCGCTCTGCGCGGCCACAAAACAGTCATCGTCGACTTCGACGTCGGTTTGCGTAACCTCGACCTGATCATGGGCTGCGAACGCCGCGTGGTGTACGACTTCGTCAACGTGGTGAACGGCGAAGCCAACCTGCAACAGGCCCTGATCAAGGACAAGCGCCTTGAGAACCTGTACGTGCTGGCCGCCAGCCAGACCCGTGACAAAGACGCGCTGACCAAAGAAGGCGTAGGCAAAGTCCTGGCCGAGCTTAAAGAAACCTTCGAATACGTGGTGTGCGACTCCCCGGCCGGTATCGAAACCGGTGCTCACCTGGCGATGTACTTCGCCGATGAAGCCATCGTCGTCACCAACCCGGAAGTCTCCTCGGTACGTGACTCGGACCGCATGCTCGGCCTGTTGGCCAGCAAGTCCCAGCGTGCCGAAAAAGGTGAAGACCCGATCAAGGAGCACTTGCTGCTCACCCGTTACAACCCTGAGCGCGTCAGCAACGGCGAAATGCTCGGCGTTGAAGACGTGAAGGAAATCCTCGCAGTGACCCTGCTGGGCGTGATCCCCGAATCCCAGGCGGTCCTCAAGGCTTCCAACCAAGGTGTTCCGGTGATTCTTGATGACCAGAGCGACGCCGGCCAGGCGTACAGCGATGCAGTTGATCGCTTGCTGGGCAAGACCGTGGAACATCGCTTCCTCGATGTTAAGAAGAAGGGATTCTTCGAGCGTATCTTTGGAGGCAACTAAATAATGAAATTTCTCGACTTCTTTCGCGCCAACAAAAAGCCAAGTACCGCGTCGGTAGCGAAAGAGCGTCTACAGATCATCGTGGCGCACGAACGCGGCCAACGCAGTACCCCGGACTACCTGCCAGCCTTGCAGAAGGAACTGGTCGAGGTGATCCGCAAGTACGTCAATATCGGCAACGATGACGTGCATGTCGCCCTGGAAAACGACGGCAGCTGCTCGATTCTGGAACTCAATATCACCCTGCCTGATCGTTAATCGAAAAGGCGGCCGCCACGGCGGCTCGATCACCTTGATCCCGTTTGGGAACCGGGTGGCCGAGCCGCCGTTGGCGTTTGTTACGAGGCTGTTTAATGCCGCTGTCCACTATTCATATCCTGCATCAGGACGCCGCCGTCCTGGTGGTGAACAAGCCGACCCTGTTGCTCTCGGTGCCTGGCCGCGCCGATGACAACAAAGACTGCCTGATCACCCGCCTGCAGGAAAACGGCTACCCCGAAGCCCGCATCGTGCATCGCCTGGACTGGGAAACCTCGGGGATCATCCTGCTCGCGCGGGACGCCGACAGTCACCGCGAACTGTCGCGGCAGTTTCACGACCGCGAAACCGAAAAAGCCTACACCGCCTTGGCCTGGGGCCAGCCGGCGCTGGACAGCGGCAGCATTGACCTGCCTTTGCGCTACGACCCGCCGACCAAGCCGCGCCACGTAGTCGACTATGAGTTTGGCAAAAACGCACTGACCTTCTGGAAAGTGCTGGAGCGTTGTGGCGATTGGTGCCGCGTGGAACTCACGCCGATCACCGGGCGTTCGCACCAGTTGCGGGTGCATATGCTGTCGATCGGCCATCCGCTGCTCGGTGATGGCTTGTACGCCCATGAACAAGCCCTGGCCGCCTGGCCACGCCTGTGCCTTCATGCGAGCATGTTGAGCTTTACGCACCCGCAAAGCGGCGAGCGGCTGCGCTTTGAGTGCCCTGCACCTTTTTAAGCTGAAAATACAGTCAAATGTGGGAGCTGGCTTGCCTGCGATAGCGATCTGTCTGTGCCAAATATATTGGCTTACACACCGCTATCGCAGGCAAGCCAGCTCCCACATTGGCCTTGCAGGGTTTTCAAGCGAGTAGCTTCACTTCAAATGTGGAGCCAATACGGTAAACTCCGCGCATTGCTGTCTGGAGCTATTTATGCGCGAAGCGTTGAATCAAGGCCTGATCGACTTCCTCAAGGCCTCCCCTACTCCTTTTCATGCCACTGCCGCCCTCGCCCAGCGCCTGGAAGCGGCCGGTTACCAGCGTCTCGACGAGCGCGAAACCTGGGCCACCGAGGCCAACGGGCGCTATTACGTCACCCGTAACGATTCCTCGATCATCGCCTTCAAGCTCGGTAAGCATGCGCCGCTGCAAGACGGCATCCGTATGGTCGGCGCCCACACCGACAGCCCCTGCCTGCGGGTCAAGCCCCAGCCGGAGCTGCAACGCCAGGGCTTCTGGCAGTTGGGCGTGGAAGTCTACGGCGGCGCGCTGCTGGCGCCGTGGTTCGACCGCGACCTGTCGCTGGCCGGCCGCGTGACCTTCCGCCGCGACGGCAAGGTCGAGAGCCAACTGATCGACTTCAAGTTGCCGATTGCCATCATCCCCAACCTGGCCATCCACCTGAACCGTGAAGCCAACCAGGGCTGGGCGATCAATGCCCAGACCGAGCTGCCGCCGATCCTTGCGCAGTTTGCCGGTGACGAGCGTGTGGACTTCCGCGCCGTGCTCACTGAGCAGCTCGCCCGCGAACACGGCCTCAACGCTGATGTAGTACTCGACTACGAGTTGAGCTTCTACGATACGCAAAGCGCTGCGGTGATCGGCCTCAATGGCGACTTCATCGCCGGTGCGCGCCTCGACAACCTGCTGTCGTGCTACGCCGGCCTGCAAGCCTTGCTCACCAGCGAAAACGACGAAACCTGCGTGCTGGTGTGCAACGACCACGAAGAAGTCGGCTCCTGCTCGGCCTGCGGCGCGGATGGCCCGATGCTGGAACAGACCCTGCGCCGTCTTCTACCGGAAGGTGAGGAATTCGTACGCACCATTCAGAAATCACTGTTGGTCTCGGCAGACAATGCCCACGGCGTGCACCCTAACTACGCCGAGAAACACGACGCCAACCACGGCCCCAAACTCAACGCCGGCCCGGTGATCAAGGTCAACAGCAACCAGCGCTACGCCACCAACAGCGAAACCGCCGGGTTCTTCCGCCACCTGTGCATGGCCCAGGAAGTGCCGGTGCAGAGCTTTGTAGTGCGCAGCGACATGGGCTGCGGCTCGACCATCGGCCCGATCACCGCCAGCCACCTGGGCGTGCGCACCGTGGATATCGGCTTGCCGACGTTTGCCATGCACTCGATCCGTGAGCTGTGTGGCAGCCATGATCTGGCGCACCTGGTGAAGGTGTTGGGCGCGTTTTATGCGAGTCGCGATTTGCCCTGACCTCAGGGGCTGAATGCGGTCAAAACTGTGGGAGCGGGCTTGCTCGCGAAAGCGGAGTGTCAGTCAATTCATCTGTAACTGGCACACCGCATTCGCGAGCAAGCCCGCTCCCACAGTTGGTTTTGCATAAACCTGACCCATATCACTCCAACTTCCCACAATCCGGCCTAGACTTGTCAGTATTCCCACTCCGACAAGGCCGTCGCCCCATGATCTCCATGTCTTCGTTCCACGCCATGCTCATTCCCATCATCATCGGCATGATCCTGCTCGCGACCGGCTTCAACTTTCGCGACAAGCCGGTGGGTGTGTTTGGTATGTGGGTCGGTATGCTGTTGATCCTCGGCACTGTGGTTTACAAGATCCTTGCCAAACTGGCGGAATAACAAATGCACTCGCATTGGGCATAGCGGCCTCGTACACTCGGTCAATTCGTCGTTTTCAAGGTTGACCGCCTCGTGCTTTCCCGTCTCTTTGCCCTGCCCTGCTATTTTCTGATCGCCCTGCTCACGCTGCTGCCCCTTGCGCCAGCGCAAGCCGTGAGCCTGCCCGGCCTGCT
Source organism: Pseudomonas sp. PA-6-3C (assembly GCF_021605825.1). NCBI lineage: Bacteria > Pseudomonadati > Pseudomonadota > Gammaproteobacteria > Pseudomonadales > Pseudomonadaceae > Pseudomonas > Pseudomonas sp. PA-6-3C. Next base: position 28,117 of record NZ_WKDV01000058.1, read on the forward strand.
GGGCAGCACCAACAAGACCCAGCCTCAGGCCGATGTGCCGCTGGGCCAGTCGCTGGACGAGGTGATCAAGACCCTGGAAAACGACCAGCAGCGCACCCAACTGCTGAGCGACCTGAAGAAGCTGCGCGAAGCCACGCAAAAAGCCCAGCCCGCTGCCGAACAAGGCGTGCTCGGCTTGATCGGCAGCACCCTGGCCGAGCTTGAAGCCCAGTTTTCCGGGGCCGACAGCCCGTTGGGGCGCTGGTCCAACGAGATCGACCTGGCCCAGGAAGAACTCACGGCACTGATGCTGCCGGCCACCGAATGGCTGCCGATCATTTTCGGTTTTGCCGTGATCCTGGCAGTGTGGAGCCTGCTGGCCGCCGCGCTGATCTGGCTCAGCCACCGTGTGCGAGAACGTTTCGGCCTGCCCGAAGAACTGCCGCAACACCCGCGTACCTGGGACATGGTGCGCTTCGCCCTGCGTAAACTGGGGCCGTGGCTGATTGCGTTGATCATCACGGTTTACCTCAGCTATGCACTGCCTTCGTCCCTGGGCAAATCCCTGGCGATGGTGCTGGCCTATGCGCTGGTGATCGGCACCTGTTTCTCGGCAATCTGCGTGATTGCCTTCTCGGTTCTCGACGGCCCACACCGTCACCGGGCCTTGTATATCCTGCGCCACCAGGCCTTCCGTCCGCTGTGGTGGATCGGCAGTTTTGCCGCCTTCGGTGAAGCCTTGAGCGACCCAAGGCTGGTTGCGGCGCTTGGCCAGCATCTGGCCCACACCGCCGCGACCGTCGCCAATGTGATGGCCGCGCTGTCCACCGGCGTGTTTATCCTGCGCTTCCGCCGCCCGATCGCGCACCTGATCCGCAACCAACCGCTGTCGCGCCGCCTTACACGCCGTGCCCTCACCGACACGCTCTCGATCATCGGCTCCTTCTGGTACATCCCGGCGTTGTTGCTGGTGGGCATCTCGCTGTTCGCCACCTTCCTGTCGGCCGGCGACACCAGCACCGCGCTGCGCCAGTCGCTGCTGTGCACGGTATTGCTGGTGTTGTGCATGGTGATCAACGGGTTGGTGCGCCGCCATGCGCTCAAGCCGCAACGTGGGCACAAGCGCCACGCGCTGTACTCCGAGCGCCTGAAAAGCTTCGTCTACACCCTGGCCCATCTGGTGGTGTGGCTGGTATTCATCGAGCTGGGCCTGCGCGTGTGGGGCTTGTCGATGATTCGCTTTACCGAAGGTGACGGCCATGAAGTCAGCGTCAAGCTGTTCGGCCTGGGCGGCACGCTGCTGTTTGCCTGGCTGATCTGGATCCTCAGCGACACCGCGATCCACCATGCCCTCACCCGCTCGCGCAAAGGCCTGGCCAATGCGCGTGCGCAGACCATGATGCCGCTGATCCGCAACGTGCTGTTCGTGACCATTTTTATCATCGCCGCCATCGTCGCCCTGGCGAACATGGGCATGAACGTCACGCCGCTGCTGGCCGGTGCCGGTGTGATCGGTATCGCCATCGGTTTTGGCGCACAGTCGCTGGTCGCGGACTTGATCACCGGCCTGTTCATCATCATCGAAGACTCCCTGGCGATTGATGACTACGTGGATGTCGGCGGCCACCTCGGCACTGTCGAAGGCCTGACCATCCGCACCGTGCGCCTGCGCGACATCGACGGCATTGTGCACACCATCCCGTTCAGTGAAATCAAGAGCATCAAGAACTACTCGCGGGAGTTCGGCTACGCGATCTTCCGGGTGGCGATCCCCTTCAACATGGAGATCGACGACGCCATCAAGCTGATGCGCGATGTCGGCCAGAAAATGCGCAACGACCCGCTGCAACGCCGCAATATCTGGTCGCCGCTGGAGATTCAAGGTGTGGAAAGCTTTGAGTCCGGCAGCGCGATCCTGCGGGCGCGCTTCAAGACCGCGCCGATCAAGCAGTGGGAAGTGTCGCGGGCGTTCAACCTGTCACTCAAGCGTCATCTGGATGAAGCCGGGCTGGACCTGGCAACACCGCGCTTGAGCGTGCAGGTGGTGACCGCCGGTACGGTGCAGGAGAAAGATCAACAACAATAAACAAGGAGAGGTCTGTATGCGTTTAAACGGTCTGACACACCAATGGGTTTTCGGCATGCTGTGCGGGCTCGCCAGCAGCGCGGTGATTGCCGCCAGCAGCGGCCAGGATGCTGCCCGGGAAGAAATCGCCGCCCAGGCCAAAATCCTCGAACCGGCGTTGCTGGAAACCCGCCGCGATATTCACGCCCACCCCGAGTTGGGCAATACCGAAACCCGCACCGCCGAACTGGTCGCCAAACAACTGCGCGACCTGGGCCTTGACGTCAAAACCGGCGTGGCCCGCACCGGCGTGGTCGCCATTTTGAAAGGCGGTCTACCCGGCCCGACCGTGGCCCTGCGTGCCGACATGGATGCGCTGCCGGTCAAGGAAGTCGCCGACCTGCCCTTCGCCTCCAAAGCCAAAGGCACTTACCTGGGCAAGGAAGTCGACGTGATGCACGCCTGCGGCCACGATGCTCACACGGCAATCCTACTGAGCACCGCGAAAATCCTCAGCGGCATGCGTGAGCGCCTGCCCGGCACCGTGGTGTTTTATTTCCAGCCGGCCGAAGAAGGCCCGAGCGACTTTATCCCCGACGGCAAAAACACCTGGGGCGCGAAAATGATGGTGCAGGAAGGTGTGATGAAAACGCCCAAGCCGGACGCGGTGTTCGGCCTGCATGTCTGGGCCGGTGTGCCTGCCGGGCAGATCGCCTATCGGCCTGGCCCGACCCTGGCCAGCTCCGATGACCTGCGCATCAAGATCCTCGGCAAACAGACCCACGCCGGCCGCCCGTGGGACGGCATCGACCCGATCACCGTCGGCGCGCAGACCATTGTCGGTTTGCAGACCGTGGTGAGTCGGCGCACCGACATCTCGTCGTTTCCGTCGGTGGTGAGCATCGGCACCATCAACGGCGGCACCCGCTACAACATCATCCCCGAGTCGGTGGACATGAGTGGCACCATCCGTTCCTACGACTACGGTATTCGCCAGAAACTGCACGCGGACGTGCGCCAGACGGTGGAGAAAATCGCCGAAAGCGGTGGCGCCAAGGCCGAAGTCACGATCATCGAAAAATACGACCCGACCATCAACAACCCGGCACTCACCGAAAAAATGCTGCCAAGCCTGCGTTGGGCGGCCAAGGATGATGTGGTGCAAGGCCCACTGGTGGGCGGCGCCGAGGACTTCTCGTTTTACGCCAAGGAAGCGCCGGGGTTGTTTGTGTTTCTGGGGGTGACGCCGAGGGATCAGGACATGAGCAAAGCGGCGCCGAACCATAATCCGGGGTTCTTTGTGGATGAGTCGGCGTTGGTGGTGGGGGTGCGGACGCTGGCGTCGTTGGCGACGGATTATCTGTATACCAACACAAAGCAGTAGCGAAGCGCTTACTGTGGCGAGCGAGCTTGCTCGCGCTGGACCGGGCTGGCGCTCCAGTGCGAAGCGCTCGCGTTTTTTGGGGCTGCTCCGCAGCCCAGCGGGAGCAAGCTCCCTCGCCACAGAAAGCCCGCTCACAGTGCTCCGACGTGTCAGCCAGCCAGCGCAGCGCCATCCATCTTCTGGCGCAGGCTCAACGGGCGCATGTCAGTCCAGACTTCCTCAATGTAAGCCAGGCATTCTTTCTTCAGGCCGCTCTTGCCCACGGTGCGCCAGCCTTCGGGCACCACTTTGTAGTCGGGCCAGATGGAATACTGTTCTTCGTGGTTGACCACTACCTGAAACAGGATGTCGTCGCGGTCAAATACTGAGGTCATTGCTGTTCTCCATCGCTAAAAAACTGGCTGCGCACCACGCGCAGCACTGATATCTGTAGAAACGTACCAGGCCCGCTAAAAATTAGAGGCTGGCGACGGCTGCCACCAGCGCGCGCCCGAAGATCTCGGCCACGCGGTCGACTTCGGCGGCGGTGATCACCAGCGGCGGCAGGAAGCGCACCACGCTGCCGTGCCGGCCGCCCAGCTCCAGGATCAGGCCACGCTTGAGGCATTCGCGCTGCACCAGCGGTGCCAGTTGGCGATGCACCGGCGGGTGGCCCTGGATATCGGGCGTGCCGTTGGGGTCTACCAGCTCAACGCCCAGCATCAGCCCACGCCCACGAATATCGCCCAGGTGCGGGAAGTCGCGCTGCAGGATGCGCAGGTGCTCAGCCAGGCGCTCGCCCATGGCCGCCGCGTGGCCGGCCAGGTCGTGTTCCTTGAGGTAGCGCATCACCGCCGAGCCCGCCGCCATCGCCATTTGATTACCCCGGAACGTTCCGGCATGCGCGCCCGGCAACCAGGTGTCGAGCCAGTCGCGATACACCACCACCGCCAGCGGCAAGCTGCCGCCAATGGCCTTGGACATCACCACAACATCCGGGATGATGCCGGCGTGTTCAAAGGCAAACATCTTGCCGGTACGACCGAAACCGCTCTGGATTTCATCCACGATCAAGGCCACTCCGGCCTGCTCGGTGATGCGTCGCAGGCCGCGCAACCAGTCGAGATCGGCCGGGATCACACCGCCCTCGCCCTGCACCACCTCGACAATCACCGCCGCCGGCAACAGCACGCCGGCTTCCGGGTCGTTGAGCAGGTTTTCCAGGTAATGCAGGTTGACCCGCACGCCTTCTGCGCCGCCCAGCCCGAATGGGCAGCGGTAGTCATAGGGGTACGGCAAGAATTGCACGCCATTACCCAGCAGAGCGCCCAAGGGCTTTTTCGGCCCCAGGCTGCCCATCAGGCTCAGCGCGCCCTGGCTCATGCCGTGGTAACCGCCCTGGAACGACAGCACCGTGCTGCGACCCGTGGCAGTGCGCACCAGCTTCAGCGCGGCTTCCACCGCGTCAGTGCCGGTGGGGCCGCAAAACTGAATTTTCGCTTCTTGCGCAAGCTTTGCCGGCAGCAGGCCGAACAGGTCTTGGACGAACTGGTCCTTGACCGGCGTAGTGAGGTCGAGCGTATGCAGTGGCAGCTCGTCACTCAGCACCTGCTGGATGGCTGCGATCACCACCGGATGGTTGTGACCCAATGCCAAGGTGCCAGCACCGGCCAGGCAGTCGATAAAGCTACGGCCTTCGACGTCTTCCACGTAGATGCCCTTGGCCCGCTTGAGCGCCAGCGGGATACGCCGAGGGTAGCTGCGGGCATTGGATTCCTGCTGACGCTGGCGGGCCAGCAGTGGGGTTTCTTCGAAGTGGTAGAGCGTTTCCACCGGTGGTGCGTCTTCGATACGGCTGGTAGCGACTGACATCTCTCGATCCCTCAATACGCGGGTGGGGTGACCAAACGGGCGATCCGCGTATGTGCGGATTTCATGTTCTGGAGACGCACCAGCGCTGGGGGGATTTAGGGGGGTTGTGGTTTTTTGATGGGGGGCATATCCGTTATTTAGGTAACGGCGGCTTAGGGTTCCGCCCTTACGGCGGGTCACTTTTGCAAGGACCGGAATGCCGGCCCAGTCAAAAGTAACCAAAAGGTCCTCGCCCCAACAC
>NZ_WKDV01000059.1:0-33582 GCF_021605825.1 Pseudomonas sp. PA-6-3C
GCGATCACCGGGCGCGTGGCCGACCCGTCGCTGTTTTTGGCACCGCAGATGTTTGAGTTCGGCTGGGCTGCGGACGACTGGCAGCGGCTGGGGCGCGGCACGTTGGTCGGGCATTTGCTGGAATGCGCGGGCCAGGTCAGCGGCGGTTATTTTGCCGATCCCGGTTTCAAGGATGTGGATGAGCTGGCACGCCTGGGTTTCCCGTTGGCTGAAATCGATGCCGATGGCGAGGCTGTGATCACCAAGGTGGCGGGCTCAGGCGGGCAGGTCAGCCGTGCGACGTGCACCGAGCAGATGATCTACGAAGTACACGACCCGGCGGCTTATCTCACGCCGGACGTGACGGCAGACTTTTCCCAAGCGAGCTTTGTGGAGGAGGGCGTGGATCGCGTCCGTGTCCAAAACGCCAGTGGTCGCGCTCGGCCTGAACAGTTAAAGGTCAGCGTGGGTTACCTGGACGGATGGATCGGTGAAGGGCAGATGTCCTACGGCGGCCCAGGCGCGGTCGCACGGGCTGAGTTGGCGCGGGATATCGTACTCAAGCGCCTGGAACTGATGGGCGTAAAGATGCAAGAGCTACGCGCCGAGCTGATTGGCATGGATTCATTGCACGGCCCACGCAGCAGCGTCGAGCCCTGGGAAGTGCGCCTGCGCGTGGCCGCCCGTTGTGAAGAGCGCTGCGAAGCGGTGCGGGTTGGCAATGAAGTGGAAACCCTCTACACCAATGGTCCGTCGGGCGGCGGCGGCGCGAGTAAAAGTGTGCGCCAGGTGGTGGCAGTAGCGTCGTTATTGCTGCCCCGCAGCGTGGTTAATCCGAGGATCGAAGCATGAAACTGCACACACTGGCCCATTCCCGTACCGGCGATAAGGGCGACACTTCGAACATCTCGATCATCGCCTACCGCGCCGAGGATTATCCGTTGCTGTGCGAACAGCTCACGCCCGAGCGCGTCGCCACGTTTTTTGCCGGCTTGCGTGAGCCGGGCGCAGCGCCGGTGCGGCGTTATGAATTGCCCAACGTGCAGGCGCTGAACTTCGTGCTGCCGGGGATCCTGCGCGGCGGCGTGACCCGCTCGCTGGCGCTGGACGCCCATGGCAAGTGCCTGGGGTCGGCCTTATTGGATCTGGTAATACTGACTTAATTACACAGCCAAACAAATGTGGGAGCTGGCTTGCCTGCGATAGCATCAACTCAGTCTACCTGAATCACCGAGGTGCCTGCATCGCAGGCAAGCCAGCTCCCACACAAGCCACCTCCCACTTGGGTTCTTCAGCGGCTGTCAGACCGCGGCAAACCGCTTGTCGAGGTAATCAATGATTACCTTGGAATCATACATCCAGGTGGTCTGGCCATTCTCTTCGATACGCAGGCACGGCACTTTGATCTTGCCGCCTTGCTCCAGCAGGGTCCGGCGCTCCTGTTCGTTGTTTTTCGCGTCCTTGAGCGCCACCGGCACATTCAGGCGGTGCAGGGTGCGGCGAGTCTTCACGCAAAACGGGCAGGCGTGAAACTGATACAGCGTCAGTTCCTTGGCCGCCGCGTTGACCTGTGCCTGCTGCTCGGCAGAACGCTGCTTTTTGCGCGGGCGGGTCAGGAAGTCGCCCGCGATGATGATTTGGCCGAGACCCACTCGAAGTGCTTTGACGAACATGGCTGAAAACCTCTTGCCCATGAAGAAGGGGCCGCAGCTTACCTGAATTTCGCGGGCGAAAAAAAACCGGCGATGAACGCCGGCTTTTCCTTACGCAGCCTGTTACTTGATCAGGCTGAGGAATTCGCTGCGGGTGGCCGCGTTTTCGCGGAACTCACCCAGCATCACCGAAGTGATCATCGACGAATTCTGTTTCTCCACACCGCGCATCATCATGCACATGTGCTTGGCTTCGATCACCACCGCCACGCCCAGGGCGCCAGTCACTTGCATCACTGCATCGGCGATCTGGCGGCTGAGGTTTTCCTGGATCTGCAGGCGGCGCGCATACATGTCGACAATCCGCGCAACCTTCGACAGGCCCAGCACTTTGCCGCTCGGGATATACGCCACATGCGCCTTGCCGATAAACGGCAGCAGGTGGTGTTCGCACAGCGAGTACAACTCGATGTCCTTGACCAGCACCATTTCGCTGTTGTCGGAGCTGAACAAGGCACCGTTGGTGACTTCTTCCAGCGTCTGTTCATAGCCGCGGCAAAGGTACTGCATCGCCTTGGCGGCACGCTTTGGCGTGTCGAGCAAGCCCTCGCGGGAAACGTCCTCGCCGAGCTGGCCGAGGATCGCGGTGTAATTCTGTTCCAGGGACATGAAACTACCTGTGGGATTTTCGCAAAGCGCAAGGTTACGGTGGCGGGCACATCGCTGCAAGCCTGACGATGGCACTTGTTACTCGTCGCGCCCTTCCATCATGGTGCGCTTGAGCATCACATACACCGCACCGGCGCCGCCGTGGCGGGCCTGGCAGGAGGTAAAACCGAGTACCTGGGCATGCTGGCGCAGCCAGGTATTGACGTGGCTCTTGATCATGGGACGCTTGCCGTCCAGGCGCACGGCCTTGCCGTGGGTGACGCGCACGCAGCGGATTTCGAATTTGGTCGCTTCGGCCAGGAAGGCCCAAAGGGTTTCGCGGGCTTTTTCCACGTTCATGCCGTGCAGGTCGAGGCTGCCTTCGAACGGGATCTGGCCGATCTTGAGCTTGCGCATCTGGCTTTCCTGCACGCCGTCGCGAGCCCACATCAGCTCGTCTTCGGGGCCTACATCGATCACGAACTGGTCCGACAGGCCATCCACCGTGGTGGCGTCGGTGCGCACGGTCGCGGCCTGGCGCAACTTGGCGATCTGTGCCCGGTCGGCCTTGGGTTTACCGGTGTCGGCACGATCATGCTTGATCGGCTTGACGCCGCGCAGCTCGTTTTTGAACAGGGAAAAATCGTCGTCTTGCATGTCAGCCTCCGCGAAGGGCGGGCAGTTTACCTAAATCGCGGCGGCCAGGGCGCAGGAAACGCTATCCAAGCGCCATCAGTCGTGCTTTTTCATCAAGTGCGAAGCGATGTTCAGTGACAGCGGCTGACGCATTTTCCGACGGCTACGACGCCATAACCACACACCCAACCACAGCACCAGCAGTCCGATTACCAACAGGATAGCCGAACCGCCGGGGCTGGCATTCAACTCGCCAAGGGCCGGCGAATGACCAAACAGGCCGGCGCCACCAGCGCCGGCCAACAGCAAACCTACAATGGCCAGCAACGCGGCAAAGCCGGCTACCAGGCGCAGACGCCAATTGCTCGGGCCTTTGGGGCGCAAGCGACGAGCGTCAAAACCATCGGATATCTTCATTCCGACCTTTCCTCCAGGGTATCGGCCCTTCGACCGGAAGATACACAGGTTGTTCCGACAGCAGCGGTAAATGCGCCAAATGAGAGGGCTTTGCGGATGAGCGGGGCAATAAATACGCCGCTCATCTCAAGGGCGATCAGATCAGATCTTTGGTCAACGCGAGGGTGGCGAAGTTGTCGGCCATGATGGCCATTTCAGTTTGCTGTACGTGCTCGGCGCTCAGGATGCCACCTTTGTAAGGCAGGTCACGGGTGGCGCAGGCGTCTTCCACCAGGGTGCAGCGAAAGCCCAGGTTCTTGGCGGCGCGCACGCTGGTGCTGACACTGGAGTGGCTCATGAAACCGCAGACGATCAAGTCCAGGGAGCCGAGGTCTTGCAGGTGTTTCTCCAGGCCGGTGCCATGGAACGCGCTGGGCAGCAGTTTGCCGATGATGGTTTCATCGCCTTGGGGTTCCAGGCCAGGAATGAACTCGCCGCGCTCGCCCTGCGGGTCGAACAGGCCACCGACGGTGCCAAGGTGACGTACATGCACGATCGGGCGCCCGGCATTACGCGCGGCTGTCACAAGCTGCTTGATGTTGTCGACCGCCGCGTCCATGCCGGACAGGGCGAGTGGGCCGCTGAGGTATTCCTTCTGGGCGTCGATGATCACGAGGGTCGCATGGTTCAGGTTGGCTGCTGCGTAACCGCGACCGCTGAGTTGAAACATCGTCTTTGGAACGGACATTCTGGGGCTCCTGTGAGGGGGGCTTTTGTCACATTGTCCACTGGCTGAGCGGTTCTGTGAATCGCTACCATCGTAAGGTACGCCGTTGTTGACGTGCAGCCATGTCAAGAGGTGGGCTTGATCAGCGCAATGATGGCAATTTGAATGATTTCCGACAGATGGTGAAGGGTTTTCGTACATCGTCGGTACAGGCGAAGGCTGTTAGAATCGCCAGTCGTTTTTTCCAGGAGCTTGCCCCCGTGATTACCTCCCGCCTGCGCACGTTGCGCGACCACATCCGTTGGGCTGTCAGCCGTTTCCATGGGGAAGACCTGTTTTTCGGGCATGGCACCGACAATGCCTGGGACGAAGCCCGGCAATTGGTGCTCGGCGCCTTGCACCTGCCTTGGGAAATTGCCGACAGCTACCTGGACTGCAACCTCGAAGAAGAGGAAGTCGCCCATGTGCAGCGCTTGCTGCACAAGCGTATCCACGAGCGTGTCCCTACCGCCTACCTGTTGAAGGAAGCCTGGTTCTGCGGCATGTCGTTTATTGTCGATGAGCGCGTGTTGATCCCGCGTTCACCGATTGGCGAGTTGATCGAAAACCGCTTCGAGCCATGGCTGGCCCAGCCGCCGGCGCGCATTCTCGACCTGTGCACCGGCTCCGGTTGCATCGGCATCGCCTGTGCCTACGAGTTCCAGGACGCCGAAGTGGTGCTGGGCGACTTGTCCTTCGAAGCCTTGGAAGTGGCTAACCAGAACATTGAGCGTCATGGTGTCGATGAACGCGTCTACACCGTGCAGGGCGACGGCTTCGATGGCCTGCCGGGCCAGCGTTTTGACTTGATCGTGTCCAACCCGCCGTACGTGGATGCCGAAGACTTCGCCGACATGCCGGATGAGTACCAGCACGAGCCGGAACTGGGCCTGGCCTGCGGCGATGATGGTCTGAACCTGGTGCGACGCATGCTGGCCGAGGCCGCCGACCACCTGACCGAGAAGGGCTTGCTGATTGTTGAAGTCGGCAACAGCCAAGTGCACGTCGAAGCGCTGTACCCGGAAGTCGACTTTGCCTGGCTGGACTTCCAGCGCGGCGGGCATGGTGTGTTCATGCTGACGGCTGAACAGTGCCGGGAGCATCAGGCGGTGTTTGCGGCGCGGGTTTAACTTCATTCCACAATAGGAACGCGGTCAGTGTGGGAGCCGACAAGCCCGCTCCCACATTTGGAATGCATTCCAACCTTTCAGCGGTGTGTGGCAATCCAGATCAACAGCCCCGCCTGAAACACCGTAAACGCCACCAGGCACGTAATGGTAAAGCGCAGCCCACTGTCCTCGCGCTTGAACTTGGTGACCTTTTCTTCTTCCTTGCGCAGCTTCACTTCCTGCTCGGCCAGGTTCTGCTCGGCCTGCTGCAGCATTTGCGCAGCTTCGAGGATCTCCACGTACTGCACCTTTTCGGTGTTCCAGCTGTCCAGCACTTCGCTGACTTTGCCGGGTTGCACGTTCCCTTTGAGGTGCTGCACATCGGCGTAGGCCACATCAAAACCCTGGATGCGCAGGAAATGATCGCGACGCAGGCGCGTGGCTTCGTTGAGTGCATCCTTGTTGGCGAGGTCCACGCCGTCTACGCGGTAATGTGACCACTTCTTTTTCGCCCACGCGGCGGCCTGTGCCACCAGAAAGCGTCCCAGGCCACGGTTGGCCGGTTCAATTTCCAGGCTGTTACCCGGGCCGAAGTGCACACGGTGCGTCTCGTGATCGACCCAGATATCCAGGTGGTTCTGCTCGCGGCGCACACGTTGGCCGGGCAACTGGATCACCATGCGTAACAGGCTGTGTTTCTTGTCATGGCGTTCGGTATAGCCAAACTGTACGAACCGCAGCGGCCGTGCGCCGGTGGCACGATCAGTGGCCAGGGGCGCCAGGCGCAGCATCTTGAAGTGTTCGGCCTGAACGTCCGCCCACGGCAGGGCCGCGGCCTCGACAGCCTCGGGTTTTTCGGCCGGGGTGTCGGCGGTAGATTCGGGTGTTGCTTCGGTGGTAGTCATGCGGCGCGATCCTGTCCAAGCCCGGCGAGCCGACAGTCTTTTTACTGTCGACTCTGGGCTTATCGGCCGTTTTATTCAGGACTGGAGGCAAATAATCGCTTAACGGGGTTGAAGTCCGTCGATAAAGCGCACGATGCGTTGGCCCAGCTCGGCGGCGAGGGGCAGTTTGGGGTCGTTGTATGACTCAAGCTGTTCCTTTACATCCTTGGGCACGATGCGCATCACGTGGTTCATGCCTTGAATCACGCTCAGTTGTGCGTCGGGCTTGGCCGCTTGCAACTGCTGGGCATCCGCCACGCCAACCTGGATATCGTTGGTGCCCTGGATGATCAGAGCCGGCATGTTCAGTTTGGCGAAGGCGGCCGATGGGTCGGCACGAAACAGGCTGATCAGGTACGGCTGCACACTGGGGCGGAAAATGCCTTCCAGCGGGCGCGGTACATCGGCATCCACCTGGCCGGCCTTAAGGTGGTCGAGAATTTCATTGCTGCGCAGCAACAGGGCAGGGGGCAGATGATCGGCCAGTTGCTGGCGGATCACCTGGTCCACCGGCCGGGCGCTGCCGGACAGCGAAATAACCCCGGCCGGGTCGAGTTGCGGCGCGGCGAGGGTGGCGACCAGCGCACCTTCGCTATGGCCCAGCACGATCAACTGGCCCATGCGGCTGTCGGCCTTGAGCAGCTTGCCCCAGGCCACCGCATCGGCCACATAGGCGTCCAGGGTGAGGTTGCGTTCGTCGGGGGTGGCGGCCAAGCTCGCGGCCACGCCGCGTTTGTCGTAGCGCACGCTGGCGATGTTATTGCGCGCCAGCACCCAGGCCAGGCGCTTGAGGCTGTCGTTGCGCGCACCATCGGCGCTGTTGCCGTTGCGGTCGGTGGGGCCGGAGCCGGCGATGATCAGCACCACGGGCACCGGCTTGTCGGATTTTGGCAGCAGCAGCGAACCAAACAGCTCGCCGCTGCCGGTGTCCAGGCTGATCGGCCGTTGCAGCACGACGGGGGAGGCGGCGAAGCCAAGGCTGGAAAACAGGGTAAGGGTCAAAAGCAAAACTCGCAGCATCATCACGCCATCATCAGGAAGGTGCCGGTTGGACCAACGTCTACCGGTAAGGTTTCGAGGATGAACTACTCGGTTAGCCTGCGTATACTGGCTGCCTTAAGTTATTACGGTTGAGTTGATTCAACTGATTTCACGGAGCGCCCTGCATGTCCGGCAATACCTTCGGCAAGCTGTTCACTGTCACCACCGCGGGCGAAAGCCATGGCCCGGCGTTGGTCGCCATTGTCGACGGCTGCCCGCCAGGCCTCGAGTTGTCTCTGGAAGACCTGCAGCGTGACCTCGACCGCCGCAAGCCCGGCACCAGCCGCCATACTACCCAGCGCCAGGAGCCCGACGAAGTCGAGATTCTTTCCGGCGTGTTCGAAGGTCGCACCACCGGCTGCGCCATTGGCCTGTTGATCCGCAACACCGACCAGAAGTCCAAGGACTACTCGGCGATCAAGGACCTGTTCCGCCCGGCCCACGCCGACTACACCTACCACCACAAATACGGTGAGCGCGACTACCGTGGCGGTGGCCGCAGCTCGGCGCGTGAAACCGCCATGCGCGTGGCCGCCGGTGCCATCGCCAAGAAATACCTGGCCACCCAGGGCATCGTGATCCGTGGCTACATGAGCCAATTGGGCCCGATTGAGATCCCGTTCAAGACCTGGGACAGCGTCGACGACAACGCCTTCTTCAGCCCCGACCCGGACAAGGTGCCGGAACTGGAAGCCTATATGGACCAGTTGCGCCGCGATCAGGATTCGGTGGGTGCCAGGATTACCGTGGTCGCCGAAGGCGTCAAACCGGGCCTGGGTGAGCCGATCTTCGACCGCCTCGACGCCGAGCTGGCCCACGCGCTGATGAGCATCAATGCGGTCAAGGGCGTGGAGATCGGCGCCGGTTTTGCCTGTGTCGCCCAGCGCGGCACTGAGCATCGCGATGAAATGACGCCGCAAGGTTTCCTCAGCAATAACGCGGGCGGCATCCTCGGCGGTATTTCCTCCGGCCAGCCGATTGTTGCGCACCTGGCGCTCAAGGCCACGTCGAGCATCACCACGCCGGGCCGTTCGATCGATGTGCACGGCAACCCGGTGGACGTGATCACCAAGGGCCGCCACGACCCGTGCGTGGGCATCCGCGCCACGCCGATTGCCGAGGCGATGATGGCCATCGTGTTGATGGACCACCTGCTGCGCAACCGTGGGCAAAACGCCGATGTGCAGGTGAGTACGCCGGTGTTGGGCCAGCTGTGACGGCGTGTGGCGAGCGAGCTTGCTGTGGCGAGGGAGCTTGCTCCCGCTGGGCTGCGCAGCAGCCCCCCACAATATGACGCAAAGCCTCCCATACTGGCGCCTCTCCAGCTTCTACCTCTTCTACTTCGCCCTGCTCGGGGCGACGGCGCCGTTCCTGGCGCTGTACTTCGACCACTTGGGGTTCTCCAGCGCGCGTATCGGCGAGCTGGTGGCCATCCCCATGCTGATGCGCTGCGTGGCGCCCAACCTGTGGGGCTGGCTCGGCGACTACACCGGCCGGCGCCTGGCCATCGTGCGTTTTGGCGCGGTGTGTACCCTGGCGAGTTTCTCGCTGATCTTCTTCAGCAAAACCTACGCCTGGCTGGCCCTGGTGATGGCACTGCATGCGTTCTTCTGGCACGCGGTGTTGCCGCAGTTTGAAGTGATCACGCTTGCGCACCTGCAAAAGCAAACCGCGCGCTACAGCCAGATCCGCCTGTGGGGCTCCATCGGTTTTATCCTCACCGTGGTGATCATGGGCCGCCTGTTCGACGGGCTGAGCCTGGACATTTACCCGGTGGTGGTCGTGGTGATCATGGCCGGCATTATTGGCGCCAGCCTGTGGGTGCCGAACGCGCAGCCCGCCGTCCAGGGCAATCGCCTGGCCGGTGACGGTTTCCTCAAGCAATTGCGCAGCCCCGGCGTACTGGCGTTTTATGCCTGCGTGGCCTTGATGCAAATGAGCCATGGCCCGTATTACACGTTCCTGACCCTGCACCTTGAACATTTGGGTTATAGCCGTGGCGTGATCGGCATGCTGTGGGCGCTGGGTGTGGTCGCGGAGGTGCTGATGTTCCTGGCCATGAGCCGGATCCTGACGCGTTTTTCGGTGCGGCGGGTGCTGCTGGCCAGTTTCGTGTTGGCGGCTATCCGCTGGTTGCTGCTGGGGTCATTCGCTGAAATCTTCTGGGTATTGCTGCTGGCGCAAGTGCTGCACGCCGCCACGTTCGCCAGCTTTCATGCGGCCGCCATCGCCTTTGTACAACGCAGTTTCGGCGCCAGACAACAAGGCCAGGGCCAGGCGCTGTATGCCGCGCTGGCCGGCACCGGGGGCGCGTTGGGCGCCCTCTACGCCGGTTACAGCTGGAACCTGTTGGGCCCGACCCTGACCTTCAGCATCGCCAGCGTCGCCGCCCTGGCCGCCGCCATTATCATTGGCCTTCGATTGCAAGAACCGACTACAGGAACCGAGCAATGAGTTATGTCGCTGTTTACGCTGCCACCACACCGGATACCCCGAACAAGGTCCTGACCCATTTCGACGATATCGTCTCGACGCTGGCCGACCACGGTGTGCGTTTTGCGCGCTGGCAGCCGGCGCCGATTGAGAAGGGCGCCAGCGACGCAGACATGATCGCCGCGTACCAGCCGCAGATCGACGCCCTTGGCTACGCCGCCGTGGAGGTGCTTAGGGCGGCGGGCGATCTGGCACAGAACATTGAACTGCGTGCGCAATTCCTCAGTGAACGCCGCTACAGCGAAGACGAAGTGCGTTTCTTCGTCGCAGGCCAGGGCCTGTTCAACGTGCACGTGGGCGACTATGTGTATGCCGTACGTTGTGAGAAAAATGACCTGCTGGTGATTCCGGCCGGCGTGCCGCATTGGTTCGACATGGGCGAGAACCCGCACTTTGTCACCTTGCGTTTGTTCAACACAGCTAAAGGCTGCGAGCCTCAACTCACCGGCGATGCTATTGCCGGTGGTTTCCCGGGCTTGGACGACTAAGCACAGATATTTAAATGTTCAACCCAGGCAAGTTGGAAGTTGTTGTGGGAATAAGCCTGATTATCTGTAAGGCGTAGCTGTTTCTGCTGCGCCCTGTGCTTTCAATCCATTCGTTATGTAACTCTCTGCAGACTCGATGTTTATATCACCTGTCAATAGCAGGAATCCGAAAGGTGATAGGGCATCCACTACAAAAGGAGAGAGCACAATGAGTGGCCCAGAACAGTCGTGTCGCACGCCGGTGGACGCGCCGATGACCGTTAGAAGACGTCTGAGCCTGGGCGGCAAGCCCCTCACCCCGACAGAGCTGGAAATTTTGCGCTGGGCCTCGGAAGGCAAGACCGTCTGGGAAATCAGTCAGATCCGGGCAACCTCTGAAGCCACGGTGAAATTCCATCTGCGCAATATCTACGGCAAGCTGGAAGTCACCAACCGCGTACAGGCGATGAATGAGGCCAGCCGACAAGGCTTGTGCTGAAGCCACACA
Source organism: Pseudomonas sp. PA-6-3C (assembly GCF_021605825.1). NCBI lineage: Bacteria > Pseudomonadati > Pseudomonadota > Gammaproteobacteria > Pseudomonadales > Pseudomonadaceae > Pseudomonas > Pseudomonas sp. PA-6-3C. The sequence goes on from NZ_WKDV01000059.1 coordinate 10,640, forward strand.
AAAAAGGGCCGCGACGCCTGTAAGCGTCGCGGCCCTTTTTGGTTATCGGTGGTTTATGCCGAGTGGTAGGTCGGCAGGGCAAAGCGGTTCTGGCTTTGCAGCATCGAAATCTGTGGCAGCTCACTGGCTTGTTCGGCCAGGTCGCGGCGGATCGCGCTGATCACCCAGGTCAGTTGGTCAGCGGTGTGCAGCTGTTGATACGAGATCGAACGCTTGACCTGTTTGCCTTCGCTGTTGCGCAGGGTCAGCAGGATACCGCCGTCTGGACGTGGCTGAGTGGTGACGTCGTATTGGGAGAATACAGAAGCGAATTTATCTTGGATCAGGCTCATGTCTATCAGCTCCGTTGGCTCAAGTTGGCAAGCATGGAGAGATAGGTGCAGTGATTGTGCCAGTATTGGATATCTGAAAAAGTCGTTATAAATCAATTAGTTAAAAATTTTACAGATTTTCGGTTTCGTGCAATTTGCATGAATGGCCATCGTGCATCCTGCATTTTGCGTTATTCGCGCCAGCTGTTTCAGGTCAGCCTCGAAGATAAAGACCGCCTCGGTTGGGCAAAATTCCTTTTCGGTGGAAGCCGACTCGGGATACAAAACTTTTCAAATCCCGCATGTACAGTCAAAGAATGGCAGGCGTATTTTCCCGCATGGCATTCGGCATCTGCCTACAGGGCTGCCGCTATGTCTGGATCATACGAAGAATAAGAAAAAGGACGTTCCGCCATGAGCCATCAGCAAGACGACATGATCACGTGGGGCAAGCTCTTACGTAAGGTGCCTGCGATTGTTCGAGCTTTGCCACGCGTAGTGCGTGGCATGCGCGCCGCGAATGTCACCGACCCCGCGCAGCCTTGCGGCCTCGGTTGGCACTTTGAACAGGCTGCGTTGCGCAACCCCGACGGCGCGGCGTTGTTGTACGGCGACAGCGTGCTCAGCTACCGCGAAGCCAACCAGCGCGCCAATCGCATGGCTCATTACCTTCAAGCGCAGGGCATCGGCAAGGGTGATGTGGTCGCGCTGTTTATTGAAAATCGCCCGGAACTGCTCCTCAGCGTACTGGCCGTGGCCAAGCTGGGCGGTATCTGCGCCATGCTCAACACCGCGCAAACCCAGGCGGCGCTGGTGCACAGCCTGAACCTGGTGAACCCGGCGGCGATCGTGGCAGGTGCAGAATTGGTAGACGCCTATGCGGCGGTGCGCGAGCAAGTGTCGATTGCGGCCGAACGCAGCTGGTTTGTGGCGGATCAGTCCTCAAACGCGGTGCCGCAGGGCTACACCGACCTGATGGCCGCCAGCGCTGACAGCCCGGTGGACAACCCTGCCAGCAGCGGACAAATCTTCTTCAACGACCCCTGCTTCTATATCTACACCTCCGGCACTACCGGTTTGGCCAAGGCCGGCATCATGAAGCACGGGCGCTGGACCAAGACGGCGGTGAGTTTCGGCAGCATCGCCCTCGACATGGGGCCGCACGACGTTCTGTATTGCACTTTGCCGCTGTACCACGCCACGGGCCTGTGCGTGTGCTGGGGTTCGGCGATTATCGGCGCATCGGGTTTCGCCATCCGGCGTAAATTCAGCGCCAGCCAGTTCTGGGACGATGCGCGCAAATTCAACGCAACCACCCTGGGGTATGTCGGTGAACTGTGCCGCTACCTGCTGGACCAACCGCCCAGTGCGCAGGATCGCGACAATAAAGTCACCAAGATGGTCGGCAATGGCTTGCGTCCCGGTGTCTGGGCGCAGTTCAAGCAGCGTTATGGCGTCGAGCACATCTGCGAGCTGTATGCCGCCAGCGACGGCAACATCGGTTTTACCAATGTGCTGAATTTCGATAACACCATCGGCTTTTGCCTGCAGCATTGGGCGCTGGTGGAGTACTCCCACGAAACCGGTGAGCCGCTGCGTGGCAGCGATGGTTTCCTGCGTAAGGTGCAAACTGGCGGGCAGGGCTTGCTGCTGGCCAGGATCGATGAAAAGTCGCCGTTCGACGGCTACACCGACCCGGAAAAGAACCGCAAGGTGGTGCTCACGGACGTGTTCGAGAAGGGTGACCGCTACTTCAATACTGGCGACTTGCTACGCAGTATTGGCTTTGGCCATGCGCAATTTGTCGACCGACTGGGCGATACGTACCGTTGGAAGGGCGAAAACGTCTCCACCACCGAAGTGGAAAACGTGTTGCTGCAGCACCCGCAGATCGCCGAAGTGGTGGCCTATGGCGTCGAGATCGAGAACACCAATGGCCGCGCAGGCATGGTCGCCATCACGCCAAGCGAGTCCTTGGCGGCCCTGGACATGCGTGAGCTGTTGCAGTTTGCCCACGGCCAGTTGCCGCACTATGCGGTGCCGTTGTTTTTGCGCATCAAGGTCAAGATGGAAACCACTGGCACCTTCAAATACCAGAAGGTCAAGCTCAAGGAGGAAGCCTTCGACCCGGACAAGGCCGGTAACGACCCGGTGTACGCGTGGCTGCCCGGCTCCGACAGTTATGTACCGGTCACCGGGCTATTACTGGCGCAGATCCAGGGCGGGCAGTTCCGTTATTGATTCTGGCTATGAATGCTTTTGACAAAAAAGCCATGACAGCGGGGAACTCCCTCGCGACACTGAGCGCCTTATACACATTCGCAGACAAGGAGCCCCCGCATGTCAGACCAGCCCAAACAAATGACCGACGATGAAGCCGCCGAATTCGCCGAGCAGGTTTTTGATGTGGCCCGCAAAGGCGATGCAGCGATGCTGGCTGCGCTGCTGGCCAAAGGCTTGCCGGCCAATTTTCGTAATCACAACGGCGACACCTTATTGATGCTCGCTGCCTACCACGGCCATGTCGAAGCGGTAAAAGTGTTGCTCGAGTTCAAAGCCGACCCACTGATTGCCAACGACAAAAATCAGCTGCCGATCGCCGGTGCAGCGTTCAAAGGCAACCTGCCGGTGGTGAAGGCGTTGATCGACGGCGGCGCGCCGGTGGATGCAACCTCCCCGGACGGGCGCACAGCGCTGATGCTGGCCGCTATGTTCAACCGCGTTGAAATGGTCGACTACCTGCTCGGCCAGGGCGCCAACCCCAAGGCCGTCGATGCCCAGGGCGCGACCGCGCTGGCTGCCGCGCAAACCATGGGCGCGGCGGATACGGCGGCACGGTTGCAGAAACTGGTGTAGGCTACGCGCCCTCAAAAACCAGCCCGCCACAGGACCTTCCCATGCAAACCGCCCTCGTCGAACTTATCAGCAAAATCAGCGCCGGCGTCATGGGCGAGGACGAGGTGGCGCGCATCGCCACAGAAGCCGCCCAAGCCTACGCGGACCCGGTGGCGTTTCTGGCGGCGAACCCGGATATCAACTACGACGACACGTTCCCTATCCCTCTGGGTGAGTGGGTAGTGGTTGGCAGCCTGCCGGACACGGTGCTGTTCCAGGCCGACACCTATGGCGATCTGTTCGCGCAGATCGTCGCCTCGTTCGGCCCGGGCGTGGCGTTCAACCTCAAGCCCAAGCAGTTGGCCAAGACCGAAGACCTCACCGCGCTGAACCGCATCCAGATCCAGATGAGCGCGTTGAGCCCCGAAGATGGCGGCTATGTGTTGCTTAACTTCAGCCAATTGCTCGATGACGAGATCCAGGCGGTGCTGGTGTACGGCAATGACCTGCCGCGCGTGTTGCAACTGTGCGCCGAAGTGGGGATCAAGGCCGAGCCGTCACTGGAAGCCTTGAAAGTCGCTGTGCACGTCTGAAATAAAACGGAACCCAGGCAAACGCTGACTATCCTACAAGTGCATGCCCTCACTTAGGAGCGACACCATGGGTTCCACTTTCAACGGTCTTATCGGCCTGATCATCCTGGCGCTGGATATCTGGGCGATCATCAACGTGTTCAAAAGTGGCGCCAGCACCGGCGCCAAAGTGCTGTGGATCCTGCTGATCCTGTTGCTGCCGGTACTGGGCCTGATTATCTGGGCGATTGCCGGGCCGCGCGGTAACGTGCGGATCTGATCGTTCGCCCACTCCATCTAGAGTGGGCACAGTCAATGTGGGAGCGGGCTTGCCCGCGATAGCGGTGTATCAGTATCAGATGTTTTGACTGACACACTGCAATCGCGGGCAAACCCGCTCCCACAGTGGTTTCCAGCGTACTCAGGATTTTGTGTGTCGAAACTATTCGCTGCACACAATTTTCACATCTTTTCCAAGACAATTCGGCGGTTTTACGGCTCTCCCAAGGCTCTAACTCACGTGCCATTAAAGGCCGGGCCACGGCGCACGTTCAGTAATTAATAGCGTTGATGCCATTGATCGGGCACCATTTGCGCCACCGCGTTAACCGCCTACCCCAGCCAGCCTGGGCGAGGGACGGACGCCACTGCATAATTTCGAAACTTAAACTTCCAATGGGTCCTAGAACGACATGGCAAACCCGGACGCCCTGAGTCAGCAGCGAGCTTCTAATCGCTTGCTGCAACCGACCGTCAAATCCCATCTGGCATACACGCTGCTTTGCGCGCTGGTCATGATGGTGATGTTCTCCCTGCTGCGCCTGGCGCTGCTGGTCTACAACCGCGAGATGATCCTCGACACGCCGGCCTCGACCTTCCTCGAGGCCTTCGTCAACGGCACGCGCTTCGACATCCGCTTTGTGATGTACGCACTGGTTCCGCTGCTGCTGGCCTTGTTCAGCGTACGGGCCATGGCGGCGCGCGGGTTCTTCCGTTTTTGGCTGACCATCGCGTCCAGCATTGCCCTGTTCCTGGGCCTGATGGAGATGGACTTCTACCGCGAGTTTCACCAGCGCCTCAACGGCCTGGTCTTCCAATACGTGAAGGAAGACCCGAAAACCGTGATGAGCATGCTCTGGTACGGTTTCCCGGTGGTGCGCTACCTGCTGGCCTGGGCCGTAGGCACGCTGATCCTGAGCATCGCCTTCAAGGGCGCCGACCGTGCGACACGCCCACGTGGTCCGTTCAGCGGCGGCACCGTCGGCACTCGCCAGGTTGCTCCGTGGTACAGCCGCATTGCGGTGTTCGTGGTGTGCCTGCTGATCGCCGTGGTCGCCATTCGTGGCACCCTGCGCCAAGGCCCGCCGCTGCGCTGGGGTGATGTCTACACCACCGACTCGAACTTCGCCAACCAGTTGGGCTTGAACGGCACCCTGTCGTTGATCGCCGCAGCCAAGTCGCGTTTCTCCGAAGAGCGCTCGAATATCTGGAAAGCCACGCTGGACCAGCCGCAGGCTACCCAGACCGTGCGTGACATGCTGGTGTTGCCGCAAGAGAAACTGGTGGATACCGACACCGCCGCCGTGCGCCGTGACTACACGCCACCGGCCGAGAAAACCCTGCCGATCAAGAACGTCGTGGTGATCCTGATGGAAAGCTTCGCCGGTCACTCGGTCGGCGCACTGGGCCGCCCAGGCAACATCACGCCGTACTTCGACAAACTGTCCAAGGAAGGCCTGTTGTTCGACCGTTTCTTCTCCAACGGCACCCACACCCATCAGGGTATGTTCGCCACCATGGCGTGCTTCCCGAACCTGCCGGGTTTCGAATACCTGATGCAGACCCCGGAAGGCAGCCACAAGCTGTCGGGCCTGCCGCAGTTGCTCAGCGCGCGCAAGTTTGACGACGTGTATGTCTACAACGGCGATTTCGCCTGGGACAACCAGTCGGGCTTCTTCAGCAACCAGGGCATGACCAACTTCATCGGGCGCAACGACTTCGTTAACCCGGTGTTCTCCGACCCGACGTGGGGCGTGTCCGACCAGGACATGTTCAACCGTGGCCTGGAAGAATTGAAGGCCCGCGAAGGCGGCAAGCCGTTCTACGCCCTGCTGCAAACCCTGTCCAACCACACGCCGTATGCGTTGCCGACGCCCTTGCCGGTCGAGAAAGTCACCGACCGTGGCAGCCTCAACGAGCATTTGACGGCCATGCGTTACTCCGACTGGGCCTTGGGCCAGTTCTTTGAAAAGGCGCGTAAAGAGCCGTACTTCAAGGAAACCCTGTTCGTGATCGTGGGTGACCACGGTTTTGGTAATGAACAGCAGATCACCGAGATGGACCTGGGCCGCTTCAACGTACCGATGCTGATGATTGCACCGGGCATGCAGGAGAAGTTCGGCGAGCGTGACCACACCGTGGGTACCCAGATCGACATCGTGCCGACCATCATGGGCCGCCTGGGTGGCGACACCTTGCACCAGTGCTGGGGCCGCGACTTGTTGAACCTGCCGGAAGGCGACAAGGGCTTTGGCGTGATCAAACCGTCGGGCAGCGACCAGACCGTCGCCCTGGTCACTGCTGACCGCATCCTGGTACTGCCTAAAGAGATGCCACCGAAACTGTGGGAATACGAACTGGGCGCTAACCCGACCGGTAAGGTGATTCCTGAATCGCCGGACGAAGCCGCGCTGAAACAGAAACTTGAGTCGTTCCTGCAGACGGCCACCAAGAGCCTGTTGGATAACACCGCCGGTGTGATCGACGGCAAGCCGGACTAATAATCCGGGCATAAAAAAAGAGGCCTTCTAGAAGGCCTCTTTTTTTTGTCCGGATTTTATATCCGGCCGAGTAGCAACAGCACCAACAGTACCACCAGTACCACACCCAGAATACCCGACGGCCCATAGCCCCAGTTACGAGAGTGCGGGAACACCGGCAGGCCGCCGACCAGCAGCAGGATCAGAATTATGATCAGAATCAGGCTCATGTTTTTTTCCTTGTAGGCCTTCTGAAAAGACCGGTTGTTTAACGACAGGCCCGTGGGTTTATTTACGGACGCCTTAACAACTCCGACTGTGCCGTTGTGGAGAAAATTCCATAGTTTCTTAAAGCATTTCGCACACTGGCTTATTTCTTTTAATGCGTTCGCAATAATGGGCACTTAGTTGAAAAAGATTGAACTTACGCTATAAGCCGGGCTGCTACCTGGCTGGCGGTTTGCCTGAGGCATTCATCAATTGGATGGTGCGTGGGTGCAGGAAAAACCTTCGCTACACTGCCGATCACTTCTTCCGTGAACTACAAGGCTACTTACCTATGCAAAATCGCATGATGATCACTGGCGCCGGATCCGGCCTGGGTCGCGAAATCGCGCTGCGCTGGGCACGCGAGGGTTGGCAGTTGGCCTTGTCGGACGTCAGCGAGCCAGGCTTGCAGGAAACCCTGAAGCTGGTGCGCGAGGCCGGTGGCGATGGCTTTATCCAGCGCTGCGACGTGCGTGACTACAGCCAGCTCACCGCCTTTGCCCAGGCTTGCGAAGTGAAGCTGGGCGGCATTGATGTGATCGTCAATAACGCTGGCGTGGCCTCGGGTGGTTTTTTTGCCGAATTGTCCCTGGAAGATTGGGACTGGCAGATTGCGATCAACTTGATGGGCGTGGTCAAGGGCTGCAAGGCGTTCCTGCCGCTGCTGGAAAAGAGCAAAGGGCGGATTATCAACATCGCGTCCATGGCTGCGCTGATGCAGGGGCCGGCAATGAGCAACTACAACGTGGCCAAGGCCGGTGTGGTGGCGTTGTCGGAGAGTTTGCTGGTGGAACTCAAGCAGCAGGAAGTCGGTGTGCATGTGGTATGCCCGTCGTTTTTCCAGACCAACCTGCTGGATTCATTCCGTGGGCCAACGCCTGCGATGAAGGCGCAGGTCGGCAAGTTGCTGGAGAGTTCACCGATTTCGGCGGCGGATATTGCCGATTACATTTATCAGCGGGTGGCAGAAGGGGAGTTCATGATTTTGCCCCACGAGCAGGGGCGCATGGCGTGGGCGTTGAAGCAAAAGAACCCGCAGTTGCTGTATGACGAGATGACGCTGATGGCCGACAAGATGCGCGCCAAGGCCCAGGCAACCAAGGGCTGATGATGATCGTTCCCACGCTCCGCGTGGGAATGCCGCCCCGGACGCTCCGCGTCCCGCTTTTGAAGGCGTGACGCGGAGCGTCACCGGATGCGTTACCACGCGGAGCGTGGGAACGATCAGAAACTGGGGCTTGTCTGTCAGAAAAATTACCGGGCTACGTAGGCCTTTCCTGATTTTACTGCAAGCCATTGCTGCGCCAAATCCAATCGCGCATGGTCAAGGTCCTGTCACTCCAAAAGGACAACCGCCATGCTGGTCTTAAGCCGCGCTGTGGGCGAAGTCATCTCCATCGGCGATGACATCGCCCTGCACATCCTCGAACTCAACGGTACCCAAGTGAAATTCGGCATCGACGCCCCGGTGGGTGTGAATGTCCATCGGGCCGAGGTGTATCGCAAGATCCTCGAACGCCAGGCCACAGAAACCCATGCCGAACCCAACCGCTGAACCCTGCTCAGTCAAACAGATGCTTGGGCACGTCGTGCTTGAGCATCAACTGGCATTGCTCGCTCTCCGGGTCGAACACGATCAGGGCCTGGCCCTTGGTCAGCGCTTGGCGCACGCGCAGTACGCGGGTTTCCAGGGGCGTGTCGTCGCCATTGTCGGTACCGTCGCGGGTGACGAAGTCTTCGATGAGGCGGGTCAGGGTGTCGACTTCAAGCGCGTCGTAGGGAATCAGCATACAAGCCTCGGAGGTAGGAACCCGGCGATGCTACTGCGCCGGGGCCTTTGTGACCAGCAGTTACCATCAGTTACCAGTAGTTGCCAGTGTCAGGACTTCTGTCCGACCAGGCTGTCCACCGACGGCACGCGGGTGTCGCTCTCCATTTGCGTTTCGTGCTCGATCTGATGGCTGAACCGGTCCAGCGAACCCTGGGCCGGCTGTGCGTCGCTGGCAAATACCGGCGGGCTGAGGATGTACGCGCCCAACAGGCGGCTGAGTGCGGCCAGGCTGTCAATGTGTGTGCGCTCATAGCCATGGGTCGCATCGCAGCCAAACGCCAGCAGCGCGGTGCGAATATCGTGGCCGGCGGTGACTGCCGAGTGGGCGTCGCTGAAGTAATAGCGAAACAGGTCGCGGCGCACCGGCAGTTCATTCTCCGATGCCAGGCGCAGCAAGTGACGGGACAGGTGATAGTCATACGGCCCGCCGGAATCCTGCATCGCCACACTCACCGCGTGTTCGCTGGAGTGCTGGCCGGGCGCGACCGGGGCGATGTCGATACCGACAAATTCACTGACGTCCCAGGGCAGGGCGGCGGCGGCGCCACTGCCGGTTTCTTCGGTGATGGTGAACAGCGGGTGGCAGTCGATCAGCAACGGTTCGCCGCTGTCGACAATCGCCTTGAGTGCGGCAAGCAGGGCGGCCACACCGGCTTTATCGTCCAGGTGGCGGGCGCTGATATGCCCGCTCTCGGTGAATTCCGGCAGTGGGTCGAACGCCACGTAGTCACCGATGCTGATGCCTAACGAGTCGCAATCGGCGCGGGTGGCGCAGTAGGCGTCCAGGCGCAATTCCACGTGGTCCCAGCTCACCGGCATTTCATCTACGGCGGTGTTGAACGCGTGCCCGGAGGCCATCAACGGCAGCACGCTGCCACGGATCACGCCGTTGTCGGTAAACAGGCTGACACGGCTGCCTTCGGCAAAACGGCTCGACCAGCAGCCCACCGGTGCGAGCGTCAAGCGGCCGTTGTCTTTGATCGCACGCACGGCGGCGCCGATGGTGTCCAAGTGCGCGGAAACAGCGCGGTCGGGGCTGTTTTTCTGGCCCTTTAGCGTGGCGCGGATGGTGCCGCGCCGGGTCATTTCAAAGGGAATGCCCAGCTCTTCCAGGCGCTCGGCGACGTAGCGCACGATGGTGTCGGTGAACCCCGTGGGGCTGGGGATGGCAAGCATTTCCAGCAGCACTTTCTGCAGGTAGTTGAGATCCGGTTCGGGGATGGTTCGGGTCATGGAAACTCCTGATGAGTTGAGGGCATCGATGGTTTCGATGAGGTGCTGAGAGGTTCATAGGCTGTGCCGGCCTCATCGCGGGCAAGCCCGGCTCCCACATTGGAACGCGATCAAACTGTGGGAGCGGGCTTGCCCGCGATGGCGCCAGTCCAGGCAACACATCACTCAAGCCGTCGGCTGACTGTGCGGAAACAACAAATCCACAAACTTCTCCGCTGTCGGTTGCGGTTCGTGATTAGCCAGCCCGGCGCGTTCGTTGGCTTCGATAAACACATACTCGGGCTGGTCGGCGGCGGGCACCATCAGGTCCAGGCCGACCATGGGAATGTCCAATGCACGGGCGGCGCGCACGGCGGCGTCTACCAATGTCGGGTGCAGGATCGCGGTGACGTCTTCCAGGCAACCGCCGGTATGCAGGTTGGCGGTACGGCGCACCGCCAGGGTTTGGCCACGGGGCAAGATGCTGCTGTAGTCGTAACCGGCGGCGTGCAACGTGCGTTGGGTTTCGGCGTCCAGCGGGATTTTGCTTTCACCATCGGTGGCCGCCTGGCGGCGACGGCTCTGGGCTTCGATCAAAGCACCGATAGAGTGCTGACCATCACCGGTAACCTCGGCCGGGCGCCGAATTGCAGCGGCAACTACCTCAAAGCCGATCACCAGGATGCGCAGGTCGAGGCCTTCGTGGAAACTTTCGAGCAGCACACGGCTGTCGAATTGACGCGCCGTCTCGATGGCTTTTTGCACCTCCTCGATGGTCTGCAGATCCACTGCCACGCCTTGGCCTTGTTCGCCATCGAGCGGCTTGACCACGATGCGCTGATGCTCGTCGAGAAACTCCAGGTTGTCGTCGGCACTGCCGGCCAATTGTTGCGACGGCAGTTTCAACCCCGCTGCGCTGAGCGTCTTGTGGGTCAGGCTCTTGTCCTGGCACAGGGTCATGCTGATGGCGCTGGTCAGGTCGCTCAACGACTCGCGGCAACGCACACGGCGCCCGCCGTGGCTGAGGGTGAACAGGCCGGCGTCGGCGTCATCCACTTGCACATCAATGCCACGTCGATGGGCTTCTTCGACAATGATGCGCGCATACGGGTTAAAGCCTGCCTGCGGGCCGGGGCCGAGAAACAGCGGCTGGTTGATGCCGTTCTTGCGCTTGATCGCAAAGGTGGTCAGCGCGCGAAAACCGAGCTTGGCGTAGAGGCTTTTGGCCTGACGGTTATCGTGCAGCACCGACAGGTCGAGATAGCTCAGGCCACGGCTCATAAAATGCTCCACCAGGTGGCGCACCAGCACCTCGCCCACACCGGGGCGCGTGCACTGCGGGTCGACCGCCAGGCACCACAGGCTGCAACCGTTTTCCGGGTCGTGGAAGGCTTTTTGATGGTTCAGGCCCATCACGCTGCCGATCACCGCGCCGCTGTCTTCATCCTCGGCCAGCCAATACACCGGGCCGCCTTGATGGCGTGGTGTCAGGCGCTTGGCGTCGACGGGCAACATGCCACGGCCTTGGTAGAGTTGGTTGACCGCCCGCCAATCGGCGTCGGTTTGCACGCGGCGAATGCGAAAGCCGCGAAATACCCGCGTAGCGGGGCGGTAATCGCTGAACCACAGGCGCAAGGTGTCGGAGGGGTCGAGGAACAACTGCTGCGGGTCAATCCCGAGGATTTGCTGGGGCGCCGCCACGTACAGCGCGATGTCGCGCTCGCCGGCCTGCTCATTGAGCAGCTCCTGGGCCAGGCTGGCCGGGTCCGGGAAGGTATGCCCGATCAATAACCGGCCCCAGCCGCAATGCACGGCAATCGGCTCGGCGCCCAGTGGGCTGCCGTCTTCAGCCAGGCGCGCCTGCAGGCGCTCGTAGGTCGGCGCCTGGCCCTTGAGCAAGCGTTGGCTGTAAGCCGCTGCAAGAGGTTTCATCGATCAGATTCCTTGTTCGCTGAGCCACAGGTTCAGCGCTGCCAGCTGCCATAGTTTGGAGCCGCGCAGCGGCGTCAGTTGGCCTTGCGGGTCGGTCAGCAGGCGGTCAAGCATGGCCGGGTTGAACAGGCCGCGATCCTGGCTTGGGTCCATCAGCAGATCGCGCACCCAGTTCAAGGTATCGCCCTGCAAATGCTTGAGGCCCGGCACCGGAAAGTAGCCTTTCTTGCGGTCGATGACTTCGCTGGGGATGACTCGGCGCGCGGCTTCTTTGAGCACCTGCTTGCCGCCATCGGGCAATTTGAATTTGCCTGGCACACGGGCTGACAGTTCTACCAGGCGGTAGTCCAGGAACGGCGTGCGCGCCTCCAGGCCCCAGGCCATGGTCATGTTGTCGACGCGTTTGACCGGGTCGTCCACCAGCATCACGGTGCTGTCCAGACGCAAGGCCTTGTCCACGGCGGCGTCCGCGCCGGGCATGGCGAAATGTTCGCGCACGAAGTCACCGGCGGCGTCGTTGGCGGTCAGCCATTTTGGCGCGACGGTGGCGGCATAGTCGTCGTAGCTGCGGTCGAAAAATGCGTCTCGGTAGGCGGCATACGGGTCGTTGGCGCCGTCCACCTGCGGGTACCAGTGGTAACCGGCGAACAGTTCATCCGCGCCCTGGCCGCTTTGCACCACTTTGCAATGTTTGGCCACTTCCCGCGACAACAGGTAGAAGGCGATGCAGTCATGGCTGACCATCGGCTCGCTCATGGCACGGAACGCTGCCGGCAGTTGCTCGATGATTTCGCTTTCGGCGATGCGTAACTGGTGGTGACGGGTGCCGTAGTGTTTAGCGATCAAATCCGAATACTGGAACTCGTCGCCACGTTCGCCACCGGCGTCTTCAAAACCGATGGAGAAGGTCGACAAATCCTGCACGCCGACTTCCCGCAGCAGGCCCACCAGCATGCTCGAATCGACACCGCCCGAGAGCAGCACGCCGACATCCACGGCCGCACGTTGGCGGATCGCCACGGCTTCGCGGGTGCTGTCGAGCACGCGGTCGGTCCAGTCTTCGAGGCTGAGGTTTTTTTCATCCTCGTGCGGGCCGTAAGGCAGGGTCCACCAGGTTTTCTGCTCGGTGTTGCCGTTTGCGTCGATGCGCATCCAGCTTGCCGGCGGCAGTTTTTCGATGCCTGCCAGCAAGGTGCGCGGTGCAGGCACCACGGCGTGGAAATTGAGGTAGTGGTTGAGTGCGACCGGATCCAGGATCGGGTTGATATCGCCGCCCTTAAGCAGGGCCGGCAGCGCTGAGGCAAAACGCAGGCGCTGGCCGGTGCGCGACAGGTACAACGGCTTCACACCCAGACGGTCACGGGCGATAAACAGGCGCTGCGCGTCACGCTCCCAGATGGCAAAGGCAAACATGCCATTGAGCTTGGGCAGCAAGGCTTCGCCCCAGGCGTGATAGCCCTTGAGCAGCACTTCGGTGTCACCGCCGGAATAGAAGGCGTAGCCCAGGGCTTCCAGCTCTTCACGCAATTCCGGGAAATTATAGATTGCACCATTGAACGCCAGGGACAGCCCCAGCTGGGCGTCGACCATCGGTTGGGCGGAGCCGTCCGACAGGTCCATGATCTTCAGGCGGCGGTGGCCCAGGGCAATCGGCCCTTGGGCATGGAAGCCCCAGGCGTCCGGGCCTCGCGGGGCAAGGTGATGGGTGATTCTCTCTACGGCTGCCAGGTCGGCAGGTTGATGATCAAAGCGTAACTCGCCAGCTAGTCCACACATAAATTCCTTACCGGTTTTTCCGTTGGGGAGGGCAATACTCGATACGCCCGACAGGGCGCGTACCCAGAAACTGACCCAGTGCTATGCGTGGAGTTTTAGACCGATAAGTTATAAGGCAAATAGCCGCGATGCTCGCGACGGCGTCGTTTCTTCCCTCACGGCGATCAGCGTGTCGCCGGTTTTCCTCGAACCAGCGCGCGCAAGGCAAACCGGTTCGGGTGGCAGGCTTCGGCCACGCTGGCCGGCACCGGCAGCGGTTCGTCGCTCAACCAGGCGGCCAGCAGTTCGCCGCACAGGGGCGCGGTGATCAGCCCGCGTGAACCGTGGCCGCTGTTGATATACAGGCCCGGCAGCCACGGGCAGGGCGTATCCGGGACTTGCCGGGCGTCTTTGCCCAGTACGGCATAAGCCTGTTGGAACGCAGCGCTTTCGGCCAAGGGGCCGACGATTGGCAGGTAGTCAGGGCTGGTGCAACGAAAGGCGGCGCGGCCTTGCAAGTGTTCGGCGTTTAGTGAGTCAGCGCCAAGACGCAGCAGCAGGTCTTCGGAAATCTCCCGCAGCATCGCAAGGTTGCCCGTGTGCTCGGCGAGGGTGGGGGTGAGGTCTTCATTGTTGAAATCAAAACTGGCGCCCAAGGTGTGTTCGCCAAGGCGCGCCGGTGCCACATAACCTTCGGCGCACACCACGGTGGCCAATGCCGCACTCGCCGGAGTTTGCGCCAAACGTGTGATCTGCCCGCGAATGCGCTTGAGCGGCAAGCCCGCACTATGCGGGAATCGCTTGATTTCGGCTGCACCGGCCAGCACAACCACGTTGGCGCTTGCCAGTACGTCATCGCCGTCACGGGCTTGCCACTGGTCGTCGACGCGGTGCAGCTCCAGCGCCTCGTGATGGGTAAGCACCTTGATAAGCGGATGCGTGGCTTGCCATTGGCACAGCGCCGGTGGATGTACCCAGCCACCTTCGGGGAAAAACAGCCCGCCCTGGGCCAATTGTATGCCGGCCTGTTGTTGAGCCTGCTCGCGACCCAGCAGGTGCAACAGATCCGGTGCGAAGGCCTCGGCCAGTTGCGCCTGGCGTTGGGCTTCCTTGGCGTCAAACGCCAGTTGCAGGACACCGCAACCGTCCCAGTCAACGCCGCGCTGCAAGTGCTCCAGCAGGCGCCGGGTGTGGCCGAAACCGCTGAGTATCAGCTGCGACAATGCTGTGCCATGGGCCGACAGCTTGAGGTACAGCACGCCCTGCGGGTTGCCCGATGCTTCCTGGGCCAGGGCGGCGTGACGTTCCAGCAAGCTCACGCGCCAACCGCGAGCGGCCAGGCTGGCGGCGGTGGCGCAACCGGCCAGGCCGCCGCCGATGACCATGGCGTGGCGTTCGCCTGCGATGCCTGCCGGGCGCGCAAACCAGGGTTTGGGTGTGGCCGGCGGTGGCGTATCTTCGGGCCAGCCGAGGAACTCACCGCGCAGTATTTCCCATTTATGGCCGATGCCCGGTGTGCGTTTCATCTTGAACCCGGCGGCATTGATCAGCCGGCGTACCCAGCCGGTGCTGGTGAAGGTGCTGATGGTCGAACCCGGTGCCGCCAGGCGCGCCAGTTCGGCGAACAACTCAGCGGTCCACATGTCGGGGTTCTTGGCCGGGGCAAAACCGTCGAGAAACCATGCGTCGATTTGCGCGTCCAGTTGCGGCAATTGCTCCAGGGCGTCGCCGATCAACAGCGTCAGGGTCACTCGGCCGTTATCCAGCACCAGGCGCTGGAAGCCTTGATGGATCGCAATGTACTGAGCCAACAGTTGCTCGGCGAAGGCACTGAGTTCCGGCCAAAGGGCCAGGGCGCGTTGCAGGTCGGTGTGGCTCAGAGGGTACTTTTCCACACTGACGAAGTGCAGTCGCGCACCGGCCACGGCGTGCTGTTCAAACAGTTGCCAGGCGCAGAGAAAATTCAAACCCGTGCCGAAGCCGGTCTCGCCAATGACCAGTCGCCCACCCACCGGCAGGGCCGCAAAGCGCGCCTGCAAGCGGTTCTGTTCAAGGAACACATAGCGGGTTTCTTCAAGGCCCGACTTGTCGGAGAAGTACACATCATCGAAGACCCGCGAGTGCGGTCGACCTTGGTCATCCCAATCGAGCTGGGCGTGGGTGATGGGGTTCATGGGCGACTCATAAAAAAAGCAGACAAAGGCAAGGCGGCCATTCTAGCCGATCACGGGGCAGAGGGCTGATTGCGGGTGGTAACCCAATAGATTTTGCATGGAAAAAACTGCTGTGCGCAGCCTCCAAGCCATCAACAATCAGCGCTAATCCTGGGCAGATTGCTGCGGTATCGTCATTCCTTGATTGATAGGCAATAAAGGATATTGCTGATGCGCACCCAGGATGATTTGAACAATAAACTGAGCCAATTGACCCAGAGCCAGCTGCAAGCGGCCTTGCTGGAAATGACGGGCGATCTGGACAAAGCTCAGGTGCTGCAAAAGCAACTGCCTGGCTGGATGGTCAACGCGCCGCCCGGCGTGCTGGATGCATTGACTAAAGATGCCCTGCAGGTTGCAGATGCCCAGGCAGCCGTCGCCGAGCGATTGAAGCCATTGCAGGCGCTGGATGAGTTTTGCAGTGAGCGGCTCAAGCAATACTGCTCTACGCGATGGCAACGGGTTGTGGACCCCAAAAAAGATCTTTTTATTCGTGCGGTAAACGAATACGAGAAAGAGGTCTTGCCATTGAAGTATGTGAAGACGGTGAGGTTGGTGCAGGACAGCCTGCTGCATGTGGCGATGCAGAATTTCTCAGAGGATGAAGCCCGGGCGCAGCACTTTCCCGTCGGGTCGCTGTTGCAGTCGGGGTCTGCTGATCGTGAAGTCATTGGCATTACACCCCTCGAGTTTGCGCAGGGGTGTCGCGCCCTGGATCTTGGCCGCTTGTATCAGCAGCACATCAGTGACGTGCTTAAACTTGACAGCGACCCGGCAGGTGATAAGCCTTACCTCAATAATGTAGCGACCGATATCGGCCGGATGAAAATCCTGGACGTAAAAGTCGACGCCCATATTGCCTTGATGCGAGGGGACATTACCCAAGGCACCTACGCGATGTTGTGCACATTGCTGGACCGCCAATTGACGCCGTCCCAGGCCCAGGCCGAAGGGGTGCTGTACGACGGGCGCCCGGTCATTTGGCAAGGGCTCAATACCCAGGGCGGATGCCTGTGGAGCATTCTGGTATTTTCCGCTCGCTCGATTGCGCAATACCCGCAAGCGCCTTGTGTGGTGTACATGCCCAATGAACCGGAACGGCCATTCTTTGAGTATGCCTCGCTTGACGACTTTCAGGTCTACCTCAAGCGCAAGCTTGCACTGGCCGCGTACCGTGCCTTCTTTACGCGTTACCTGAGCCAGGGGGACCGGGTTGGGTTCTTCACCCGTTTCGATCAAGCCCAGAGCCTGGGGGCGCTGGACGCCAACCCCATTACGGCCAGCCTGGCGCGGCACTTTTTCGACACTTACGCCGCAAAGCTGCAAGCCGATGCACGGGCCCTGGCGGTGCCGGTGGCCGAGGTCGATGAGGACGTCCGTGAGCAGCGCTTGCAGACGTATCTGGACGCCGGTTTGACGGTGCTCAACCTCGCAGGGTTTGTCGTCCCGGAGCTGGGGTTATTGATGACAGCCGTGGCGGTAGGCCAGATGCTCGGCGAACTCTATGAGGGCATTGAAGACTGGCGCCGTGGTGATAAGAATGAGGCGTTCCAGCAGTTGGCAGTGATCGCGCAAAACATCACGTCGATGGTGTTGTTCGCGGCAGGGAGCAAGGTTGTCGGTTCGGCCATGCAGCGTACCGGCCTTAATCTGAATGGTTTTTTCCGTAAATTCGAGGTGATAAACCCCGCTGTGGGCAACCAGCGGCTGTGGCGTCCGGATACCACGCAATACGTCCATGATCAGCGCCTTGGCGACGAGCAGGTTGCCGACGCGTCGGGAATCTACAAGGTGGAGGGGCATTCGTACGTCAAGGTCAATGACTGTATCCACCGGATCGCGTTCGACGCGAAACTGGATCAATGGCGGGCCAGCCACCCGGTGCGGCAGACGGCTTATCGCCCGAAATTGCTGCATAACGGTGAAGGTAGCTGGCGTTTTGCGTTCGAGAAGCCCGACGAGTGGGAGAACCCGGAGTATCTTTTTTCGCGGTTGAAACCGACAGGTCCCGGCTCTTCGCTCCCTCCTCGCAAACTTCTACAGATCAAGGCCATTATGGATTTGCCCGATGATTGGGGCGTCTATCAGGCCCAGGAGTGTCTGCCGTTTCCCGCACGCTTTCGCGATCTGTACGAACGTTTCAGGCTCGATCAGTCCATTCGCGATTTGAACTGGCAGTTGGAAAGCGGTGCTTCCCCCAACATTGAAAACTCGACCTTGCAGATGCATGCCTTGCCCCTGTTACCGGGGTGGCCCGCGGGGCGCTATTTTGAGGTGCTGGATGCAAAGCGCAGTGTCAAGGCGCGTTACCCTGCCAGCGAACCTTACGATGCAGGCCTGCGTTTGACGATCACCGAGCCGATGCTCAGTGAGGGGAAAGTGTTTGAAGTGCTGTTGTCCGGGCTGGATGACGCTCAAAAGGCCGGCTTGTTGGGAGAGGGCGTAGACGCCGATCAGGCGCACACCGTGCTGGCGCGTCAGTTGCTCGCGCATCTGAAGGCTGATCGCAAGCCGCTGTTTGAGCAGTTGTATCAGACCTATGATCGGCCCGTACCGCCGGAATGGGCGTTGCTCAGGCGCACCTACCCGCAATTGCCCTGCACGCTGATGCGCGAATTGATGGCCGAAACGACCACCGTGCAGCGTGAGTCCCTGCGCGATAATCAACGGGTTCCCATGGCGTTGGCCGAGTCAGTGCAACGTGCTCTTGAGGCACAACGCCTGGACCGCGCCTTGATGGGGTTTGAGCAGCCAGAGTTGGCCAGCCTGGATACTGCCCTCATCGCTGTTCGGACAATGCCGCGCTTGGCGGGGTGGGGGGCAGAGCTGCGGCTTGAGTTGCGCCAGGACTCGCCTCAAGGCGACTTGTTGGCCTTGGGCGCGTTCAAAGACGCTGGTGTGCGGCGAGTAGTAGTCAGGTCGAACGCAGGGTTTGAAGCGTTCAACGACAACGGCCGCAGTCTCGGCGGACCTTATGCCGGGCCGGACGGCCTGTTCGAGGCGATCGATGCAACGCTGATGGATGGCCAGCGAGTGGCATTGGGATTGCCGCTGAAGGACGCCAGTAACATTTGGCGTTTGCGATACATGAGTGCCTCGCAAGCGAAAGGCGATCGGGAACTGGCTGTCGAGGCTTTTTCCAGCCAGGTCAGCGAACCGGCGTCGCAGGGGGTGAGTTGTGAAATGGCCGATTTGCCGACGGGGCCGTTGGTTCATCCAGCCGCACTGGTGCGTAAGGTAAAGCGTTTGTACCCATTGTTCAGTGAGGCTCAAGTGTCTTCGCTATTGATGACGTTGGGCGCTGACCATCTGGCCCGGGCCAAGGCGGTCAAACGTTTGAAGGCAGAACTCGGTCATTTGCGCGCGCTGCTCAAGCATTGGAAAACCGATATCCAGGGCATGGAGACACAGCCGGGCCTGAGTGACGTTCGTACTAGCCGCCAGCAGGTGGCTGAGCGCATTGAAGCGTGTTGGCGGCGTCAAAGCTTTGCTCTGGATGAGCATCAGACGTCCGTTGCCAGTTTGAACCTGGATGGGATGCGCGTTGGCTCACTGCCGAAGCTGCCAGCCGACATACGTTTCGACCATGTTCGGCAGTTGTCACTCAGGAACATGCGACTGGGCGATGACGTCGCCTATTTCCTGAAGTGCTTTAAAGGCGTGCAGCATTTGAAACTGGGGCGTAACCGCCTGACCCGCTTGCCGGAGGTATTTTCGCGAATGCTCGACCTGGAAAGTTTGTCGATGCCCCGCAACCGTCTTGTGCTCACCGAATACACCCGACTGAAACTGGCAGACCTGAATACGTTGCGCCTGCTGGATCTGAGCCACAACCCGCTGGACAAGTTGGTGGATGTCAGCCGGATGCGTGACCTGCACACCCTGTTGTTGCAGGACACCAAAATCGTCGACTTACCCGCAGGGCTTGGGCGCCTGGCTCACCTGGAGCAAGTGGACCTGCGCGATAACGTGATCACCGTGTTGCCTGAGTGGTTGTTTACGGTGTCACGCAGTTTCAGCCAGTCGATTGACCTGGGCGGCAACCCGCTCTCCAGTACCACGATAACCGCGCTTACGCGTTACCGTGACGAAGTGGGAATTGGCATGGGGTTTGTAGAGGACGATCAGCCACGTATTACCGAACTGAAGGCCAGGGCATTGTGGTTGCCGGACGAGGTGGCCGCCCGAGAGGCCCACAAGTCTACCGTGTGGGCCAACCTGCGGGATGACCCGGACTCGACGCCGTTGTTCCACTTGCTGGCTGAGCTGTCCGGTACTGCCGACAATCGTCATGTGCACGAGGACTTGACCCGGCGGGTCTGGGACGTGTTGCAGTCGACCCACGACAGTACCGATCTGCGCGAGCAGGTCTTTCAACTGGCGGCTCATCCGGCGAACTGCGCAGACGACGCCGCGCAGATTTTCAGTCAGATGGAGGTGCTCAAGGAGGTCGAGAAGGCAACGCAGCAGGCCGGTCGTGTAAAAGGCAATTCCGGGGCGCTGTTGAACTTGGGCCGAGGGTTGTTTCGCCTCAGCGAGTTGGAGAAAATTGCGGCCACCTACGCTGTCGAAAACGCGTCCGTGGACCCGCTGGAAGTCAGCCTGGCATTCCGGGTAGGGTTGGCCAAAACCCTGCAGCTACCGGGGCAGCCCAAGCACATTCAATATGGAGAATTTGCCAATGTGACCAGCGACAGTCTGGAGGTGGCGCACTCCCAAGTGCGCACGGCAGAGCTGTCCCCCACGTTCTTGCGTTTTATTTCACAGTTGGCGTTCTGGAAAACCCACCTCAAGCAGCAGTTTTCCGGTGCGTTCGAGTCGGCGACAGAGCCCTTTGATACGCAGCAGCAAGCACTTTTTGAGAACAGCCAGAATCTCACCGACGCGCAGTACCTTGAGCAAATGGAGGCCCTGCGTTCGCCTCGCCGGCAGGCCATTACCGAAGTGGTAGAGCGGCTCACACAGCAGATGTTGAGGCAGCATGACCTTGGCATTTGCCATCTGCCAGGGAACTAGCCATAGGGGACGGCGATTGATCCATGGCAACTGTTTTGGAATTCTTTGAGTGGCGTGGTGCCCAATCCGCTAGTCTTGAGCCATCTTGAAATGGAGCTGCCCATGTTCGAATCCGCCGAAATCGGTCACGCCATCGATAAAGACACGTACGACGCCGAAGTGCCGGCCCTGCGTGAAGCCTTGCTGGAAGTACAGTACGAACTGCAACAGCAGAAGCGCTTCCCGGTGATCATCCTGATCAATGGCATCGAGGGCGCGGGCAAGGGCGAAACCGTCAAGCTGCTCAATGAATGGATGGACCCACGGCTGATCGAAGTGCGCACCTTTGACCAGCAGACTGACGAAGAACTGGCGCGCCCACCGGCGTGGCGCTATTGGCGTCAGCTGCCGGCCAAGGGGCGCATGGGCATCTTTTTCGGCAACTGGTACAGCCAGATGCTGCAAAGCCGCGTGCATGGCCAGATCAAGGACGCGCGCCTGGACCAGGCCATCGCCGGTGCCGAGCGCCTGGAAAAGATGCTCTGTGATGAAGGCGCGCTGATCTTCAAGTTCTGGTTCCACCTGTCCAAGAAACAGATGAAGGCACGCCTCAAGGCGCTGGCCGACGACCCGCTGCACAGCTGGCGCATCAGCCCGCTGGACTGGCAGCAATCCGAAACCTACGACAAGTTTGTGCATTTCGGCGAGCGCATCCTGCGCCGTACCAGCCGTGACTACGCGCCGTGGCATGTGATCGAAGGCGTGGATGCGAATTACCGCAGCCTCACGGTGGGCAAGATCCTGCTCGAAAGCCTGCAAAACGCCTTGAAGCTGCCCAAGGGCAAGGCCAGCGGCATGAACCCGGCGCCTTTGATTGCCTCCGTGGACAAGAAGGGCCTGCTCGACAGCCTCGATTTGACCCAGCGCCTGGAAAAAGATGATTACGAAGAGCAACTGATTACCGAGCAGGCGCGCTTCTCTGGCTTGATGCGCGACAAGCGCATGCGCAAGCACGCATTGATCACCGTGTTTGAAGGCAACGATGCGGCGGGCAAGGGCGGCGCGATCCGCCGCGTGGCGGCAGCGCTGGACCCGCGCCAGTACCATATCGTGCCGATTGCCGCGCCGAGTGAAGACGAGCGCGCCCAGCCGTATCTATGGCGCTTTTGGCAGAAGATTCCGGCTCGCGGCATGTTCACCGTGTTCGACCGCTCGTGGTACGGCCGCGTATTGGTGGAACGCATCGAAGGCTTCTGCACCCCGACGGACTGGATGCGTGCCTATGGCGAGATCAATGACTTCGAGGAGCAACTGCGCGATGCGGGCGTGATCGTGGTCAAGTTCTGGCTGGCGATCGACAAAGATACGCAGTTGGAACGCTTCCAGGCCCGTGAGGAAATTCCCTTCAAACGCTTCAAAATCACCGAAGACGACTGGCGCAACCGCGACAAGTGGGATGACTACCGGGCGGCGGTGGGTGACATGGTCGACCGCACCAGCACCGAAGTGTCGCCCTGGACCCTGGTGGAAGCCAACGACAAACGCTGGGCGCGGGTCAAGGTGCTGCGCACCATCAACCGCGCGCTGGAAGAAGCGTTCGACAAGACCGACAAGCACGATAAGAAGAAAAAGAAATAAAGCTGGCGGCACTTCCTGCGGTGAGGTTCCCGTGGTGAGCGACGCTTCTGTGGCGAGCAGGCTTGCCCTGCGTTGGGCTGCGCAGCAGCCCTCGACCCAGGCAACGCGTTCTCTCAGGCAGACCTCATTGGCAGGTTTTGGGGCCGCTTCGCAGCCCAGCGCGAGCAAGCTCGCTCGCCACAGTCTGCGTCGCCTCCAAGTCCTGTGGTGAACAGAGGCTTCTGTGGCGAGCAGGCTTGCCCTGCGTTGGGCTGCGCAGCAGCCCCTACCCAGGCAGCGCGTTCTCTCAGGCAGACCTCATTGGCAGGTTTTGGAGCCGCTGCGCAGCCCAGCGCGAGCAAGCTCGCTCGCCACAGTCTGCGTCGCCTTCAAGTCCTGTGGTGAACAGAGGCTTCTGTGGCGAGCAGGCTTGCCCTGCGTTGGGCTGCGCAGCAGCCCCCGACCCAGGCAACGCGTTCTCTCAGGCAGACCTCATTGGCAGGTTTTGGGGCCGCTTCGCAGCCCAGCGCGAGCAAGCTCGCTCGCCACAGTCTGCGTCGCCTTCAAGTCCTGTGGTGAACAGAGGCTTCTGTGGCGAGCAGGCTTGCCCTGCGTTGGGCTGCGCAGCAGCCCCCGACCCAGGC